>CAZOWR010000243.1:0-4469 GCA_964583645.1 uncultured Enterobacteriaceae bacterium
ATGCCGTCGTAGCTCTGCGCGCCGTAGAACACCGGCCACTTGCCGTACTTCTTGCGGTAGTCGGCGACGTACTTCTGGTTCGCCGCGTTCTTCAGGTCCGGGCTCCAGTAGCGCGTCTCCCACTGCCCGAGCGCGGCTTCCTTCACTGCCGGCAGCGTGATCTCGTCCACCGTGTACACCGAGTAGAGCGGGATCTTGTCGCGCAGGCCGGCCTGGTCCCACTGCTTGAGGAACTGGATCCCCATGCCGCCCGGGTAGAACACGAACACCGCCTTCGGGCTCTTGGCGCGCAGCTGCGAGATCTCGGCCTGGTAGTCGGCCTGGCCGAGCTTGGTGTACACCTCGTCGGCGATCTTGCCCTTGAAGTAGCGCTTGAAGCCGGTCAGCATGTCCTTCCCGGCCTGGTAGTTGGGCGCCATGATGTAGACGTCCGAGAGACCCAGGTCCTGCATGTGCTTGCCCATCGCCTCGGGCGTCTGGTCGTTCTGCCAGGAGACGTTGACGTGCAGCGCGTTGCACTGCGCGCCCGCGAGCGGGCTGGGGCCCGCGTTGGTGCCGACCATGACCTTGCCCGCGCCCGTCACCACGGGCGACACCGCCATCATGACGTTGGACCAGATGATGCCGGCGACGAAGTCCACCTGGTGCTTCTGCAGCATCTCCTGCGCGACCTGCACGCCGACGTCCGGCTTGAACTGGTCGTCGCCGTAGATCACCTCGGCCTCCAGCCCCCCGACCTTGCGCCCGAGGTGATCGAGCGCGAGCTCGACCGAGTTCTTCATGTGCTCGCCGATCACCCCCTGCGGGCCCGAGAGCGTGCTGATGAAGCCGATCTTGACCTTCTGCTGCGCCAGCGCCGGGCCGGCGCCGAGCGCCAAGCCGGCCGACAGCAGGCCGGCGAGAACGGTTCTGATCATCTGGTCCCCCTCCTGGAAAAGTTCCTGAACACGTGGGTGAGCCAGTCTATTGCCGCCGTTTCGGCCGCGCAAGTAGCCGGCGCCCTGCGCCGGCCGCCCGGCGCCCAGAGGCACCATAGTGCAGCACCCCGCGCCACTCTCTTCGCGCGACGATTCAGGCGCCAGCACTGGCAGGGCGCCGCCGAGCGCAGCACTATAGTTCATGCGCGGACGCGCTGTTCGCGGCGGCGATGTGGCGCAGGAACGGCGCGACAGCCGGCTCGTCAAGCCGCGGACCTTCGTCGTGCTCGCACGTGAAAGCGAGCATCGCGCCCTGCCAGCGCCCGCGATGGAGATCCGGCGCTTCAAGCTGCGGGCGTGAAGACCCGCCGGCGCCGCCCGGGGGTAGACTTGGCGGCCATGAAACGCGAAAACATCCTCGGCCGCGCGAACGTCGAAGACACTCCCCAGCTCGAGGCCTACTACCGGGAGCTCGAGGGCCGCAGCCTGGGCGCGCTGTGGGCGGTGGCCAACGAGATCGAGCCCTGGTATCCGCAGCCGAAGTCGGTGCCGACGATCTGGAAGTGGCGGGAGGTCGAGCCGCTCGTGCGCCGCGCGCCGGCGCTGGTCTCGGCGGAGAAGGCGGCGAGGCGCGTGGTCATGCTCGTGAATCCCGGGCGCAAGGAATGGAGCGCGGCCGTCGGCCTGCTCTACACCGGGATCCAGGTCATGGACCCGGGCGAGTCGACCACCGCGCACCGCCACCAGGCGAGCGCGCTGCGCTTCGTGATGGAGGGCCGCGGCGCCTACACCGTGGTCGACGGCGAGCGCATGGCGCTCGGTGCGCGCGACTTCGTGCTGACGCCGAACGGCACCTGGCACGACCACGGCGTGGAGGCGGATGGCACGCAATGCGTGTGGCAGGACGGGCTCGACATCCCGCTGATGAACTCGCTCGACGCGAACTTCTTCGAGGTGCATCCGCAGGCGGTGCAGACGCCGCTCGCCGTGCCGGCGCCGCGCGAAGGCTGGTCGAAGCCCTACTCGCCCTCGTTTCTCTACAAGTGGGACGAGTGCTACAAGGCGCTGAAGAGGGATGGCGCCGTCTACGCGTACCGCAACCCGCTCACGGGCGGCGACGTGATGCCGACGATGGGGGCGCGGCTGGAGCTGATCCGATCCGGGGGCACGGCGAGACGGCATACGGGAAGCGTGATCTGCCAGGTGGCCACCGGCCGCGGCTGGTCCGAAGTGGGGGGGCAGCGCTTCGACTGGGAGGAGAAGGACGTCTTCTGCGTTCCCTCCTGGACCCCGTACCGCCACGGCGCCGCGGGCGGAGAAGACGCGGTGCTCTTCTCGTTCAACGACTTCCCGGCGATGAAGGCGCTCGCGCTCTGGCGGGAGGAGCCGGCCTGACGCCGTGGCTGGGGCAGCTCGTCTACCCGCTCAGGCGCAGGACCGAGACGCCCTACGGTTAGCCGCCGCCGCAGATCCGCGGCAGCACCTCGCTGATCGACCCGCGCAGCACCGCGTCCGCGACATCGTCGAACGGTGTCGGCTGCGCGTTGAGAATCACGATCTTGGCCCCGGCCGCGCGCGCGAGCTCCACGGTGCCCGCGACCGGGTAGACCTGCAGGCTCGTCCCCACCGCGAGGAACAGCTCCGCCTCGGACGCGGCCTGCATGGCGCGATCGATGACCTCGGGAACCAGGTTCTGGCCGAAGGAGATGGTGGCGCTCTTGAGGATCCCGCCGCAGGCGCGGCACGCCGGGTCGGCCTCGCCCGCGCGCACGCGCTCGAGCGTCTCGAGCATCGGCCCGAGCCGGCCGCAGCCCATGCACACCGCCTTGCGCATGGTGCCGTGCACCTCGATGACGCGCTGCGGCGAGTTGCCCGCCATCTGGTGCAGCTCGTCGATGTTCTGCGTGATGAGCGCGTGCAGCTTCCCCCGGCGCTCGAGCGCCGCGAGCGCGGCGTGCCCCGCGTTGGGCCTGGCGTACCAGGCGGCGCTCTCCAGCCGGCTCTGCCAGGAGAGCCGGCGCACCTCGGGGTCGGCCATGTAGTAGCGGATGTCGGAGAGCTTCTCGGCCTTGGGGTTGCGCGTCCATACGCCCTTCGGCCCACGGAAGTCGGGAATTCCGGAGTCGGTCGAGATGCCCGCCCCGGTCAGCGCCACGACGCGCGCGGCCTCTTCCACCCAGCCGCGCACCGCGCCGATCATCGCCGCGCCGCCATTCTCGCCATGAACGCCGGGGCGGTGCGGCGCAGCCGCTCCTCGCTCACGCGCCCGCTGCGGGTCATGTAGTCGTAGGCGAGCCCCAGGGCGTCGAAGCGCGCCATCTTCTCGGGGAAGCGCTCGTACCACCAGGAGCTGAGGTTGGCCGCCGCGTGCAGCTTCTCGACCACCGGGCGGCGCTCGCGCTCGAAGGCGGCGAGCGCCGCCGGCACGTCCTCCCCCGCCTCGCCGAGCGCGCGATCGAGCGCGATCGCGTCCTCGAACGCGGCGCGCGTCCCCGAGCCGATCGAGAAGTGCATGGTCTTCAGCGCATCGCCGATCAGCACCGCGTTGCCGGCGCTCCAGCGCGCGTTCGAGAGCAGCGGAAAGCGGCGCCACACCGACTTGTTCGAGACCAGGTGCCGGCCCTCAAGCTCCTCGGCGAACACCTTCTCGCACAGCGCGCGCGAGCCCTCGTCCGGGATCCGGTCGAGGCCCGCCCGGCGCCAGGTCGGCTCGTCGCACTCGACGATGAACGTGCTCATGTCCGCGGCATAACGGTAGTGATGCGCGACGAACGCGCCGTGCGCGCTCTCGCGAAAGGTGAGCGTGAGGCACTCGAAGGGGAGCGCGACGCCGTACCATGCAAAGCGGTTCTCGAGCCACTCGATGCGCGGCTGGAACTCGGCCTCGCGGCTGCGGCGCACGAGCGAGTTGACGCCGTCCGCGCCGACGATCAGATCCGGGCTGCCGAGCTCGCCGAGCGAGCCGACCACGCGCCCGTGCTCGAGCACCACGCCCGCCTCCAGGCACAGCGACTGGAGGAACTCGAGCAGCGCGAGCCGGCCGATCGCCGAGAAGCCGTTGCCGTCGAGGTCGACGCGCTCGCCCCGATGCACGACGCGCTGGATCGGCCAGGCGTGCATGCGCTCGGCGAGGCGCGCGTGCAGCTCGGGCGCATCGCGCTCGAGGAAGCCGAGCGCGCCCGCGGAGAACACCACGCCGAAGCCGAAGGTCGCGTCCGCCGGGTTCTGCTCCGCGACGCGCACCTGCCAGCGCGGAAAGCGCCGCTTCGCGAGCAGGGAGAAGAGCAGGCCCGCGGGGCCCGCGCCTAGCACGGCGATGTCCACTCGATTATTCTATGCCGCATGAACGCGGCGGCCGCGGGAACCGTCAGGCTCGGCGACCTCACGGTCCACCGCATGGGCTTCGGCGCGATGCGCGTCTGCGGGCCGCAGGTCTGGGGGCCACCGGGGGACCGCAAGGCGGCGCATGCGGTGTTGCGGCGCGCGCTCGAGCTCGGCGTCAACTTCTTCGACACCGCCGACAGCTACGGCCCGCACGTGGACGAGGAGCTG
>CAZOWR010000244.1:0-4452 GCA_964583645.1 uncultured Enterobacteriaceae bacterium
TCTTCTTCTGCGCGCGCGAGCGCGGCGCCGAGCTCGCGCGCCAGGCGCTCGAGGCGCGCCTGCGGCTGCTGCAGGCGCAGATCGAGCCGCACTTCCTCTTCAACACGCTCGCCAACCTCGACGCGCTGATCGGCGCCGACCCGGCGAAGGCGCGCGCCATGCTCGGCCATCTCAACCGGTTCCTGCGCGCGACGCTGGAGACCGCGCGGCGCGAGCGCGCCACGCTCGGCGAGGAGTTGGCGCTGCTCGGCGGCTATCTCGAGCTGATCGCGATCCGCATGGAGAATCGGCTCAGGTTCCGCATCGAGTGCCCTGAAGCGCTCGCCGGGGTCAGCCTGCCGCCGATGCTGCTGCAGCCGCTGGCGGAGAATGCGATCCGGCACGGCCTGGAGCCGAAGGCAGACGGCGGGGAGGTCGCGGTGGCGGCGCGCGAGGACGGCGGTGAGCTGGTGATCGAGATCGCCGACACCGGCCAGGGGCCGGGCGCCTCGCGCGAGGGGGGCGCGGGGGTCGGGCTCGAGCACGTCCGGCAGCGCCTTGCCGCCGCCTACGGCGGCCGCGCCTCGCTCACCTACGGCGCCAACACCTCGGGCGGCGTCACCGTGACGCTGCGGCTGCCGAAGTGACCGTGCGCGCGCTCATCGCCGAGGACGAGCCGCTGCTTGCCGCGCGGCTGAAGGAAGCGCTCGCGCAGGCCTGGCCGGAGCTGGAGATTGCGGGTGTGGCGGCGACGGGCGACGAGGCGCTCGCGCTCGCCGAGCGGCTGCGCCCCGAGCTCGCGTTCCTCGACATCCGCCTGCCGGGACTCTCGGGGCTGGAGGTGGCCGAGGAGCTCGCCGAGCGCCTCGGCGAGGCGGTGCCGGCGATCGTGTTCGTCACCGCCTACGACGAGCACGCGCTCGAGGCTTTCGAGCTCGCGGCGGCCGACTACCTGCTCAAGCCGCTGGAGGAAGCGCGGCTCGCGGTGACCGTGGCGCGGCTGAAGGAGCGGCTTGGCGCGGGCGGCGCGCTCGAGAAGCTCGCGGCGCAGCTGCGCGCCGCGCTCGCTCCGAGGGCAGGCGCGGAACCGTTGCGCGAGGTGCGCGCCTCCTCCGGCAACGCCGTGAAGCTGATCCCGATCGGCGAGGTCTGCTACTTCCAGGCCGCCGACAAGTACACGAGCGTGGTGACCCCGGAGGGCGAGTCGCTCATCCGCACGCCGCTCAGGGAGCTCGAGCCGCGGCTCCCGGAGCGCTTCCGCCGCATCCACCGCGGCACGATCGTCAACCTGGACGAGGTGGCCGCGGCGGTGCGCGACGAATCCGGCCGCGTCGCCCTGCGCCTGAGGCGGCGCAAGGAGACGCTGCCGGTGAGCCGCGTGTTCGCGGAGCTGTTCCGCGCGATGTAGCTACGCGGGCTGCGCCGCGCCCTCCACCGGCAGCCCGGCCTCCTGCCACTCCTGCTTGCCGCCGGGGTAGACGGCGACGTTGGCGTAGCCGAGCTGCACGAGGCGGCGCGCCGCGATGTGCGAGTTCTGGCAGGTCCGGCTCGCGCAGTAGACGACGATCTCGGCGTGCCGGTCGGGCAGCACCGTCGCGGCGAGCGCGTCCACCCGGTCGTGCGGCAGGTGGTGCGCGCCCGGCAGGTGCCAGTCGTCGTAGTACTTCTCGGGCAGCGCTTCCACCAGCACGGGGGGCTTGCCGACGGCGAGCCTCGCGGCGAGGTCCCTGGTCTCGATCAGTTTCAGGGCTTGCACGGGATTCTCCTTGGGAAGGTTGTGGTTGCAGATGCAACTATATGCCGATATGCTTGCATTTGCAACTACCTTCGCCTAGACTCCCCCAACGCCATGATTTCCGAAGCGAAACACCATGCCTGGGCGGTGCTGCTTACGGCCCATGCGAACCTCACGGAGCGGGTCGAGGCGGCGCTCTCGGCCGCCGGCCTGCCCCCGCTCGCCTGGTACGACGTGCTCTGGGAGCTGGAGAAGGCCGGGGGCGGGCGGCTGCGCATGCACGAGCTGGCGCGCCGCGTCGTGCTCTCGCGCCCGAACCTCTCGCGCCTTGCCGACCGGCTGCAGGCGGCCGGCCTGATCGAGCGGCGGGATTCGGCCGAGGACGGGAGGGGCTACGACCTGGTGCTGACGCGCGCCGGGCGCGCCATGCGCAGGCGCATGTGGCCGGTGTACGAGGCTGAGATAGTGCGGCTCTTCGCCAGCCACGTGAGCGAGGCCGAGGCGCGCACGCTCGCCGAGGCGCTCGCCCGCGCGGTGAAGGCGGCGCGCTAGCCTTCGCCGAGCGCCGCGTTCAGCCGCGGCATCACCTCGAGCGCCATCAGCTCCATCGAGCGGCGCGCGAGCTCCGGCTCCGCCCAGTCGTGGCCGGTGTAGAGCAGCGTGCCGAAGGGGCCGGTGGTCTGGCGGAACGCGAGGAGCTTCTCCACCACCTCCTCCACCGTCCCCGCGATCACCAACGTATCGAGCAGGTACTCCACCGTCACCGCTTCGTCCGGCATCGCCGGGTCGGCCTTGAAATTGGCGAGCTGCCGGGAGAGGCGCCGCTTCTCGAGCAGGTTCCAGTAGTAGAAGCCGTAGGCGCCGTTGACGTCGCCGGCATAGCACCGGGCCGTGGCGGCTTCGTCGGCGACGAAGATGCTCTTCGCCACGCGCCAGTCCTCCCACTTCGCTTTTCTCCCTGCCCGCTCGTGCCCCTCGGCGATCTTCGGCCAGTGGGTGGCGACGCCGTTCGGCTGGAGGAAGTTGGCCGAGATCGGCTGCCAGCCGCGCGCCGCGGCTTGCGTGAGGCCGCGGGAATTCGGCAGGATCGCCGTCACCACGATCGGGGGATGCGGCTGCTGGAACGGCTTGACGAACACCCCCTGCCCCGCCGCCTCGATCAGCGTGCGCCGCGTGCTGATCTTCCAGAACCGCCCCTCGATGTCGTAGGGCGGCGACCCGGCCCAGATCGCGAGGATCTGGTCGATCGACTCCACGAACATGGCGTTGCGGTCCTGCTCGAGGTTGCCCATCACCTCCATGTCCGCGCGCTGCCCGCCCGGGCCGATGCCGAAGAGGAAGCGCCCCTCCAGCAGGTGGTCCACCATCGCCGCGTGCGCCGCGACCTCCGCGGGGTGGCGGTTGGGGAGGTTCACCGTGCCGCTGCCGAGCCTGATGCGCTGCGTCTCGTGCGCGAGGCTCGCGATGAACGAGAGGCACGAGGGGATGGTCTCGCAGCGGTCCGCCACGTGCTCGCCGATGAAGGCTTCGGCGAAGCCCAGGCGCTCGGCGAGCAGCACCGCCTCGCGGTCTTCCTTGAGCGTCTGCGTGTAGTCTCGCCCCGGCGGGTGCATGGGCATGGTGAAGAAGCCGAGCTGCATCGGCCGATCATAACCGGGGCTGTAAAATTCGCCTCGTGAACAAGCCGCAGCCGCCCTCCACCTCCAACTTCATCAAGCAGGTCATCGAGGCGGACCTCGCCTCGGGCAAGCACAAGACCATCGTCACGCGCTTTCCGCCGGAGCCGAACGGCTACCTGCACTTCGGGCACGCCAAGTCGATCTGCCTCAACTTCGGGCTGGCGCGCGAGTACGGGGGGCGCTGCAACCTGCGGTTCGACGACACCAACCCGGAGAAGGAAGAGCAGGAGTACGTAGATTCCATCATCGACACCGTGAAGTGGCTGGTGCCGGAGTTCGACGGCAAGGCCTTGTACGCCTCGGACTACTTCGACTTCATGTACCAGGCGGCCGAGCACCTCGCCGGCGCCGGCCTCGCCTACGTCGATTCCCAATCTGCCGAGGAGATGAGCCGCAGCCGGGGCGACTTCACCCATCCGGGCACCGACTCCCCCTTCCGCTCGCGCACCCCCGAGGAGAACCTCGACCTGCTTCGCCGCATGAAGGCGGGCGAATTCGCCGACGGCGCGCACGTCCTGCGGGCCAGAATCGACCTGCGCTCGCCCAACATCAACCTGCGCGACCCGGTGCTCTACCGCATCAAGAAGGCGACCCACCACCGCACCGGGGACAAGTGGTGCATCTACCCGATGTACACCTATGCGCATCCCCTCGAGGACGCGGTCGAGGGCATCACCCACTCGCTCTGTACGCTCGAGTTCGAGGACCAGCGGCCGTTCTACGACTGGCTGCTGAACCACCTCGCCGACGGCGGGCTGCTCAAGCGCCCGCTGCCCCAGCAGATCGAGTTCGCGCGCCTCAACCTCACCCACACCGTGCTCTCCAAGCGCAAGCTGATCGAGTTGGTCGAGGGCAAGTACGTCGATGGCTGGGACGATCCGCGCATGCCGACCCTGGCCGGGGCGCGGCGGCGCGGCTACACGCCCGAGGGCTTCTGGCGCTTCGCCGAGCGCATCGGCGTGTCGAAAGCCAACCAGACCGTGGACCTCACCATCCTCGAAGACTGCATGCGCGAGCACCTGAACGAGATCGCGCCGCGGCGCATGGCGGTGCTCGATC
>CAZOWR010000245.1:0-4432 GCA_964583645.1 uncultured Enterobacteriaceae bacterium
GCGAAGTAGCCGGTGCACTGGTAGCCCCAGGAGCCGTAGAACGGGTGCTCCATCACGGGCAGCAGCTCGACGTGCGTGAAGCTCATCTCGCGGCAGTAGTCGGCGAGTGCGTGCGCGAGCTCGCGCCAGCCGGGGAGCCGGCCGTTCGAGCGCCGCCAGGAGCCCGGGTGCAGCTCGTAGATCGAGATCGGCGCATCGAGCGCGTTGCGCGGCGCGCGGGTCGCCATCCACTCCGCGTCGCTCCACTGGTACTCGAGCGACCAGGCGCGCGAGCCGGTCGCGGGCGGCACCTCGGCGTGGAAGGCGAAGGGATCGGCCTTGTCGGCGACGTGGCCGCCGACGCTCGATTCGATCCTCAGCTTGTAGGCCTGGCCGCGTTCGACGCCCGCGACGCGGCCTTCCCAGATGCCGCTGTCCTCCCGGCGCGCCGCGAGGCGGTCGGCGGCGGGGTCCCAGCCGTTCCAGTCGCCGATCACCGACACCGCTTTCGCGTTCGGCGCCCAGACCGCGAAGCGCGCGCCCCGGCCGTCGGGGTCGAGATGGCACCCGAGCCGCCGGTACAGGCGGCAATGGGTCCCTTCGCGGAACAGATGGATGTCCTGGTCGGTCAGCATGCGGGCAGGCGGACCTGTTTAGCACAGGGTCGCAGGCGAAACAAACCGTGCCTGCGGAAAGCCCGTACGCGAAGCGCGGAATCAGCGCAGCGGGTGCGCGCGCTGGCCGAGCATCTCGGGGACGACGAGCGTCACGCCGCGCTCGCTGATGCAGAAGCGCTGGCGGTCCCCCTCCGGGTTCACGCCGATGCGCATGCCCTCGGGAATCCGGCAGCGCCGGTCCACGATCGCGCGCCGCAGCACCGCGCCGCGCCCCACCAGCACGTCGGGCAGCACCACCGAGTCCTCGACGAGCGCGTGCTCCTCGACGCGCACCTTGGAGAAGAGCAGCGACCGGCGCACCGTCGCGCCGCTGACGATGCAGCCGCCCGAGACCATGGAGTCGACCGCGCTGCCGCGCCGCGACTGCTCGTCGAACACGAACTTCGCCGGCGGCAGCTGCTCCTGGTGGGTCCAGATGGGCCACTGCTCGTCGTACAGGTTCAGCTCCGGCGTCACCTTGGTCAGCTCTATGTTGGCTTCCCAGTAGGCGTCGAGCGTCCCGACGTCGCGCCAGTACGGGCGCCGGGCGGTCATGCCCACGCAGCTCTCGGCGAAGCGGTGCGCGTAGACGCGGTAGCGCTGCACCACGTGCGGGATCACGTCCTTGCCGAAGTCGTGGCTCGAGCGCGGGTCGTCGGCGTCCCGTATCAGCTGCTCGTAGAGGAACTCGGCATTGAACGCGTACACGCCCATGCTCGCGAGCGCCTCTCCCGGCTGCCCCGGGATCGGCTGCGGCTCGCGCGGCTTCTCGGCGAAGCCGGTGATGCGGTCGGCCTCGTCCACGCTCATGACGCCGAACTCGCGCGCCTCCTCCAGCGGCACCTCGAGGCAGGCCACCGTCATGTCGGCCTGGCGCGCGGCATGCTGGGCGAGGAGCCGCCCGTAGTCCATCTTGTAGACGTGATCGCCCGAGAGCACCAGCACGTGGCGGCAGCCCGAGCGGCGCAGGATGGCGAGGTTCTGGAACACCGCGTCCGCGGTGCCCTGGTACCACTGCTCCTCGACCTGCTGCTGCGCGGGGAGCAGGTCGATGAACTCGCCGAACCGCCCGTCGAGGAAGCTCCAGCCGCGCTGCAGGTGGCGGATCAGGCTCTGCGCCTTGTACTGCGTGGCCACCCCGATGCGGCGCACCCCCGAGTTGACGCAGTTGGAGAGCGTGAAGTCGACGATGCGGAACTTGCCCGCGAAGGGCACCGCGGGCTTGGCGCGCCAGTCGGTGAGCGCCTTGAGGCGCGTGCCGCGGCCGCCGGCGAGGATGAGGGCATAGACGTCGCGGGTGAGCGTGCTGCCCAGCCGCAGGTCCGGGGCCTCCGGCCCGTTGCGCATTGCGGTCACGCCAACCCGGCCTCCGTCAGCTTCCCGATCTCGGCCTCGGCGCGCAGCCAGTGATCCAGCGCGCGCCCCGGCGCAAAGCCCTCGTGCTCGGCGATGAAATACGCCGCGACCTCAATATAACGCCGCCGTTCCCCCGGCGGTAGGGAAACGTCTCGCATGGCGCCGGCCGCTTGCGCGAGGGGCGTCTCGCGGCGGGGGTGGATCGCCGCCTTCTCGTCGCCATGGCCGGAGGCTACGCGGGCGCTGCGGCGCCCGCTTGACGCAGGTCAATCCTGCGCCGCCGCGGCGAGCGCGGCCCCGGCAAGCCCGAGCTTCTCGTTCACCACCAGGCGCACCGGGATGGCGGCGGCGAGGGCTCGGTGACGCCCCTTGGCGCAGAACCAGGAGATAAAGTCGCCCTGGGCGAGGCGCGCCGCGCGCCTGGCGGCGATGCCGCCGCAGACGTAGAGCCCCCCGCGGGCGAGGAAGGCGAGCGCCACGTCCCCGGCGAAGGCGCCGTAGCAGGCGACGAAGAGGTCGAGCGCGCGCGCCGAGGCCGCGGCCGGCTCGGCCGGGGCGCCCTCGAGGAGCTCGTGGATCGCGGCGATGCCGGGTCCGGAGAGCACGCGCTCGGCGCTCACGCGGCCGTGGCGCGCGCGCAGGCTGCGCAGCAGCGCGTCCTGCGCCTCGTCCTGCGGCGCGAAGGACATGTGGCCCGCTTCGGTCGCGAGCGGCCGGTGGCGCCGCCCGTCCCACACCAGCGCCGCGACCCCCAGGCCGGTGCCCGCGCCCACCAGCGCGATGTTGGCCTGCGGCTGCGGCTCGCCCGCCTGCAGCTCGATCCAGTCGGCGGGCGAGGCCTGCGCCAGGCCGCGCGCGAGCGCCTCGAAGTCGTTCAGCACGCGCGCCTCCAGGCCCAGCCACGCCTCGATGGCGGGCCGCGCGATCGTCCACGAGGGAAGGTTGGGAAGCTGCGCTTGGCCCGCGCGCACCGGCCCCGCGACCGCGATCGCGGCGCGCTCGGGCGCGAGCGCCTCGCCGTGCGCCGCGCGCAGCTCGGCGAGGAAGGCGCCGAGCGCCGCCTCGAAGCCCGGGTGCTGCGCCGTAGGATAGGTTCGCTCGAACAGCCTGCGCGGCGGCGCCGCGCCGGTCTCGGCGATCGCGAAGCGCGCATTGCTGGCGCCGATGTCGGCGGCGAGGACCCGCATGGCTGGCCCGGCTAAGCTAGCATAGCCGCGTGTCCGCCCTCGAGCCGCTCGTCGCGACCTCGATCCGCGCGCGCGCTGCTACTCATCGAGCACCGCATGGTGGGGGCGCCGCGGTGGGCGAGAAGCGCCTGGCGCGCCGCGGCTCAGTGCCGCCGCTCGAGCGCGATGCCGGCGAGCTCGATCACGATCCCGAGGCCGATCATCACCGCGCCGCTCAGCGTCTGCGGGGCGGCGAGCATGAGCGCCGCGCCCGCGAGCACCAGCGCCACCGCGGCGGCCCTGCGCGCCCGCACGCCGGGTGCTGCCTAGGCGGCGCGTGCCGCGGCGGGCTGCGCCACGCGCAGAGCGAGCAGCCGGCTGCGCATGCGCTCGAGCGCCGCCTGGGCCGCCCCGCGCTCCCGGTAGGGGCCGTTGTACAGCGTGTCCTCGTCGAAGCGGCGTACTGCCGCCCCGCGCGGCCAGCGCGCCACGTAGTAGCCCGGCACCAGCGCCACGCCGTCGCGCCGCCAGTAGACCCGCTCGTAGGATTCCTCGTCCACCAGCCGGAAGGGCTTGATGACGTGCACCAGCTCGAAATCCTCGTAGTCGTGTTCCATGCGTTCCTCCGGCAGCAAGCATGCACTTGCCGCGTGTCGGTCACTTGACACAGATCAAGCGGGCCGCCCGCCGCTGCGGCAAGCTGCTTGCAGAACAAGGAGATAGGACGCATGCCGCTCACCCCCGAACAGCTCGCGACCCTGCGGGGCGCGATCCACGGGCGCCGCGAGGCGCTCGACGCCGAGTTGCGGCGCGACGCCGCGCGCAGCCGCGAGGAGAGCTTCGGTGCGCTCGCCGGCCCGGTCACCGACAAGGCCGACGAGGCGGTCGCGGACCTCATCTCGGACATCGACCACGCCGAGCTCTCGCGCGACCTCGCCGAGCTGCGCGAGCTGGCGGCGGCGGCGGCGCGCCTCGCCGCGGGAAGCTACGGCCGCTGCGCCGATTGCGGCAGCGAGATCGGCTTCGAGCGGCTGCGCGCGCAGCCCGCGGCGCTGCGCTGCGCCGAGTGCCAGCGCGTCCACGAAAAGACCTTCGCGCAGCCGGGCACGCCGAAGCTTTAGCCCGGATATTTCACGAGTAGTCTGATTTCGGGTTGAGCGGGCGTTGAGCGAGCGGATTTTGCGAGTTCGCCGGCAAGGCGCGTCGATTCGAGAGGTGTATTTCGGATTTCGGGCAAAGCGCCCCCTTACCCCCGTTGTTTGTCAGCGTGCCGGG
>CAZOWR010000246.1:0-4412 GCA_964583645.1 uncultured Enterobacteriaceae bacterium
CGCATCAACTACTTAACCCTCGCCGACCCCTCGAATCCGCGAAGTCCGGCTAGCCGCGCCGGCTCAGTTGCACCACTCCTTCACCGCCTGGCGCGCGCTCGCCGCCTCCTGCTCGCGCTGCGCGTCGTCGATGTAGTAGCGCTCGCCCTGGGCGTTGGTACGCGCGACGCGCTGCCCGCTCTCCAGCATCCCGAGCGATTCGCGGGCGCGCGCGCAGTTGTCGCGCTTCACCGCGGCGTCCTGCTGCTCCTTCTGCGCCTTGGCGGCCGCCTCCTGCTGCTCCTGCTGGCGCTTGCGGAACTCCTGCTCCCGCTCCGCGGGCGTGAGCGGGCCTTTCTTGGCGTCCTTGGCGCCCGCGCCCTTGGCTCCCGGCCCGGGAGGCGCCGCGGGAGCGGCCGGCGCGGCGGGCGTGCGCACCGTCGTCACCTTGGCCCCCGGCGGCGGCGTATCGCCGCAGGTGCGGCGGCCGTCGGCGCCGGTCCAGCACTTGATCTGGGCTTGCGCCGCCCCGGCGACGCCGAGCGCCAGGGCGAGAAAGATCATGGTGGTCCGCATGTCTGCACCTCGAGCAACGCGCGGCGCGCGTTCTGGTGGACTCGGAGGGGAAGCTAGCGGCTTTCTCCGTGTCCGTCAAACGCTTGCTCGCGTATAATGCCGCTTTGCAAATAAGGAGAAACATGCGGGTAATCAAGAAGGCGCTGACCTTCGATGACGTCCTACTCCTGCCCGCCTACTCGCGCGTCCTGCCGCGCGAAGTTTCCCTGAAAACCCGCATCTCGCGTCAGCTCGGTCTGAGCATTCCGCTGGTGTCTGCCGCGATGGACACTGTGACCGAGGCGCGCCTCGCGATCGCGATTGCGCAGGAAGGCGGGATCGGGATCGTCCACAAGAACCTGACCACAAAGGAGCAGGCCGCCGAGGTCGCCAAGGTCAAGCGCTTCGAGTCCGGCGTGCTGAGCGACCCGATCACGGTCGCGCCCGACATGAAGGTGAGACAGGTTATGGCGCTCGCCCGCGAGCGCAAGATCTCCGGTCTGCCGGTCGTCAAGGGCGGCCGCGTCGTCGGAATCGTCACCAACCGGGACACGCGCTTCGAGACCAAGCTCGACCAGCCGGTGTCGCGGATCATGACGCCGCAAGCGAAGCTCGTCACCGTGCGCGAGGGCGCCAGCCTCGAGAAGGCGAAAGAGCTGATGCACAAGCACCGGTTGGAGCGCGTCCTGGTGGTCGACAAGGACATGCATCTGCGCGGGCTCGTCACTGTGAAGGACTTTCTCAAGGCGACCGAACATCCCAACGCGGCGAAGGACAGACACGGCAAGCTGCGCGTGGGAGCTGCCGTCGGCGTGGGGCGTGGAACGGAGGAGCGCGTCGAGCGGCTGGCCGAAGCGGGGGTGGACCTGATCGTGGTTGACGCGGCGACGGGGCACGCGCAAGGCGTCATCGATCGGCTCAGGTGGGTTAAAAAGCGCTTTCCGAAGCTGCAGCTGGTCGGGGGCAACGTCGCCACGGCCGAGGGCGCCAAGGCGTTGCTCAAGGCCGGAGTCGATGGCGTCAAAGTCGGCCTTGGGCCGGGATCGATCTGCACCACGCGGGTCGTGGCAGGCGTCGGTGTGCCGCAGATCACGGCCATCATGGACGTTGCGCATGCGCTGAAGGGCAGTGGCGTGCCATGCATCGCCGACGGCGGCGTCAGGTATTCCGGCGACGTGGCGAAGGCGCTCGCTGCCGGTGCTTCATGCGTGATGCTGGGCTCGATGTTCGCCGGCACCGACGAGGCGCCGGGAGAGCTCGAGCTGTACCAAGGACGCTCCTACAAAGCGTTCCGCGGCATGGGCTCGCTCGGCGCGATGAAGCAGGGCTCCGCCGACCGCTATTTCCAGGACCCCGAAATGAACACCGACAAGCTGGTTCCCGAGGGCGTCGAAGGCCGGGTACCGTACAAGGGAAGCGTGGTGTGGGTGATCCAGCAGATCATCGGCGGCTTGCGCGCGAGCATGGGCTATATCGGCTGTGCGTCGATCGAGGAGACCCACGCGCGCGCCGAGTTCATCGAAATCAGCTCCGCCGGGATGCGCGAATCGCACGTGCACGACGTGCAGATCGTGAAGGAAGCCCCCAACTACCGGGTCGAATGAGCGCCACGCTTCCCGCGCCCCAGCCCGCGGCGCCTGCCGTGCCGGCCCACGACCGCATCCTGATCCTCGACTTCGGCGCCCAGTACACGCAGCTCATCGCGCGCCGGGTGCGCGAGGCAAGGGTCTACTGCGAGATCCACCCGTGGGACGTGGCGGACGATTTCGTGCGCCGCTTCGGCGCGCGCGGTGTCATCCTCTCGGGCAGCCACCTCTCGGCCTACGACGAGGCCAGCGCCAAGGCGCCCGCCGCGGTGTTCGAGCTGGGCGTGCCGGTCCTCGGCATCTGCTACGGCATGCAGACCATGGCGCAGCAGCTCGGGGGCAGAGTCGAAGCCGGACGGGTCCGGGAGTTCGGCTACGCGGAGGTGCGCGCCCGCGGCCACACCCGCCTGCTCGAGGCAATCGAGGACTTTCGCACGCCCGAGGGGCACGGCATGCTGAAGGTCTGGATGAGCCACGGCGACAAGGTGGTCGAGCTGCCGCCCGGGTTCAAGCTCATGGCCTCGACCGAGGCCTGCCCGATCGCGGCGATGGCCGACGAGGGACGGCGCTTCTACGGGGTGCAGTTCCATCCCGAGGTCACGCACACGGCTCAAGGGGCGCGCATCCTCGCGCGGTTCGCGCACGAGGTCTGCGGCTGCGGCGCCGACTGGAACATGCCCGACTACGCCGGGGAGGCGGTGGCGCGCATCCGCGCCGAGGTCGGGACGGACGACGTCATCCTCGGTCTCTCGGGCGGCGTCGACTCGTCGGTCGCGGCGGCGCTCGTGCACCGCGCGATCGGCGCGCAGCTCACCTGCGTGTTCGTGGACACGGGGCTGCTGCGCCTGGGCGAGGCCGCGCAGGTCATGCAGACCTTCGCCGCGCACATGCACGTGAAGGTGGTGCACGTAGACGCCGGCCGCGAGTTCTTCGCCGCGCTCGAGGGCGTTGCCGATCCCGAGCAGAAGCGCCGCATCATCGGGCGCCTCTTCGTCGAGGCGTTCCAGCGCGAGGCCGTGAAGCTGCGCGATGCGCGCTGGCTGGCGCAGGGCACGATCTACCCGGACGTCATCGAGTCGGCGGGCGCGAAGACCAAGAAAGCACAGAACATCAAGTCGCACCACAACGTCGGCGGTCTGCCCGAGTCGCTGCACTTGAAGCTGCTCGAGCCCCTGCGGGAGCTGTTCAAGGACGAGGTCCGTGAGCTGGGGCTCGTGCTCGGCCTGCCGCGCGAGATGGTCTTCCGCCACCCGTTCCCGGGGCCGGGCCTGGGCGTGCGCATCCTCGGCGAGGTAAAGCCCGAGTACGCCGAGCTGCTGCGGCGCGCCGACGCGATCTTCATCGAGGAGCTGCGCGCCGCCGGCTGGTATGACGGGGTGGCGCAGGCGTTCGCCGTATTCCTCCCGGTGCGCTCGGTGGGCGTCATGGGCGACGGCCGCACCTACGAGCACGTGGTCGCGCTGCGCGCGGTGCAGACCACCGACTTCATGACGGCGCACTGGGCCGAGCTGCCGCACGAGCTGCTGGCGCGCGTCTCCAGCCGCATCATCAACGAGGTGCGCGGCCTGAACCGGGTCGTCTACGACGTCTCGTCCAAGCCGCCCGCCACCATCGAGTGGGAGTAGAGGACGCGGACGCCGCCTGCATGCGGCGCGCGCTCGAGCTTGCGCGCCGCGCGCAGGCCGAGGGCGAGGTGCCGGTGGGCGCGGTGGTGGCCGTGGATGGCCGCATCGCCGGCGAGGGCTGGAACCGGCCGATCACCTCTGCGGATGCGACTTCGCACGCCGAGACCGAGGCGATCCGCGCCGCCTGCCGGGCGCTCGGCAACTATCGCCTGACCGGCGCGACGCTCTACGTGACGCTGGAGCCCTGCGCCATGTGCGTAGGCGCGATGTTTCACGCCCGCATCGCGCGGCTGGTATTCGGCGCACCCGATCCGAAGACGGGCGCCGCGGGCAGCGTGGTGAACCTGTTCGCCGAGCCGAGGCTCAACCACCACGCCACGGTCGATGGCGGCCTGCTCGCCGACGAATGCGGCGCCCTGCTCAGGGAATTCTTCGCCGCGAAGCGATGAGGATCGAGATCGACGCCGGCAGGCAGGAGCTGTCGCTGCTCCACGACGGCGGCGCAGCCCTGAAGCGCTACGCTGTGTCCACCTCCCGCCACGGGCTCGGGGAACGCAACGGATCATTCTGTACCCCTCGCGGGTCCCACCTCGTACGCGCCAAGATCGGCGCGGGGCAGCCGCTCAATGCGGTGTTCGTGCGCCGCAGGCCCACGGGCGAGATCTGG
>CAZOWR010000247.1:0-4399 GCA_964583645.1 uncultured Enterobacteriaceae bacterium
TCGTCGTTGCCGCGCGTCTCGACGATCGCCACCTGCCCGCTCTTGTGCACCGAGAGGAAATGGTGCTTCTGCCGCGCGGCGAGGATCGCGTCGACCGCGATGCGCACGTTGCCGTCGGTGCCGTTCTTGAAGCCGACCGGGGCGGAGAGCCCGGAGGCGAGCTCGCGGTGCACCTGCGACTCGGTGGTGCGCGCCCCGATCGCGCCCCAGGCGACGAGGTCGCCGATGTACTGCGGCGAGATCACGTCGAGGAACTCGCAGCCCGCGGGCACCCCCGCGTGGTTGATGCGCACCAGCAGGTCCCGCGCGATGCGCAGGCCCTCGTTGATCCGGAAGCTGCCGTTGAGGTACGGGTCGTTGATCAGCCCCTTCCAGCCTACGGTGGTGCGCGGCTTCTCAAAGTAGACCCGCATCAGGACTTCGAGCTCGCCGGCGTGCCGGCGGCGCTCCGCGGCGAGCTTCTCGGCATAGGCGACCGCCGCGGCCGGGTCGTGGATCGAGCACGGCCCCATCACCACGAGCAGGCGGTCGGAGCGCCCGTGCAGGATCTCGCGCACCGCGCGGCGCGCGTCGGAGACGAGCCGCTCGACCGGCGTGCCCTGGATGGGGAAGAACCGGATCAGGTGCTCCGGGGGCGGCAGCGGCACCACGTTTTCGATGCGCTCGTCGTCGGTGAGGGAGGTCTTGTCGGCCGGTACCGCGCCGAGGAAGGAGTCGCCGGGGCTGGTCATGGGGGTCTCCAAAAAAAAACCGCCAGGCATCGCTGCGCTGGCGGTCTTCAGGGGTCCGGTTGGCGTGCGGCTAGCCGCTCCCCTGCGCCAGCGGGCGCGGGAAGTAGAAGAAAAAGCCGTAGAACCAACGCGTCATCGCGCGCATTCAAGCATGAACGGGCGGTGCCTGTCCACTCCGGCACTTCCGGGGCGAGCCGGGGTCAAAGCCGATGGCACTCCGGCCGCGGGATTGCCAGCCGCCGCGCGCCAGCTGTGCTAGCGTTTGTGAAAAGAAGGAGGCATCGGACCATGTCGGCCAGCGTCCCCGTGCCCGTGACACCGGCGCCGATCCCGGTCGCCGGGTTCAAGGACGTCTACGACGTCGCCGCGGTGGAGCGCGCCCTGCACGAGCTGCCGCAGAGCGCATCCGAAGGGCTGCGCGCGCTCTACGAGAAGATGCTGCGCCTGGGCGGGCAGCGCTTCACGGTCAAGCCCTCCGCGCTGCCCGAGATGCAGGCGCTCTGCGAGGACCTGCCCAACTTCGCCGCGGTGCTGGAAGACGTGCGCCGCCAGCTCGCGCTGTGCGTCGATTCAGCGGACGCGCTCGAGCTGCCGCCGATCCTGCTGCTCGGCGCGCCCGGCATCGGCAAGACGCACTTCGCGCGGCGCGTCTCGCGGCTGCTGGGCACCGGCTTCGGCCTGGTGCCGATGAGCTCGCTCACCGCGGGCTGGATCCTCTCGGGCGCCTCCTCGCAGTGGAAGAACGCCAAGCCCGGCAGGGTGTTCGAGACGTTCCTCAACGGCGAGTACGCCAACCCGCTGATCGTGGTGGACGAGATCGACAAGGCCGCGGCCGAGGGCCAGTACGACCCGCTCGGCGCCCTCTACGCGCTGCTCGAGGAGAGCACCGCGGCGCGCTTCGTCGACGAGTTCGCCGAGGTCCCGATCGACGCCTCCGGCGCGGTCTGGGTGGCGACCGCCAACGACGCCGCGCGCATCCCCGAGCCGATCCTCGACCGCATGAACGTCTACGAGATCGAGCCGCCGGACGCCGAGGGCGCGCGGCGCATCGCGCGCTCGATCTACCGCGAGATCCGCGAGGCGCACGACTGGGGGCGCGAGTTCCCGGGCCTGCCCGCCGAGCCGGTGCTCGACAAGCTCGCGCCGCTCACCCCGCGCGAGATGCGGCGCTCGATCCAGGCCGCCTTCGGCAACGCCAAGATCGCGGGCCGCCGCGAGCTGCGGCCCGAGGACGTGGCGGAGTCACGCGGCGGCCGCCGGCAGCGCATCGGGTTCTAGCCGGCGCGGCGCGCCAGCCAGTCCCTCACCGCGAGCCCCGTGCCGAAGTTCCAGGGCCGGAGCTTCCCGGGCGCGATGCGGCGCACCTCGGCGAGCTCCTCGTTCAGGCGAATCGTGCCGCGCGCCGGCACGTGGAAGGCGATGATCAGCTCGTTGCGGCGCGCGAAGGGGTACAGGCCGACCAGGGCGGCGCCGAGCGGCTCGAGGTCGAGCTCTTCCTTCACTTCGCGGCGCACCGCCGCCTCGGGCGCCTCGCCCTGCTCCAGGAAACCGGTGATGAGCCCGAACATCTTCGGGTCCGCCCAGGCCTTGTTGCGCGCGAGCACCACCGCGCCTTCGTGCTCCACGATCGCGGCGACCACCGGCACCGGGCTGTCCCAGTGCACGAAGCCGCAGCCGCAGGCCAGCCGTGTCGCGCCGCCGTGCAGCGCCGCGGCGAGCGGCGCCGCGCAGCGCGGGCAGTAGCGCAGCTCGCTCACCGGGGCGGCCGCCGGGTCTGCGCGCCCGCCTCGCCCAGGCGCCTCAGCTCGTAGTACGCCAGGTCGTGCTCCCAGTACTGCGGGTCGCCGCTCTCGAGCACCTCCCTCAGCAGGCGCACGCCCTGCGCGCGCTCGCCCGCGAGCAGGTGGCCGAGGCCGGCGTAGGCGCGCGCCTCCAGCCGCTCGCCATCGCTCGCCGCGGCCGCGAGTAGCCCGCCCGCATCGAGCGAGCCGCGCAAGTGCCGGATCGCGGGCGCCGGCCAGCCGCCCGCCTCGAAGCGGCCTGCCCATTGCGCAAGAAACGCGTCGGCGCGCGAGCGAGCGTCGAGCCGCCGCAGCGCGAGGTAACCGACCAGGGCCATGTAGGCCGAACCGTGCTCTTTCGCCTCCCCCTCGCGCAGGAAGCGCGCGGCGTCGTCGTGGGCGGCCTGCCAGCGGCCGAGATAGAGATTGACCCAGGCGCGCGAGCGCAGCACCGCGGTGTCGGTGCGCATTTCGGCGACGCGGCTGTAGTCGGCGAGCGCACCCTCGGGGTCGCCGAGCCGCCGCAGCGCGTCCCCGCGCGCGAAATGGGCGAGAAAGCGCCCGTCTACGCGCCCGGGAAGCGCGACGGCGCGCGAGTAGTCGGCCACCGCTTCGCGGAATCGCCCGAGCGTCTGCAGGCAGTTGCCGCGGTGGTACAGGGCGCCGAAGAAGCCTGCGTCGATCTCGAGCGCGCGCGTGAAGTCCGGCAGCGCGGCCCAGCAGTCGCCGAGGTCCCGGCGCACCAGGCCCCGGTTGTACCAGCCCAGGCGCGAGTCCGGGGCGAGCTCGATGACGCGGTTGAACTCGCGCAGCGCGTCCTGGTATTCGCCGTTCAGGCGCAGCCGCGCGCCACGCAGGTTGGTCTCGCCCGCCTCGCGCGAAAGCTCTTGGGCAGCCGACGGTCCCGCCGCGACCAGCACGGCGAGCCCCGCCGCCGCGATCAGAGCCGCGCTTCGAGCCAAGGACGGACCGATTGCAGCGCCTGCGGCAGCTTCGCCGGGTCGTTGCCGCCCGCCTGCGCCATGTCGGGGCGCCCGCCGCCCTTACCGCCGACCTGCTGCGCGACGTAGTTGACGAGCTCCCCCGCCTTCACCTTCGCCGTCAGGTCCGGCGTGACGCCGGCGACGAGCGCCACCTTGCCGTCGCTCACCGAGCCGAGCACGATCACGGCGGACTTCAGCCGCGCCTTCAGGCTGTCGATCGACTCGCGCAGCGTCTTCGCGTCCGCGCCCTCGAGGCTCGCCGCGAGCAGCTTCGCGCCCTTCACCTCGACCGCCTGCGACGCGAGGTCGGTGCGCTGGCCGCTCGCGAGTCTCGACCTCAGTTTTGCGAGCTCCTTCTCGAGGCCTTTCTTCTCCTCGACCAGGCCCTGAAGCGCGTCCAGCACCTGGCCGGGCTGCGTGCGCAGCTGCCTGGCCACCGAGTAGAACTCCTGCAACTCGTCGTTCATCATCGCGAGCGCATTCGTCCCGGTCGTCGCCTCCACGCGCCGAATGCCGGCTGCGACGCCGCCCTGCGCATAGATCTTGAAGACGCCGATGTCCCCCGTGCGCCGCACGTGCGTGCCGCCGCAGAACTCGCGCGAGGAGCCGATGTCGAGCACGCGCACCTCCTCGCCGTACTTCTCGCCGAACAGCATTACGGCCCCGGACTTCTTGGCGTCGTCGAGCTTCATGACCTGCGCGCGCGTGGGGGTGTTCTGCATGATCTCGCCATTGACCAGCAATTCCACGCGCCGCAGCTCATCCTCCGCCAGGGGCTTGTCGTGGGAGAAGTCGAAGCGCGTCTTGTCCTCGTCGACGAGCGAGCCCTTCTGCTGCACGTGCGGCCCGAGCACCTCGCGCAGCGCCTTGTGCATGAGGTGCGTCACCGAGTGGTTGCGCATGG
>CAZOWR010000248.1:0-4293 GCA_964583645.1 uncultured Enterobacteriaceae bacterium
TCTCGCAGCTCGACAAGGACGACGTCGAGGCGGTGGGCCTGGTGAAGTTCGACTTTCTCGGCCTCACCACGCTCACGGTGCTCGACCGGGCGGAGCGCTACGTGCGCGGCCTGGGGGAAGAGGGGTTTTCGCTGGAGCGCGTGCCGCTGGAGGATCGCGCCACCTACCGGATGCTCGCCTCGGGCAACACCACCGCGGTGTTCCAGCTGGAATCGCGCGGCATGCGCGACCTGATCAAGCGCGCGCGCCCCGACAGCTTCGAGGACGTGATCGCGCTGGTGGCCCTGTTCCGTCCCGGGCCGATGGAGCTGATCCCGGACTTTCTCGCGCGCAAGAGCGGTGAGGAGCGTGTCCAGTATCTCGACCAGCGCCTCGAGCCGATCCTCGCGCCCACCTACGGCATCATGGTCTACCAGGAGCAGGTGATGCAGATCGCGCAGGTGATCGGCGGCTACACGCTGGGTGCCGCGGACCTGCTGCGCCGCGCGATGGGCAAGAAGCTGCCCGAGGAGATGGCCAAGCAGCGCGACGTGTTCGTCGCCGGCGCCGAGCAGCACGGCCTGCCGCGCCACCGCGCCAGCCAGCTCTTCGACCTGATGGAGAAGTTCGCCGGCTACGGCTTCAACCGCTCGCACGCCGCGGCCTACGCGCTGCTCGCCTACCAGACCGCCTACATGAAGGTGCACCACGCGGCGGCGTTCATGGCGGCGAACCTCTCCGCGGTGATGGACGACACCGACAAGGTGCGCCAGTTCCACGACGACGCGGTGGCGAACGGCCTCAGGATCCTGCCGCCCTGCATCAACGCTTCCGACTACCGCTTCGTGCCGGTGGACGCGAAGACCGTGCGCTACGGCCTGGGCGCGGTGCGCGGCACCGGGGAGTCGGCGATCCGCGCCGTGCTGGATGCGCGCGCGAGCGGCCCGTTCCGCGACCTGTTCGACTTCTTCCGGCGCGTGGACAAGCGCATCGTCAACCGGCGGGTGGCCGAGGCGCTCGCGCGCGCCGGGGCGTTCGATGCGACCGGCGGGACCCGAGCGAGCCTGCTCGCCTCGGTGGGCCGGGCGCTGGAGGCGGCCGAGCAGGCCGAGCGCCTCGCCGGGCAGTCGAGCCTGTTCGGCGAGGCCGACGCTGCCCAGAGGGCCGCGCTGGCGCTGGTCGCGGCGCCGCCCTGGGGCCTCGAGCGCCAGCTCATCGAGGAAAAGGCGGCGCTCGGTTTCTGCCTCTCGGGGCACCTGTTCTCGGTGCACGAGCGCGCGTTGCGGGGTTTTCCGCGCGTGCCGCTCGCGAAGCTCGCCACCGCGGGGGAGCGCGTTTGGGCGGCGGGGATCGTCGTCTCGGTGCGCGCCCAGATGACGCGCCGCGGCCGCATGGTGGCCGCAGTGCTCGACGACGGCACCGCGCAGGTCGAGGTGAGCGTGTTCAACGAGCTGTACGAGAAGCACCGCGAGCGGCTGAAGGAGGACGCGCTGCTGGTCGTCTCGGGCAAGGTACAGCGCGACGATTTCACCGGCGGGCTGCGCCTGACGGCCGAAGAGCTGCTCGACCTCGACGGCCTGCGCGAGCGCTTCGGCGCGTGCCTGAGGATCGCCATGAACGGCGGCACCGACGCGACGCGCGACACCGAGCGCCTCAGGCGCACGCTCGAGCCGTACCGGGCGCAGACCGGCGGCTGCGCGGTGCTGGTGCACTACGAGAACGGTGCGGCGAGCTGCGACGTGGCGCTGGGCGACGCCTGGCGGGTGAGGCCCGACTCCAGGCTGATCGGGGAGCTCTCGGCCTGGCTCGCGCCCGAGAACGTCCAGCTGCAGTACGCGGCAGCCTGACCCTCAGGCGCCCCAGCGCACGGCGCAGGCCTCGCGGCGCAGCGCCGCCCGCACCTGCCGCAGCCACTCGCACTGCAGGCGCTCGCCCGGGTCGACGCGGCGCTGCTCCGCGAGAAACGCGGCCAGCATCGGGTAGCAGGCCTCCAGCTGCTCGCGCGAGGCGTCGCGCGAGTCGCATGCGGGGAACGAGCCGCCGTGCTCGAGGGCGAGCCCGAGCAGCAGGCGGCGGACCTCGGCCGCGCGCACCGCGGCGCCGAGGGTGGCCCGCGGCGAGAAGCGCAGGCGCACGCCCGCCCATTCGCGGGTTGCCCAGCGCAGCCGGCTGTCGGCTTCGGGCAGGAGCCTGCGCACCGTGATCGAGTGCAGCGCGAGGCGCTGCTCGCCGGCGAGCGCGCGCACCGCGGCAAGGAAGCGTTCGAGCTGCTCCGGTGGGAGCAGGCACTCCAGCTCGCTCGCGGGGACGCCGGCCGTGGGCGGAGGCGCGAGCTCGAGCTCGGCGCAGGCCTGCGCGGCACGCGCGCTGCGCTCGAGCGAATCGATGCGCAGCGTCACGCTGTAGAGCACGCCGAAGAGCCCCTGGCCGCCCAGCACCAGCGCGAACAGCTTCGCGTTGAGCTCGCGGTCCGCCCGGCGCAGCTCGCCCTCCGGCGTGACGAGGGTGAGCGCTGCCACGTGCGCCGAGACCGGCAGCCCGTCGGGGCCCGCGGCGTTGCGCGACACGGCATCGCCGATTCCCGCGGGCAGGCCTTCGCAGGCGGCGAAGGGCTCCAGCCCGCGCGCGCTCAGGTACCCCGCGAGCGCCGCCCACGTGGTGGCCGCCTGGACCTCGATCAGCTCGCGTGCCGCGTCCAGCCGCAGCACGCGGTCGAGCGCGGAGGCATCCACCGTGAGCGGGCGGTCGCGGGACTGGCGCAGCGCATGCCGCAGCTCATCGGCCGAGCGGACCCTCAGGGTCGCGGCGCGGGGCGCGAGGGCCAGGTCGCAGGAGGCGGGGAGGGCGAAGGTTGCAAGCATGGCGTTCTCCTCTCGGTGCGAAAGGATTGTGCGCCGCACCATCCGAGGTGCAAGCCTGCCGGCGCAGGTCTCAACTTCCGATACCGGCGGTTCAGGCCGAAGGAAGCCAGTCAAACCCTGCGTACTCGCGCAGATGCTCGCCTTCAGCCGGTGCCGCAGCCACTTCGGCGACCCGCGCTGCCGGCGGTCCGCGTCGGGCCCAGACGACAAGCGCATCCACGTCCGCCGCCTCGCCCTGCACCACGGCTTCCACGCTGCCGTCGCGCCGGTTTCGCACCCAGCCGCGCAGGCTCAGCAAGAGTGCCTGGCTGCGCAGCGCATCGCGAAACCCTACGCCCTGCACTCGCCCTGTGATGCGCACATGCCGGGTCAGCAGCATGGTTCGGCCCCCGTGGTAAGCTGAAGCAGCTCTCAGGACGATAAGACAACGAGGGGGAAGCAGCCATGCGGGCAGTGTTGCTGGTCGTCGCGGCCTTGGCGCTGGTGGCGTTCATCGCGGTGTCCTTCGTGCTCCCCGGGATGGCCGGATCGGAGGCGCGCGACGCGGCGCAGGCGCTGATCGCAGGCGCCGAAGCCGCCAAGCCGCAGGTCGAGGCCGCGGTGGCGAAGGCGGGCAACCTCACCGGCTCGGGCCAGAAAGTGAAGCTCGCCGAGAAGAACGATGCCAAGTTCGGCAAGCTGAAATGGATTGTCGAGGTGAACGGCGCCATCCGCGGCTGGAACGAGGAAAACGCCATCGAGATCTCGCTCATCCCCACGCTGCAGGGCGGCAAGGTCGGCTGGGCCTGCCGCGGCTACCCGAACAGCGCCATGCCCGCGAGCTGCGGCGGCAAGGGCTGAGCTCAGCGCTTCGGGGCGCTGATCGCGGTCAGGATCCCCTGCAGGATCGCCTCCGGCGGCGGCGGACAGCCGGGCACCGCGACGTCGACCGGGATCACGTTGGCGACGCGCCCGCAGCTCGCGTAGCTCTCGCCGAACACGCCGCCGTCGCAGCCGCAATCCCCGATCGCCACTACGAGCTTGGGCTCGGGCGTCGCCTCCCAGGTGCGCCTGAGGGCGACCTCCATGTGGCGCGACACGGGCCCGGTGACCAGCAGCAGGTCGGCATGGCGCGGGCTGGCGACGAACTTGATGCCCAGGCCCTCCAGGTTGCAGTAGGGATTGTTGAGCGCGTGGATCTCGAGCTCGCAGCCGTTGCAGGAGCCGGCGTCCACATGCCGGATGGCGAGCGCGCGCCCGAGCAGCCTCAGTACCTCGCCGTTCAGCCGGCCGGCGATCCTGCGCAGCGACTCGTCGGCCGCGGGCGGCGGCTCGCTGACGATCCCGGTGCGCGCGATCTGCAGCAGGATCTTCTGCATGGCTACAGGTCGGCTCCCGCGTACGACAGGTTGAACGACTTGTTGATGAGCGGGAAGTCCGGGACGATGTTGCCGATCACCGCGTGCTCGAGCGC
>CAZOWR010000249.1:0-4255 GCA_964583645.1 uncultured Enterobacteriaceae bacterium
CGCTCGTCAACGGCACGGCGGCGCACGGCGAGGATTTCGACGACACGTTCGAAGGGGGGCCAGTGCACTGCGGCGCGGTGATCGTGCCGGCGGTGCTCGCCGCCTGCGAGCGCTTCGGCAGGAGCGGCCGCGACGCGCTCGCCGGCATCGCCGTGGGCGCGGAGACGCTCTGCCGCCTGAGCCTCGTGGCGCCCAAGCGCATCCACGCGGCGGGCTTTCACCCTACGGCGGTGCTCGGTGCGCCCGCCGCCGCGCTCGCCGCGTCGAAAGCGCTCGGCACAAGCGCGAAGCAGATGGTGGACGCCTTGGGCATCGCGGGCAGCATGGCGGGCGGGATCATCGAGTACCTCGCCGAGGGCGCGTGGACCAAGCGCCTGCACGCGGGCTGGGCGGCGCGCTCCGGGCTGCACGCGGCGCGGCTCGCGCGCGAGGGCTGCAGGGGCCCTGGCACGGTCCTCGAGGGAGCGCACGGGCTCTTCTTCGCCTTCGCGCGGGGCGCGGAGGGCGACTACGAGGCGCTCACCCGCGGCTTCGGCGAGCGATGGCACATGGCCGACCTCACCTTCAAGCCCTACGCCACCGGCACCATGAACCAGCCCTATATCGACTGCGCGCTGCGGCTCGCGAAGCGCGGCTTCCAGGCCGAGGACGTGGCCGAGGTGCTGTGCGAGACCGCCGGAGGCTATGTCGATCGCCTCTGGGAGCCGCTCGCCGCCAAGCGGCGCCCGCCGAACGCCTACGCGGCCAAGTTCAGCACCCCGTTCAATATCGCGGTGGCGTTCGTCACCGGCGGCGCGGGGCTGGAGGCTTTCAGCGAGCGGACCATGCGCGACGAGCGCGTGCTCGCGCTCGCCGGCAAGGTGCGCTACGCGATCGATGCCGAGAACCCCTACCCCGCCGCTTACACCGGCCACGTGCGCATGACGCTGAAAGACGGGCGGGTGTTCGAGGAGCGCCAGCCGCACATCCGCGGCGGACGGCACGAGCCGCTCGCGCGCGCGGAGATCGAGTGCAAGTTCCGGGCGAACGCCGCGCACGGCGGCTGGCCCGATGCGCTCGCCGCGCAGTTCCTCGCCTTCGCCGACCGGGCCTTCGATGGACCGCTCGATCTCGCGCCTTTTCGCCGCTAGCCTCGCGCTCGCCGCGGGGCTCGCCTGCGCGCAGGGCTATCCCGCGAAGACGGTGCGGATCGTGGTCCCGGCGCAGCCCGGCGGCGGCCTCGACCTCGTGGGGCGCACCATCGCCGACCGGCTCGGGCGCGCGCTCGGGCAGTCGTTCATCGTCGAGAACGTTTCCGGGGGCGGCGGGAGCATCGCCACGCGCAGCGTGGCGCACGCCGCGCCCGACGGCTATACGCTGATGGTGGGCTACGTCGGCACGCACGGCACCAATCCCGCGGTGAGGAAGGTGCCGTACGACGCGGTCAAGGACTTCACCGCCATCGCGATGGTGGGCACCACGCCCAACGTGCTCGTGGTGCATCCTTCCGTGCCGGCGACCGATCTCAAGGGCCTCGTAGCGTTCGCGAGGCAGGCAAAGGACAGGATCAACTATGCGTCGGGCGGCATCGGCACGCTCAACCACCTCGCGATGGAGCAGTTCCGCACCGCGGCCGGGTTCGAGATGGTGACCGCGCACTACCGCGGCATCGGCCCGGCGATCAACGACCTGCGCTCGGGGCAGGTGCAGATGATGATGCCGGGTCTCGCCGCCGCGCGCCCGCACATCGCCGCCGGGCGCATGCGCGCCATTGCGGTCACCGGGTTGAAGCGCCACCCGCTGCTGCCGGAGGTGGCGACATTCGAGGAGTCGGGCTACCCGGGCTTCGACGGCGCGCAGTGGTACGGCATCGTGGGGCCCGCGGGGCTGCCCGCCGAGGTGACGCAGCGGCTGAACGCCGAGATCAACCGGGCGCTCGGCTCGCCCGCCCTGCGCGCGCGGCTCTCGGGGGAGGCGATCGATCCCCAGCCGATGGTGCCGGGGGAGTTCGCCGCTTTCATCCGCTCGGAGATCGCGCGCTGGGCCGCGCTGGCGAAGGAGCGGGGGCTGGTGCTGGACTAAGTACCATGAAATTCGAATATCTGATATTCGATTGTCATGGTAATATTTCGCATGATCTCCCGCGCCGGGCTGCTCGCGCAACTGCGGCGCGCGCTGCGGCGCGCGCGCGTGGCGGCGCTCGTCGGGCCGCGCCAGGCGGGCAAGACGACGCTCGCGCGACGGCTGGTCCCGCCGGCATCGCGCAACTACTTCGACCTCGAGGCCCCGGCCGCGCTCGCGCGCCTCGGCGAGCCGATGACCGCGCTCGCGCCTCTGCGCGGCGTGGTCGCGATCGACGAGGTGCAGCGCCGTCCGGACCTGTTCCCGGTGCTGCGCGTGCTCGCCGACCGGCGGCCGCTGCCGGCGCGCTTCCTGGTGCTCGGCAGCGCGTCACCGGGGCTGCTCGCGCAGTCCTCCGAGTCGCTCGCCGGCCGCATCGAGCTCGTGCCGATCGGCGGTTTTACGCTCGCGGAGCTCGGCGCCGGGAGGCTGGAGCGTCACTGGCTGCGGGGCGGCTTTCCCCGCGCCTATCTCGCGCGCAGCGAGGCCGACAGCTTCGCCTGGCGGCGCGACTTCGTGCAGACGTTCCTCGAGCGCGACGTGCCCCAGCTCGGCGCGGCGGTGCCCGCCACGACGCTGCTGCGGTTCTGGACCATGCTCGCCCACTGGCACGGGCAGGTATGGAACGCCGCCGAGCCGGCGCGCGCGCTCGGCGTCTCCGAGCCCACGGTGCGGCGCTACCTCGACCTGCTCGCGGGGCTCTACATGGTCCGGCAGCTGCGCCCCTGGCACGAGAACATCGCCAAGCGCCAGGTCAAGGCGCCGAAAATCTACCTGCGCGACAGCGGCATCCTGCATCAGCTGCTCGGGCTGCGCAGCGCGCACGAGCTGCTGGCGCATCCCAAAGCCGGCGCTTCCTGGGAGGGCTACGCGATCGAGCAGGTGCTCGCCACGGTCGAGCACGACGAGGCTTACTTCTGGGCCACGCACCAGGGGGCGGAGCTCGACCTCCTGCTCGTGCGGCGCGGGCGTCGCTTCGGCGTCGAGTTCAAGCGCTCGGACGCGCCGCGCCTCTCGCCCTCGCTGC
Organism: uncultured Enterobacteriaceae bacterium; assembly: GCA_964583645.1. Taxonomy (GTDB): domain Bacteria; phylum Pseudomonadota; class Gammaproteobacteria; order Burkholderiales; family SG8-39; genus RBG-16-66-20. The sequence goes on from CAZOWR010000249.1 coordinate 3,128, forward strand.
GGCGGGCGCTCGCGGACCTCGAGCTCGAGCGCCTTGTCGTGCTCTACCCCGGCGCGGTGGAATACACCCTTGCCGGGCGCGTGCTCGCCTGTCCGCTGGCGCGCCTCGCGGATCCGGCGCGCTTCGAGCGCCTGCTGCGGTAGCGAAAGATTCCGGGCCGCCGGGCGACATATGGCATTCGGACCACACTCTACGGGAGTACACCGTGCCGGGACTGAAGGAGGAGCTTGAAGCGCTCAAGGCCAAGTTCGCCGCGACCAACGACCCGTCGATCGTCGCCGCCTACGAGGAAGGAATCAGGCAGCTGCGAGAGGCGGGCCTGGAGCGCAACACCCCGAGGGTGGGAGACGCGGCGCCGGATTTCGCTCTGCCGGATGCCGGCGGGAAGCCCGTGCGGCTCTCCGAGCGCCTGCGCGAGGGCCCGGTGGTGCTCAAGTTCTACCGCGGCGGCTGGTGCCCGTACTGCAACCTGGAACTGCGTGCCTACCAGCAGGCACTGCCGGAACTGAAGGCGCTCGGGGCGCAGCTGATCGCCGTGTCGCCGGAGAAACCCGACAACTCGCTCACCACGCAGGAGAAGAACTCGCTCGCTTTCACCGTGCTGACCGACGCCGGGGGCAAGGTGGCGGGGGAGTACAAGCTCGCGTTCGAGCTCTCCGAGGAGCTGAAGGCGATCTACAAGTCGCGCGGCCGCGACCTCGCCGACTGGAACGGCGGCGACTGGACGCTGCCCGCGCCCGGGACCTTCGTCATCGGAACAGACGGCCGCATCGCGCTCGCGCACGCGGACGCGGACTACAGGACGCGGCTGGAGCCTTCTCAGGCCATCGAGGCGGTGCGCCGGCTGCGCTAGGCTGCGCGCTTCTGGATCGGCCGCACCGCCGAGCGCGGCGCGGTCCGCCCTGGGAAGCTGTCCACGATTGACCATGGAGTGTGGAGGGGCTCTTCGACCTGCTCGTACCCCTACATGGCAAGTGGTTTGAACCGGCAGGGCGCGCGGGCATACTTGACACATGGCGCGCATGGTCAATTGCATCAAGCTCGGGCGCGAGGCCGAGGCGCTCGATTTTCCACCCTATCCCGGCGAGCTCGGCAAGCGCATCTTCGAGAACGTGTCGAAGGAAGCGT
>CAZOWR010000250.1:0-4223 GCA_964583645.1 uncultured Enterobacteriaceae bacterium
GAGCTCGCGCCCGAGCAGCGCCATCGCGTCCGCAATGTAGCGCTCGCGCTCGAGGCGCTTCTCGTCGAGCATGCGCGCGATCTTCTGGTAGAGCTCGGGCTCGAGGAACCGGAACGAGAGGTCCTCGAGCTCCCACTTCAGCTGCCAGACGCCGAGGCGGTTGGCGAGCGGGGCGTAGATGGCGAGCGTCTCGCGCGCGTAGTCGGCGCGCTGCGCGGTGTCGTTGCGCGCGAACCAGCGCAGCGTCTGCGTGCGCGAGGCAAGGCGTATCAGCACGACGCGGACGTCCTCGACCATCCCCAGCACCATCTTGCGCAGGATCTCGGCCTGGCCGGCGGCGCCCGCGCGCGTCGCCACGCGCAAGGCGTGGAGCTTCTCCACGCCGGCGGCGAGCGTCGCGACCTCCCCGCCGAAGGCCTCGCCGAGGCGCTCCGGGCGTTCGAGGTGCTTGGGCGCGGCGAACAGCACGCCCGCGGCGCGCGCGGCGCCGTCCAGCCCGATGGCGGCGAGCGACCCGGCGAGCCCGAGCGCGTGCGGCCAGACAGGCTCTCCCGTGGAGAGCGCCTGGCCCGCGTAGAGCGGCTCGGCGAGCTCGAGCGCGCGCGCGAGGAGCTCGCGCTCGGGCCCCTCGAGCCCGGCCGCGAGCGGCTCGAGCGCGGCGCTCGCCGCTTGCGGATGCAGCCTGACCACGGAGACCATGCTGCTATTGTAGCGAGCGCGATGGGCTGGCTCCGCAACCTCAGGCGCAGGCGGGTGCTCGCGCGCCACCGCATCGAGGAGCGGCTGTGGCGGCGCGCGCGCGCCCATCTGCCGTTCCTCGCCGGGCTCTCGGCCGACGAGGAGCGGCGCCTGCGCGGCCTCGCGGTGGTGTTCCTCGCCGAGAAGCAGTTCACCGCGGTAGGGGGCGTCGCGCTCTCGGACGACGACCGGGTGGAGATCGCGCTGCAGGCCTGCCTGCCGGTGCTCGAGCTCGGCCTGGACTGGTACGACGGCTGGGTCGGCATCGTGGTGCACCCGAGCGATTTCCAGGTGCGCCGCAGCGAGACCGACGCGGCCGGCGTGGTGCACGAGTGGGAGGACGCGCTCGCCGGGGAGTCCTGGCCCGGCGGGCCGGTGGTGCTGTCCTGGGAGGCGCTCGACGAATCCGGCTCGGTCGCCCGGGGCGGCGCCAACGTCGTGCTGCACGAGTTCGCGCACAAGCTCGACATGGCCGACGGCGAGGCCGACGGCGTGCCGCCGCTCGCCGAGCGCGCGGCGCGCAGCCGCTGGCGCGCGGTGCTCGCCGACGCGCTCGATCACCTGCGCGCCGAGGTCGACGCCGGGCGCGAGACCCTGCTCGATCCCTACGCGGCGGAGCACGAGGCCGAGTTCTTCGCGGTGGCGAGCGAGGCCTTCTTCGAGGCGCCGAACGCGCTCAAGGCGCGCTATCCTGCGCTCTACGCGCTGCTCGGCGGCTTCTATCGGCAGGACCCGTCGCTGCGCCTGCGCGCCTGAGCGGAGGCGGCCCCATGAAGTGGCTCATCATCCTCGCGATCGCGGCGGGCGCGGCCTGGCAGTACTGGCAGAGCCACCGGCCGATCCAGGTCGAGCAGCCCCCCGAGGTCTCGGTCCCCGCCGTCCCGGAGACGCGGCCGCCGCTGCAGAAGGAGCTCTCCGCGGGCCCCGAGTTCCGCATGAACGGCTACACGCTCACCGGGCTCGCCGAGTTCTCGATCGGCGCGCGCGTGATTCTGGCGGAGGGCTACACGAGCGGGCGCGAATCCGACCTCTCGCCCCTGGACCTCGCGCTCGCCTGGGGGCCGATGGCCGACCCAGGCGTGCTCGCCGCGATCTCGTTCTCGCAGTCGGGGCGCTTCTACCACTGGCGCTACGAGGGCTCGCCACCCATCCCGCACCGCGCGATCGAGCTGAACAGCGCCAACATGCACATGATCCCGGCCTCGCGCGACGTCGACCGGCGGCTGAAGGCCGTAAGGGCGGGCGACGTGGTGCGCATCCGGGGGTACCTGGTGCAGGCCGAGGCGCCCGACGGCTGGCGCTGGAAGAGCTCGCTCACGCGCGAGGACATCGGCAGCGGGGCCTGCGAGCTGATCTTCGTGCAGGCGCTGGAGGTGCTCTGATCCAGCTAGAGGATCAGGCTCGAGCCCTCGGCCGGGGCCTCGCACGCCACCTTCGAGCCCAGGCGCGCGAGCTCCTTGCAGGTCTCCTCCAGCTTGGCGTCGATGTCGGCGTCGGTCTGGTCCGGGTCGTGATGAAAGAGGTGCAGGCGCCTGACCTCGGCGCGCGCGGCGAGGTCCGCCACCTGGCTGACGCAGGAGTGGCCCCAGTCGACCTTCGACGGGTACTCGTGGTCGCGGTAGGTGGTGTCGGTGATGAGGACGTCGGCCCCGCGCACGAAGCCCGCGAGCCGCTCGACGTAGCGCGCGTCGTGGCGCGGGTCGCTCGGCAGGTAGAGCTCGTTGTCGGTGATGTAGCACACCGTGCGGCCGCGGCAGCGCAGCTTGTAGCCCAGGCAATAGCCCGGGTGGCGCAGCAGCATGGTGTCGACGTGCACCGGGCCGAATTCCAGCGTCTCCTCGCGCAGGTCGCGGAAGGTGAGCCGCGCGCCGAATTCGCGGATCGTGACCGGGAAGTAGACGCTCTCCATCTGCGCGCTGATGGCGCGCTCGATCGTCAGGTCGCCCTGGTAGGGGCCGAAGAGGTCGATCTGGTTGCCGCGCAGGTACAGCGGCGCGAAGAACGGCACCGTGTTGATGTGGTCCCAGTGCGTGTGCGAGATGAAGACGCGCCCGGTGAAGCGCTGCGCCCCTTGCGCCATGACGCGGTCCGAGAGGCGCTTGATCCCCGAGCCGCAGTCGAAGATGGTGAGCGGCTCGCCGCCGATCTCGACGCTCACGCACGGCGTGTTGCCGCCGTAGCGCGTGAACTCGGGGCCGGGCGCCGGCAGCGTGCCGTGCACCCCCCAGTACTGCACCGCGATCTTGTCGGAGACGATCTCCTCGATCGCCTTGAGGAAGGTCTCGCGGTTGATCGGCTTGGTGAGGTAGCCGTCGGCGCCCATCTCCTTGGCCCGCCGCCGGTCGAAGTCGTAGGTCTTCGCCGAGAGGATGACGATCTTCATCTGCGCGAGCTCGGCGCGGTTGCGCAGCTCGCGCGTCAGCTCGAAGCCGTCCATGCCGGGCATCATCAGGTCGGTGACGACGCAGTCCGGGCGCAGGTCGGGGATCTCGCGCAGCGCCTCGACGCTCGAGCTGCGCACCGTGACGTCGTGCCCGGCGCCGGTGAGCAGGCGGGTCACCAGCGACAGGGAGTCGGGATCGTCGTCGACGATGTAGAACTTCATCGGGGTTGCATGCGGTAAAGGCGGCATCTTAGCAGCCGCTATCCTGGCCGTTCGCCTGCCGCCGCCCCTTTTTCACGGCGGCCGCGAAATCCCCGCCCCAAAGGGGTGCCCTGGCAGCCGCCGGCATCGCTCAGCGTGCGTCCCGCGCCTTGAAGATCGCGTAGCTGCCGCTCGCTCTGGCGATCAGCGTCTCGCCCGAGTACACGCTCGATTCCAGGCTCGCGACGGCCCTGCCGCGGTTGAGGAGCTCGGTGCGGCAGACCAGCTCGCCGTCGGCGACGGGCTTGAAATAGCTGATCTTCACCTCGATCGTCGCGCAGCGCTCGCCCTCGCCGAGCGTCGGGTAGAGCGCGGCCCCCATGCCGGTGTCGGCGAGCGCGAAGATCACCGCGCCGTGCGCGACCCGGTGCGGGTTGCGGTGCCTCGCCTCGAGCCTCAGGCTGCAGGCACTGAACCCGGGGCGCTGCTCGGTGAAGGCGAGGCCGATCAGCTGCGCGAACGGGTGCTCCATGCGCGCATTGTTTCACGCCCGTGCCGCTGCTGGCACAATTCGCCGCACCATGGCAAACAGGCGGGTGCTGGCGAGGCGGACGGCGCGCGAAGTCTACGACGCGCTCACGGCGAAGCGCACGAAGTTCGTGCGCGTGGACGAGCTCTGCCGCCTCGCGGCGAAGAAGTTCCCGGGACTCGTGCCGGGTGAGCGCGAGCTCGCACGCGAGGCTGCACTTCCCCTGGGCAGCAAGCAGGGCCTGGAAGTCGCCCAGGGGATCTTCGTCTCGGAGGTGCTAGCGGACCCCGAAGCCGGCGCGCACCTCTGCCACGCCATGCTGCTGCCGCGCGCGGATTCCGCCGCTCGCTTGCGCGAGCTGGGCAGACGGGG
>CAZOWR010000251.1:0-4217 GCA_964583645.1 uncultured Enterobacteriaceae bacterium
CCTGTCGCGCAACTTCGGCTTCCTGCTGAACGACGTCGCGCGGCTGCTGCGCACGGAGTACGACCGGCGCGTGCGCAGCATGGGCCTGACGCGCTCGCAGTGGTGGGTGGTGAACCACCTGTTCCGCAACGACGGCGCGACGCAGTCGGAGCTCGCCGAGATCCTCGAGATCGAGCGGCCGACGCTGGGGCGCCTGCTCGACCGGCTGGAGGCGAAGGGCTGGGTGCGGCGCGAGCACGACGCCCGCGACCGGCGCGCCTGGCGCATCCACCTGAGCGACGCCGTGGAGCCGGCGATGCGCACCCTGCGCAGCGCGGCGGCGGAGCTGCGCCGCGACGCGCTCGCCGGCATGAGCGCGCAGGAGCGCGAGCGCTTCGTCGACGCGCTGCTCGCCATCAAGGCGAACCTCGCCCGGCTCGACGAGGGCCGCAGCCCCTGATGGTCGCCCAGGCGAGCCGCTCGCGCGCCCCGGGCCGGCGGCTGCTGCGCGCGCTGCTGCTGGTGGTCGTGCCGGCTGCGCTCGCGGCCGCGGCGCTCGCGCTCTGGCTCCAGGGCGGGCGCTACGAGGAGACCGAGAACGCCTACGTCAAGGCGCACATCATCGCCGTGAGCGCGGACGTGGCCGGCCGCGTGGTCGCAGTGAGCGTGCGCGACCACGAGCGTGTGGCCGCAGGCGCGCCGCTCTTCCGCGTCGACCCGGCGCCCTTCGAGCTCGCGCTGGCAAGGACCGAGGCGCAGCTGGCGGTGGTGCGCACCGACGTCGCGGCACTGCGCGCCGAGCACCGCGTGGCGCTCGCCGAGGCCGCCGAGGCCGAGGAGCGCATCCGGTTCCTGCGCGTGCAGCTCGGCCGCCAGGAGCGGCTGCGCGAGCGGGGCATGGCGCTCGAGGCGAGCTACGACGAGGCGCGCCACAACCTCGAGGCCGCCCAGCGCAAGCTCGAGGGCGCGCGCGAGCGCGCCGCGCGCGTGCTCGCGAGCCTGGGGGGCGACACCCGCCTCCCGGTCGAGCAGCACCCGCGCTTTCGCGAGGCGCTCGCCGCGCGCGACACGGCGCGCCTCGATCTCGAGCGCACCCGCGTCGTCGCGCCGGCGGCCGGCGTGGTGAGCAACATGCGGCTGCAGGCGGGTGAGCGCGTCGAGCGCGGCGTGCCGGTCTTCAGCCTCATCGAGGACCGCCCGGCGTGGGTCGAGGCCAACTACAAGGAGACCCAGCTCACCCACATGCGCGTGGGGCAGGCGGCCACCGTCGTCGCCGACGCCTATCCCGGAATCGAGTGGCGCGCGCGCATCTCGGCCATCGCACCGGCGACCGGCGCGGAGTTCGCCGTGCTGCCGCCGCAGAACGCGAGCGGCAACTGGGTCAAGGTGGTGCAGCGGGTGCCGGTGATCGTGAGCCTGGAGCCCGCCGCCGGGCGCGAGCGGCTGCGCGCCGGGATGACCGTCGCGGTGCGGGTGGACACCGGGCGGGAGCGCAGCCTCGGGGGGCTGCTGCAGGCGCTCGCGCGCTGACCGCTCAGGGCGCGACCGGCGTCGGCGCCGGCAGCGCCATTGCGCTCCCTGCCAGTACTTTTCTCCCGATGTCCGGCCGGTCGGTGATCAGGCCGTCCACGCCGAGCTCGATCACCGCGCGCATCTGCTCCGGGTCGTTCACGGTCCAGGGCAGCACCTTCAGCCCGAGCGACCGGGCCTCGGCGACCGAGGCGCGGTCGATCTCGCGGAAGAACGGCGACCAGGTGCCGCAGCCCGCGGCCTTCACCATGCGCGGGATCGAGCCGTGCTCCTTGAGCTGGAACCCGGCGACCCAGGGCGAGCCTTCCGACTGCCCGGCAAGAATGTTGTTCATCCACGACTGCTGCGCCGTGAGGCAGGAGGTTTCGACCTGCGGCGCGACCCGCTGCGCGGCCTTGAGCGTCCGCCAGTCGAACGACTGCAGCGTGACGCGCGACTCCATGCCCTCGGCGCGCACCACCTCGAGCAGCGCCTTCGCGAAAGCCTCGGGATCGAGCGTTTCGTCGGGCGCGAGCGGCGAAAGCTTGGTCTCGATGTTGAAGCGCACCGTCGCGTTGCCGGACTTCCTCAGCAGCGCAAAAAGATCCGCGAGCCGCGGCATGCGCGTGCCGTCCGCGGGCTTCTGCTCCGGATAGCGTGCGGCGTAGTCGATGCCCGGGCGGATCCGCCCCACGTCGTAGGCCTGGATCTCGGCGTAGCTGAGCGACCTCACCGTCGGCGCGGGGTGCTCGAGCCAGCGCCCCGAGGGGTCGCGCGTGATGTCCGGATTGAGCCGCCGGTCGTGCGCGATCACCACCACCCCGTCGCGCGTGACGCCGACGTCGAGCTCGAGCGTAGAGACACCGACCGAGAGCGCCGCAGCGAACGCGGGCAGCGTGTTCTCGGGCGCGAGGCCGCGCGCACCGCGGTGCCCCTGCAGGTCGAAGGCGGCGGCGCTCAATGGGACCAGTGTCGCAACGAGCGCACTCGGGAGCCTGCGCAAGCTACTGCGGCCTGATGCCGCCGGCGCGCACCACGCGCTGACAGGGCTCGATCTCCCCGGCGAGGAGCGCCCAGAAGAGTCCTGTTTTCGCGTTCATTTTCTCCTCCTCCCGAAAAGCCCGGAGTCTACGCTACCGCTCCTGCGCCCCGTCGCGGATGCGAACGGCGCGATCGAGTTCGGTGACGAAAATCTTGCCGTCGCCGGCCTTGCCGCTCACGGCAGCCTTGCGGATCGCCTCGATCACCTCCGGCAGCATCGCGGCGCTCACCGCCATCTCGATCCGGGTCCGGGACGGCAGCCCCGGAGGCGGCGGCGAGTCGGGAAAGGTTCGCTCGGGCGGGCCTGTCCTGCCCACCCCTTTCACCTCCGTGACCGTCAGCCTGTCGACGCCGATCGCGGCGAGAGCATCGACGACGTCGTCCAGGCGCAGGGGCTGGATGACGGCGGTCACCAGCTTCATTCAGATATCGAAGTAGAGGTAGAACTCCCATGGGTGCGGACGCAACCTCACCGGATCGACCTCGCGCTTCCACTTGTACTCGAGCCAGGTATCGATCAGGTCCTTGGTGAACACGTCGCCGCGCGTCAGGAACGCGTGGTCCTTCTCGAGCGCCCGCAACGACTCCTCGAGCGACCCCGGCACCTTCTGGATTCCCTGCGCCTCCTCGGGCGGCAGGTCGTAGATGTTCTTGTCGAGCGGCTCCCCGGGATCCGTCTTGTTGGCGACGCCGTCGAGGCCCGCCATCAGCATCGCGGCAAACGCGAGGTATGCGTTTGCCGACGGGTCCGGACAGCGGAACTCGACCCGTTTCGCGCTCGGTGACTCCGAGTACATCGGGATCCGGGCTGCGGCCGAACGGTTGCGCTGCGACATCGCCAGGTTCACCGGCGCCTCGTAGCCCGGCACCAGCCTGCGGTACGAGTTGGTGGTCGGCGCGCACCACGCCATCAGCGCGTGCGCGTGCTTGAGCAGGCCGCCGATGTACCAGCGGCAGAGCTCCGAGGTCAGCGCATAGCCGCGCGGGTCGTAGAACAGGTTCTTGCCCGCCTTCCACAAGCTCTGGTGGCAGTGCATCCCGCTCGCATTGTCGGCGAAGATCGGCTTGGGCATGAAGGTGGCGACCTTGCCGTGCTTGCGTGCTACGTTCTTCACGAAGTACTTGTACATCATCACGCTGTCGGCCATGCGCACCAGCGGCGAGAACTTCATGTCGATCTCGTTCTGCCCCGCGGTCGCCACCTCGTGGTGGTGCACCTCGACCTGCACGCCCGCATTCATCAGCGCAAGCACGATCTCGGAGCGGATGTCCTGCAGCGTGTCGTGCGGGGGTACCGGGAAATAGCCCTCCTTGTACCTCGGCTTGTAGCCGAGGTTGCCGCCGCCGAAGGCGCCTTCGTCCCGGCCCGAGTTCCAATCGCCCTCGGCCGAATCGACGAAGTAATAGCCGCAGTGGGCGTTCTGCTCGAAGCGTATCGAGTCGAAGATGAAGAATTCGAGCTCGGGTCCGAAGTAGCACGTTTCCGCAACCTTGGAGCTGCGCAGGTAGGCCTCGGCCTTTTTCGCCACGTGGCGCGGATCGCGCGAGTACGGCAGCTTCAGGATCGGGTCTACCACGTCGCAGGTGATCGACAGCGTCGGCACGCTGCACACCGGGTCGACGAAGGCCGTCGCCGGGTCGGGCTTGAGCAGCATGTCCGACTCGTGGATCTCCTGGAAGCCGCGGAT
>CAZOWR010000252.1:0-4195 GCA_964583645.1 uncultured Enterobacteriaceae bacterium
CCACCGCGAAACCGAACGCCGCCGCCTTGCCGATGCCGATCCAGAAGTTGACCACCTCGACCGCCCGCGGCAGCGCTTCCAGGAACGCTTCCGGCGTGATGCCGAGCGTGAAGCGCGACACCAGCATCGCGCCGGCGAGCGCGGCGAGATCGGTGCAGAACGCGACCAGCGGCAGCGCGATCGCGAGCGCCGCGACCTTCGGCAGCACGAGCCGCGTGACGACCGACACGCCGATCACCTGCAGCGCCTCGATTTCCTCGGTGACCCGCATCACGCCGAGCTGCGCCGTCATCGCCGAGCCCGAGCGCCCGGCGGCGATGATCGAGGCGAGCATCGGCCCGAGTTCGCGCACCACGCCGACGCCGACGATGTTGATCACCAGCAGGTCCGCGCCGTAGCGCTTGAGCTGCAGCGCCGACAGGTAGGTGAGCACGATGCCGACGAGGAAGCCCACCAGCATCGTCACCGGCAGCGCCGTGACCCCGGCGCGGAAGATCCCCGCCGAGAGCTCGCGCAGCGGCCACTCGCGCGGCCGGCGCGCGAGCCACGCGGCATCGAGCGCCAGCTGCCCGAGCAGCGCCACCCCGTCGCGCAGGTGCACCGAGAACTCGCCCGCCCCCTCGCCGAGACGCGCCACGAGCCACAGCGGGTCGAAGCGGCGCGCGCCTTCGGCCGGCGAGAGCAGGCCCTCGCTCACCTGGCGCAGCAGCTCGCGATGACCGGGCGCGACCTCGACGCTCGCGGCGCCGCGGAGCGCGCGCGCGAGCAGCACCGCGCCGGTGTCGTCGAGCGCGGAGACGCCGCCGAGATCCCAGGCGACGCGCCCCGGCGGCTCGCGCTCCAGGCGGGCGAGCCCGTGCACGATCTCGCTCTGGCGCTCCTTCAGGCCGCTGAAGGTCCAGCTGCCGCGCGCGCGTGCGAGCAATCGCGCCGCATCCTGCGGCAGCGGCCCGACCTCGAGCGCGGCGGCGCCGTACGCCATGAGGTATCTTAGGCGATTGCCGCATGATCATCGACTGCCACGGCCACTACACCACCGCGCCGGCCGGGCTGGAGACCTGGCGCCGGCTCCAGGTCGAGGCGCTCGGCGACCCGGCGCGCGCACCCGCGAAGTCCTCGCTGCGGATCACGGACGTGCAGCTGCGCGAGAGCCTGGAGGGCGCGCAACTCAGGCTGCAGCGCGAGCGCGGCATCGACCTCGCGCTGTTTTCTCCGCGCGCGAGCTTCATGGCGCACCACGTAGGGGATGCGGGCACGAGCCGCGTCTGGACCGAGCTGTGCAACGATCTGGTGCATCGCGCCTGCTCGCTCTACCCGAGGAATTTCGCGCCCGTCTGCCAGCTGCCGCAATCGCCCGGCGTGCCGCCGCGCACCTGCGTCGCCGAGCTCGAGCGCTGCGTCACGCAGCTCGGCTTCGTAGGATGCAACCTCAACCCCGACCCCTCGGGCGGGCACTGGCAGGAGCCGCCGCTCACCGACCGCTGGTGGTATCCGCTCTACGAGAAGCTGGTCGAGCTCGATGTTCCCGCGATGGTGCACGTCAGCACCTCGTGCAACCCCGCCTTCCACACCACCGGCGCGCATTACCTCAACGCCGACACCACCGCGTTCATGCAGCTGCTCACGGGAAGCCTGTTCAAGGACTTCCCCACGCTGCGCTTCGTGATCCCGCACGGCGGCGGCGCGGTGCCGTACCACTGGGGGCGCTTTCGCGGCCTCGCGCAGGACATGAAACTGCCGCCGCTCGAGGAAGCGCTCCTCGGCAACGTGTTCTTCGACACCTGCGTCTACCACCAGCCGGGGATCGACCTGCTGCTGCGCGTCGTCCCGGCGCAGAACATCCTCTTCGCCTCCGAGATGGTGGGCGCGGTGCGGGGCATCGACCCGCAGACGGGTTTCCACTACGACGACACGCGCCGCTACGTCGAGGCCTCTGCCTTGAGCGCCGCGGACAAGCGCCGGATCTACGAAGACAACGTGCGCCGCGTCTACCCCCGGCTCGCCGAGCGCGCGTGCGCCTGAAGACGCTCCTCGGCGACTACCCCGGCACGCTGCCGCTCAAGCGCGGCGAGGTGGTCTCGTCCAAGGTCAAGCTCGACTTCGCCGACGTCAAGGTGCCGCACACCGCGTTCAAGCGCGTGGTGCGGGACCTGGAGTTCGACCTGGCCGAGCTCGCGATCATGACGTTCCTCCTTGCGCGCGAGCACGGCAAGCCGCTCCTGCTGCTGCCGGTTGTGCTCACCGCGCGCTTCCAGCACCCCTACCTCGTCTACAACGCGGCGCGCGGGCCCCTCGCGCCGCAGGACCTCGCGGGAAAGCGCATCGCGATCCGCTCCTGGTCGGTGACCACCGCGGTGTGGCTGCGCGACGTGCTGGAGCAGGACTGCGGCGTGAAGCCGACGACCGTGGGCTGGGTGACATTCGAGGAACCGCACGTCGCCGAGGTGCGCGATCCGCCGCACGCCGAGCGCGCGCCGGCCGGGAAGGATCCGCTCGGGATGCTCATGGAGGGCGAGGTGGACGCCGCGGTGCTCGGTGGCGAGCCGCCTTCCGATCCCCGCATCAAGCCGGTGTTCGCGGATCCCGCGGCGGCGGCCGAGGCCTGGCGCGCGAAACACGGCACGATCCAGATCAACCACATGGTGGTGGTGAAGGAGTCGGCGGCGGAGGCGGCGCCGGAGGTGCTGCGCGTGCTCGCGGAATCGAAGCGCCTCGCCGGGCTCGCGCCAGAGGTTATGCCGGTCGGTGCGCAGGCCGTGGCGTCTGCCTTGCAGGCAGCTATCGATTGCGCCCACCGCCAAGGGCTAGTGAGCCGGCCGGTAGTCGCGAAATCGCTGCTCGCGCTCTAGCTAGCGGCAGTTACGCCGCTTTCCTCACCGTCAGCTCGACTCACATGCCGGCGTGCGCGAGCATGACAAGCAGTGGGGCGGTGCGCGGAAAAACCTCACCGGGCGCCGGTTGAACGGGCGGCTCTACGACGAGATGCCGACGCGCTCGTCCGTACCGGTTCTGCGGGCGGCGTAAGTTTCTCAGCCGTCGCACGGCTCCCAAGGCAATTCAACCGCGTCGAGGTCGAAGCCTCGGAGGGGCTCAGCCCTTCTGCTCCAGCAGCGACGAATCCGCGAGCGCCGGCGCCTGCCCCGGCGGCGGATTGGCGAGCGCCTCCTCCAGCGTGTGCGCCCAGCGCCACTCGGAGGCCGGGCGCACCCGCCCGTCCAGCCCGACCTGATCGAGCCCCCAGTAGATCTCGAGCCAGTGCCCGTCGGGGTCGCGGAACTCTACCGCGATCTGCACGCCCGCACGGCGGCGTCCCTCGAAGGTGATCTCGACCTTGTTCTCGCGCAGGTGCTTGCGCGCGCGGAACACTTCGTCCAGCGTCGCCACTTCGAAGGCGAAGTGGTGCAGTTCCTTCCCTGTGGCGGCCTCCTCCATCCCCCCTACGAGGGCGACGCCATGGTGGTCGGAGCCGAAGCGCAGGAACACCATCCCCCCCGGCACCATGTCCGGCGGGTACACGTCCGATACTTTGAAGCCGAGGATGCGCCTATAGAACTCGACCGAGCGCTCCAGGTCGCGCGAGCGGATCACGATGTGGCCGAGCTTGCGCAGCGCGAACGGCGGCGTCATGCCGCGGCGGCGAGCGTATAGCTCTGCACCGGCGCTTCGAACCCCTTCAGGCGCAGCGCCTCGCCGGGCCGCAGCTCCCGCCCGCGCGTCTCGGCGTCGAGCTGCTCGATGGTGCGCTCGTCCACCAGGATCTCGCCGTCCTGCGCCTCGCTGCACAGCCGCGAGGCGAGGTTCACCGGCGTGCCCACCGCGGTGTACTCCAGCCGCGAGGCGTGCCCGATGACGCCTACCGTGGCGAAGCCGCTCGCCACGCCCACGCCGACCCCGAGCCTGAGCTCCGCATCCGACCAGCGCCGCGTCACGTCCATGCCCTTCTCGCGGATGCGCTTGGCGAGCGCGAGCGCCCTGTGGACGTGGTCCGGCAGCGTGATCGGCGCGCCCACCAGGATCAGCACGCCGTCGCCCGCCTGGTCCTTGATGGTGCCGCGGAACTCGGCCGCGGCGTCCCCCACCGCGTCGTAGTACTCGCGCAGGATGCGGATGACGCGCTCCGAGGAGGTCGCCGCGGAGAACGCGGTGAAGCCGCGCAGGTCGCAGCACACCACCGAGATCTCGAGCGTCTGCTCGT
>CAZOWR010000253.1:0-4173 GCA_964583645.1 uncultured Enterobacteriaceae bacterium
CGCCGTTGGCGATCGACTGCGCGCCGAGCATCGCCGCCTTGAGCCCCGAGCCGCAGACCTTGTTGATGGTCATCGCCGGCACCATGTCGGGAAGCCCCGCGCGCATCGCCGCCTGGCGCGCGGGGTTCTGGCCGCAGCCGGCGGCGAGCACCTGCCCCATGATCACCTCCGACACCTGCTCGGGCGCGACCCCCGCGCGCCGCAGCACCTCCTTGATCACCAGCGCCCCGAGGTCGGAGGCGGGCAGCTTCGCCAGCGTGCCGCCGAACTTGCCGATCGCGGTCCGCGCCGCGCCTACGATCACGATCTCGTCCATGGTCATGCCTCCTCAAGTCGCTTTCTGTTTGACGTAGCGCCCGGGCGCCGGCTCGCGCGCCGGGTGCGCGGCGCTCCCGGTGGCCGCGGGCGCCGGCCGCGGCTCGCCCTTGAAGCGCTCGAGCCACGCGGCCCACGCGCTCCACCAGCTCCCCGGATGCTCCTCGGCCGCCGCGAGCCAGGCCTCGGGGTCCGCGGGCTGCGCCTCCCCGGTCCAGTAGCTGCGCCGGTTCTTCGCCGCCGGGTTGACGACGCCCGCCACGTGGCCGCTCGCGCCGAGCACGAAAGTCTTTTCGCCGCCGAGGTGATGCACCGAGCGGTAGGCGGCGCGCCAGGGCACGATGTGGTCCTCGCGGGTGGCGAGGATGAAGCTGGGCCGGTCCACGCGCCCCAGGTCCACGGGCACGCCGCAGTTGCTGAGCGCTCCGGGCACGCAGAGCCGGTTCTCGAGATAGGTGTTGCGCACGTAGTAGCAGTACATCGGCCCGGGCAGGTTGGTGCTGTCCGCGTTCCAGTAGAGCAGGTCGAACGCAGCAGGCTCGCCGCCCATGAGGTAGTTGTTGACGACGTAGGGCCAGACGAGGTCGTTGGCGCGCAGCGCCGAGAACACGAACGCGAGCTCGGCCCCGGGGAGGATGCCGCCCGCGCCGATCGAGGCCTCGCGCGAGGCCACGCCCGCCTCGTCGATGAACAGGCCGATCTGCCCCGGCTCGGCGAAGTCGTGCATCGCCGTGAGGTAGGTGACGGCTTCGACCGGCCGCTCGCCCTTCGCCGCGAGCACCGCGAGCGCCGCGGCGAGCAGCGTGCCGCCGACGCAGAAGCCGAGCACGTTCGCCTGCTCGGCGCCCGTGATTTCCCGCGCCACGCGCAGCGGCTCGAAGATCCCCAGCTCGAGGTAGTCGTCCCAGCCGAAGCTCGCCACATGCGGCCCCTGCTCCGGGCCGACGTTGCGCCACGAGACCATGAACACGCTGTGGCCCTGCTCGAGGGCGAAGCGCACGAACGAGTTCTCCGGCTGCAGGTCGAGGATGTAGTACTTGTTGATGCACGGCGGCACGATGACCAGCGGCCGCTCGCCGACCTGCGCGCTGCGCGCGCGGTACTGGATGAGCTGCGCGAGGTCGTTCTCGTGCACCACGTCGCCCGGGGTCACGGCGAGGTTGCGACCGACCTCGAAGGCCGCCTCGTCCGTCTGGCGGATGCGACCCCTGCGCGAGTCCGCGATCACGTTGGCGAGCCCGCGCACGATGCTCTCGCCGCGCGACTCGAGCGCGGCGCGCAGCACCTCGGGGTTGGTGGCGGCGAAGTTCGCCGGGCTCATCGCGTCGATCCACTGGCGCACGGCGAAGCGCAGCTGCTCCCTCGGCCTGCCCTCGACCCGCACCGCCTCGGCGAGCTCCGCGAGGTAGCGGGCGGCGAGCAGGTAGGACTGCCGCAGGTAGTCGTAGTAGGGGTTGTCGCGCCAGCCCTTCGCCGCGAAGCGCCGGTCGCCGGGGTCGCCCGCGACGCCGCCCTTGCCGCCCGCGAGCATCGCGCCCCAGAGGCGCGCCTGCTCCCCGAGGTAGCGCGATTGCATTGCAGCAAGCTTCTCCGGGTCCGGAGCGAGGCCCGCGAGCCAGGCCGGCGCGCCGCCCGCTGGCGCTTGCTGGAGAAGCTGCATCCAGCCGCCGGTGACCTGGTTGCCCGCGTTGGCGATCGCATCGAGCAGCGCGTGCGGATCGCCCCCGGGCTTGCTCGTGGTCTGCTGCAGAAGAGGGGTCCGGTCGAGAAACGAGGCCCGATTTTGCGCCGCACAATGCGGCGCGTCAATCGTGCCCCAGCAGCGCCCGCACCAGCACGATGGTCCCGATGCCCAGGGCGATGAGCAGCACCTGCGAGGCCGTGGCGCGCAGCTCCGGGCGCTTGTGCAGGCCCGGGATGAGGTCGGCCACCGCGACGTAGATCATGCTCGCCGCGACGATGCCGAGCAGCGTCGGCTCCCAGCGCTCGAACACGGGCAGCGCGAAATAGCCGAGCACGCCCCCGGCGAGCGTCGCCGTGGAGGACAGCACGTTGAGCGCGAGCGCGCGCGCCTTCGAGTAGCCCGAGTGCAGCAGGATCACGTAGTCGCCCACTTCCTGCGGGATCTCGTGCGCCACGATGGCGAGCGCGGTGATGACGCCGAGCTGCGTGCCCTGCAGGAACGCGGCCGCGATGAGAATGCCGTCGAGGAAGTTGTGGATCGTGTCCCCGACCACGATCAACGCCCCGGAGCGCCCGTGGTCGTGGCTCGCCGCCGCCTCGTCGTGCGAGTGGCGCCAGACCAGCAGCTTCTCCAGCAGGAAGAAGCCGAGGATGCCGCCGAGGATCGCCGCCGCAGCCTGGTGCGGGTCGCCCTGCCCGAAGGCGTGCGGGATCACCTCGAGGAACGCGGCGCCGAGCAGCGTGCCGATGGCGAAGGACACCAGCGTCGGCACCCAGGAGGCGCGCAGCGTGAGCGCGAGCGCCGCCGCGCCCGCGGACAGCGCGCCGCCGGCGATGCTTGCCGCCACGATCCAGCCGAGCGCCATGGGGGGCCGGAATTCTACGCCAGCCAGATCGCCGCAGCCATGCGCTCGGGCGCGCGCTCGCGCCGCCAGGAGTAGAAGCGCGCCGCGTCCGAGTGCGTGCACAGGCCGCCGCCGAAGACGCGCGTGACGCCCGCGGCGGCGAGGCGCCGCCGCGCCACCGCGTAGAGGTCGAGCATCCAGTGGCCGGGCCGCGCCGCGGAGAACGCGTCGCCCGCGCGGGCATCGCGCGATACGAACGCGGCGCGCACCTCCTCGCCCACCTCGTAGGCGTGCGGCCCGATCGCGGGCCCGAGCCAGGCGATGAGCCGCGCCGGGTCCACCCGCATCGCCGTCACCGTGGCTTGCAGCACGCCCGCGGCGAGCCCGCGCCAGCCGGCGTGGGCGATCCCCACCGCTTTGCCCTGCTCCGCGTCGGCGAGCAGCACCGGCATGCAGTCGGCGACCAGCACCGCGCACACCACGCCGCGCGCGCGCGTCACCGCGGCATCCGCCTGCGCGCCGCTCGCGATGCGCGACGCATCCACCACGGCGGCGCCGTGCACCTGCCTGAGCCAGCCCGGCTCCGAAGGCAGCATGGCGCGCAGGCGCGCGCGCCCGGGAGCCCCTCTCATGTCGCCGAGCGCCCTCGTGGTGACCAGTCCCCGCACGCGCGCGGGCGCGGGCCAGTCCGGCGCGAGCACCTCAGGCGCCACGGCGAAGCCGCGCCAGCAGCTGGCTCATGTCCGCGGGCAGCGGCGCGCTCCAGGACATGCGCCGCCCGGTGCGCGGATGCACCAGCTCGAGCGTAGCGGCGTGCAGCGCCTGGCGCGGGAAGCTCACGCCGCGGCGCGTGCCGCGCGCGTAGACCGCGTCCCCCAGCAGCGGGTGCCGGATGTGCTGGAAGTGCACTCGGATCTGGTGCGTGCGGCCGGTCTCCAGCCGGCACTCGACGAGCGCCGCCTGCCCGAAGCGCTCGAGCACGCGGTAGCGCGTGCGCGCCTCCTTGCCGCGGTGCGTGACCGCCATCCGGGTGCGCACGCGCGCATCGCGCCCCACCGGCGCATCGATGGTGCCGCCGGCGGGCGGGTCGCCCAGCACCAGGGCGAGGTAGCCACGCCTGACGCTGCGGCTGGCGAGCTGCGCGGCGAGGTGCGCCTGAGCGGTGACGTGCTTCGCCACCACCAGCAGCCCCGTGGTGTCCTTGTCCAGGCGGTGCACGATGCCGGCGCGCGGCACCTGACGAAGCTGCGGCGCGTGCGCGAGCAGCGCGTTGAGCAGCGTGCGGTCGGGATTGCCCGCGCCCGGATGCACCACCAGGCCCGCGGGCTTG
>CAZOWR010000254.1:0-4168 GCA_964583645.1 uncultured Enterobacteriaceae bacterium
GTGCGCGCCGTGCAGCAGCGCCATGTAGCTGTTGAACTGGCCCTTGGAGATCAGCGTCGAGCCGAAGCGCTGGATCGGCATGTTGGCCATCGTGTAGAGCGCGTCGAACGCCACGCCATGCTCGCTCCACAGGACGCGCTTGTAGTCCGCCTCGAGCTTCGCCTGCGGCGGCGGCAGCGCGGGCCCCTGCGGGTTGTAGACGAGGTTGAGGGCGAGTCCCGGGCCCCCGGTGCCGTAGCCGAGCGCGTTGAGGCGCCTCAAGGCCCGGATGCTCGCCTCGAACACGCCCTTGCCGCGCTGGCGGTCGACGTTCTCCTCGCTGTAGCAGGGGAGCGAGGCGATGATCTCGACCTGCGCCGCGGCGAGGAACTCGGCCAGCCCCTCCTGGCCCGGCGCCTCGAGCACCGTCAGGTTGCAGCGGTCGATGACGTGCACGCCGAGGGCGCGCGCGCGCCGCACGAGCTCCCGGAACTCGGGGTGCAGCTCGGGCGCGCCGCCCGTGACGTCCAGGCGCTTGAGCCCCGAGACCTCGAGGAACGCCAGCACGTCGGTGAGCGTTTCGCGCGACATCATCTCGGTGCGCGTCGGCCCGGCGTTGACGTGGCAGTGCAGGCAGCTCTGGTTGCAGCGGTAGCCGAGGTTGACCTGCAGGGCCTCGAGCCGGCCGCGATCGAGCGCCGGGAAGCCGAGGCGCCGCATCAGGGACAGGGTGGCGTGCATACGGGTCTTCTGGTCTCTGCGTGCGCGGTCGGCTTGGTCGACGGTGCCGGGCGCCAACTTACAGCAGGTTGGCGGCGCGGTGCGACTGCTCGTCCATCAGCTGCAGCAGCCGCGCGCTGGTGGCGCGCAGGCGCTGCGAGAGCATCAGCACGAGCTCCATCAGGATCTTGGCACCGAGCATCGGCTGCTCGACGATGATGCGCGCGAGGTTCTCCCGGTCGAGCACGGCGACCAGCGTCGGCTCGATCGCGACGCAGGTGGCGAAGCGCGGCTCGCCGTCGATCATCGACATCTCGCCCAGCGTCTTGCCGGCCTCGACCACGGCGATCACCTGCGGGGTGTTCCAGCGGTCGCGCTTCTGCACCTCGACCTTGCCCTCGATCAGCATCAGCATGAAGTCGCCGCCCTCGCCTTCGCGGATCACCTCGACCCCGAGCGGCGCGCGGTAGACATCCATGAAGTGCGCCAGCAGCCGCACCTCCGCCGGCGAGAAGTTCTCCAGCAGGTTGCAGCGCGGGATCAGCGCGTGGATCTGGGGCGAGAACTTGGTCGCGTCGCCCAGGTGCTCGAGGTGGATGAGGTGCGGCGGTCGGTCGGCCATGCTGAGATCGGGATCCCCTGCGGGGATTATGCCTCATGCGATCAGCCAGACCACCGTGGCGAGCCACCCCGCCACCGCCGCAGCGAGCAGCGGATCGCGCAGCAGCTCCTCGGCGGGGTCGGCGCCGGCGCCGCGCCCGTGCAGGCGGTGCAGGTAGCGGAAGGTGCCGAGCAGCACCCAGGGGAGGGTCCATACGAGCCGCCCGGTGCCGTGCGCCGCGGCGCTGTCCTCGGCGAGCGTGTACAGCGCGTACGCCGCGACCATGCCGGCGGCGCTGGCGTGGATCGCCCGGTCGAGGAAGGCGACGCTGTAGGTCTCGAGCACCTCGCGGTGCTGGCCCGCCTCGCCCTCCAGGCGCACGATCTCGGCGCGGCGCTTGGCGAAGCCGAGAAAAAGCGTCAGCAGGAAGCCGCAGGCGAGCAGCCACTTCGAGGGCTCGATGCCGATGCCTGCGGTGCCGGCGAGCAGCCGCAGCATGAAGCCGGCGGAGATCAGGAACACGTCGAGCACGGCCAGGCGCTTGAGCCCCAGCGTGTACGCCGCGCTGAGCGCGAGGTAGGCGCCGATCATCGCGGCCACCGCGACCCCCGCCAGGGCGCCCAGCGCGAGCCCCGCGCCGGCGCACAGCGCCGAGAGGGCGAGCGCCCCGGCCGGGCGCGCCGCGCCGCTCGCCACCGGCCGGGCGCGCTTCTCGGGGTGCTCCCGGTCGCGCGGCGCGTCGCGCCAGTCGTTGAAGGCGTAGGCGGCGCCCGAGGCGAGGCAGAAGCCCGCAGTCGCGGCGGCCGCGGCCGCGACCAGCGCCGGGACTCCCCAGGCGTGCCCGAAGAGCAGCCCCGCGAGCACGAACGCGTTCTTGATCCACTGCTGCGGGCGCAGCAGCCGCAGGTAGGCGCGCAGCGGGCTCACGCAGGGAAGTACCGCTCGAGGAAGTAGCAGCGCCCGGCCGGCAGCCAGGCCGGGATGCGGTAGTAGCGCTCGCGCACCCTGCGCAGCACCGCGTCGCGATACGCCGCGTAGTCGAACCCGCGACCGAGCACGGCATGAAAGATCGCCCCGCGGACCTCGATCGTCCGCAGCTCGAGCTCGCGGAAGTACGGGCGATAGTCGGCGAGCGGCGGCGCTTCGCGCCGCAGCACGAGCAGGTCGCGGCCGTCGTAGCCGCGCCAGTCGGTCTGGATGTCGTCCTGGCGCGCATGCGAGGATCCCGCGCCGAATACCGGGACGTCGCGGCGCGAGCGGTAGGCGAGGTGCGCTGCGATCGAGTAGCTGTCGGCGGCGAGCGCGTAGCGCTCCCGCAGCGACCCCAGCGCAGCAAGCACCTCGCCGGTTCTCGCCATCAGCACCAGCCGCGAGTGAAGGTAGGCGGAACCCCGCCACGCTTCCAGCGGGAGCGCGGCCGCGACGCCGATGACGAGCACGTGCAGCAGCGCGAATCCGGCGAGGGCGCGTGCGCATGCGGCGAGCCGCTCGCGCCCGAGGCCGAGGGCGAGGCTCGCCACCAGGGCCGGCAGGAACGACAGCAGCCAGTGCAGGCCGATGCGCTTCACCGGGGACAGGGCGGCGAACACGGCGAGCGGAACCAGCCATGCGAGCAGCAACGCGCGTTCGGCGGGTCGGCTCCAGGTGCGCGCGAGCTCGGCGCGCCCGCGCCAGGCGTGCCAGAAGAGCGGTGCCGCGCAATAGGCGAGCGCGGCGGCATAGAGCGCGGGCGTCGCGAGCGACCAGCCCCCGTCGTCCTGGTGGCGCACGACCGCATTGAACATCAGGTTCGACCAGCAGGCGTTGTAGTTCGACCACAGGTTGAGCAGGGCGAAGGGCAGCGCCCCGGCGAACACGAGCGCGAACGCGCCCCAGCGGCGCGCCGCCGCCGCCCAGGCGAGGTAGGCGAGGCCGAGCATCACGGCGAGGTACTTGGAGAGAAACGCGAGCCCCAGCAGCACTCCCGCGGCAAGGAACCAGCGCGCTGCACCGAGCTGCGCCGCACGCGCGAACGCGAGCAGCGACCCCGCCGAGAGCAGCACGAGCGGCGTGTCGGTGGTCACCAGCACGTTCCATACGTTCATCGGCAGCAGCAGCACGGCGACGGCGGCGAGGTCCGCGGTACCGCGCTCGCAGCCCCACCAGCGGCGCAGCGCCGCGTGCAGCGCGAGCGCGACAAGGGCCGGCGCGAGCGTCGCGGGAAGCCGCGCCACCCAGTCCGCGTCCGAGAACGCGAGCAGCGGCGCGAGCATCCAGCCGAGCGCGGGCGGGTGGTCGTACAGGCCGATGCCGGCGCTGCGGCCCCAGACCGCGAAATACGCCTCGTCCGTGGTGAACGGCAGCGCCGCGGAGAGCCAGGCGCGCAGGAGAAGCGTCGCCGCGAGCGCGAGCCAGAGCCAGCGGCGGGCGGCGGCGGCCGGCGGGTTCAGCGCCGTGCCTTGGCGTGCCTGCGGCGTTCGCGCACCGCGCCGGCGAGCGTCTCGAGCAGCCCCGCGGAGTCCTCCCAGCCGAGGCACGCGTCCGTGATGCTCTGGCCGAAGACGAGCGGCTCGCCGTGGACCAGCTCCTGACGCCCCTCGACCAGGTGCGACTCGGCCATGACGCCGACGATCCCGCGCGACCCACCGCCGACCTGGGAGGCGACCGCCGAGCCGACCTCCAGCTGGCGCCTGAACTGCTTGGTGCAGTTGGCATGCGAGAGGTCGATCATCAGCCGGCAGGGGAGCTTCGAGCGGCCGAGCTCGGCGCAGGCGGCGGCGACGCTCGCCGCGTCGTAGTTCGGCTCGCGGCCGCCGCGCAGGATGATGTGGCAGTCGTCGTTGCCGCGCGTCTCGACGATCGCCACCTGCCCGCTCTTGTGCACCGAGA
>CAZOWR010000255.1:0-4148 GCA_964583645.1 uncultured Enterobacteriaceae bacterium
CCGCGCCGCGGCGCCTTGGCAAAGACGATGACCGCCGTCTCAGGCCCGGCTGGCGTAGCGCCGCGCAAGCTCGTCGGGGGGCGCGCCGAGGAAGTAGGCGAGCCGCAGCCACCACATCAGGAGCACGGTACGCAGCACCACGTGGCGCTCCCAGCGCCGCCCGGAGGTCGTCACCCGCACGCGCAGGCATGCCGGGGGCGAAGCGCGCTTCATGGCGCGGCTGAAAGCGATGTCTTCCATCAGGGCGATTTCGGGAAAGCCCGCGAAGGCACCTCGCCGCACGAAGATCGCCTGGTCGCCGGTCGCGATGCCGGTGAGGCGCGAGCGCAGGTTCATGCCCAAGGCGACCACCGCGAGCAGCGGCGAACCGCCCTCGATGCGCACGTCGAAGCGTCCCCAGACACGCTCGGCGAGCGCGGCGGCGACCAGCGCATCGGCGTTCGGCGGCAGCCGCGTATCGCCGTGCAGGAAGACGAGCGCCTCGCCCCGCGCCCGGGCGGCGCCCGCGTTCATCTGCCGCGCCCGGCCGCACGGTGCGGCGATCACGAGGTCGGCCAACGGCGCAGCGAGCGCCGGCGTGCCGTCGCCGCTGCCGCCGTCGGCGACGATCAGCTCGTGCCCGCGCGCCCGTAGCCCCTGCAGCGCCTCGAGCGTCGCGCCGATCGCCTGCGCCTCGTCGAGCGCCGGGACGATGATCGAGAGCTTCACCTGCGCACGTCGTCCAGGATCCGGCCGGCTCGCAACCTCAGCCGCGCATCCATGCGTGAAACCTCTCCAGTTGCCTGAGCACGCCCTGCGGCGCGTGCGCCTTCTTCCACACGCCGGCGGCGTACTTGTTGGCCTCCGCGAGCGTCGGGTAGATATGGATGGTGCCGAGAATCTTGTTCAGGCCCAAGCCATGGCGCATCGCGGTGACGAATTCCGCGATCAGGTCCCCCGCGTGTTCGCCCGCGATCGTCACCCCGAGGATCCGGTCCTTGCCCGGCACCGTCAGCACCTTGATGCAGCCGTGCGCCTCCTCGTCCGCGATCGCGCGATCCAGGTCGTCGATCCCGTAGACCGCGACCTCGCAGGGAATGTTCCGCTCCGCGGCCTCCAGCTCGTTCAGGCCGACGCGCGCCACCTCCGGGTCGGTGAAGGTCGCCCACGGAATCACCGAGTAATCGGCGCGGAACTTCTTCAGCGACCCGAACAGCGCATTGACCGAGGCGTACCAGGCCTGGTGCGAGGCGGTATGCGTGAACTGGTACGGCCCGGCGACGTCGCCGCAGGCGTAGATGTTCGGGTAGACGGTCTGCAGGTACTCGTTGGTCTCTACGGTGCGCGCGGGCGTGAGGGGAATCCCGAGCTCCTCCAGCCCGTAGCCCCGGGTCCGCGCCACGCGTCCCACGGCGCACAGCAGCACGTCGAACTCGATGCGCACCTCCCTGCCGTCGGCCTCGCACAGCAGCACCCTGGTCCCGTTCTCGAGCAAAAACCGCTTCGCGCTGTGGCCGGTGCGCACGTCCACGCCGTCCTCGCGCAAGCGCTTCGCCACCATGTCGGAGAACTCGGGGTCCTCGCGCGGCAGGATCCGGGGCAGCATCTCGACCTGCGTCACCTTGGAGCCCAGGCGCGCGAACGCCTGCGCGAGCTCCGAGCCGATCGGACCGCCGCCGAGCACCACCAGGCGCTCGGGCCGCGTGCGCAGCGCCCAGATGTTCTCCGAAGTGCGGCAGTCCATCGCCTCGATCCCGGGGATCGGCGGCACGAAGGGCTCGGCGCCCGCCGCGATCACGATCGAGCGCGTCGTCAGGCGCCGCGTCTCGGCGCCCGCGTTCAGCCTCACCTCGACCTCCCAGGGCGAGACGATCCGCGCCTCCCCCTGCAGGCACTCCACGCCCAGCCCCGCGTAGCGCTCGATCGAGTCGTGCGGTTCGACCGTCCTCACCACGCGCTGCACGCGCTCCATCACCTCCGCGAAGTCGAACTCGGCGCGCGCGAACTTGAGCCCGTACTCCTTCGCGCGCCGCATCGTGGAGAGCACGCGCGCGGTCTTGATCAGCGCCTTCGAGGGCATGCAGCCGGTGTTGAGGCAGTCTCCGCCCATCCGGTGCTTCTCCACCAGGGTCACCTTGGCGCGCACGGTCGTGCCGATCAGCGCCGAGACGAGGCCCGCAGAGCCCGCGCCGATGACCACGAGGTTGCGCTCGAACCGCGCGGGCTTGCTCCCCGCCCAGCGCGCGTACACGCGCCGCGCCTTGACCGCATCGAGCACGTGCTTGGCGATCAGCGGAAAGAAGCCGAGCAGCAGGAACGCCCCGATCAGCGCCGGCGACAGGATCCCGGCGGGCGAGGTGATGGCCGCCAGCTGGGTCCCCGCGTTCACGTAGACGATCGTCCCGGCGAGCATGCCGAGCTGGCTCACCCAGTAGAAGGTCGCCGCGCGCATCGGCGTCAGCCCCATGGCGAGGTTGATGGCGAAGAACGGCACCGCGGGAATCAGCCGCAGCGTGAAGAGGTAGAAGCCGCCCTCGCGCGCCACCCCCTCGTTGATCGCCCTGAGGTGGTACCCGAAGCGCGCCTGCACCCATTCGCGCAGCAGGAAGCGCGAGGCGAGAAACGCGAGCGTGGCTCCGATCGAGGAGGCGAAGGACACGATCACCGTTCCCCACAGCAGCCCGAAGACGGCACCGCCGACCAGCGTCATGACCGCCGCGCCGGGCAGCGACAGCCCGGTCACCAGCACGTAGACCGCGAAGTACGCGGCCACCGTCTGCCCGACGTGCGCCTGGTAGTACTCGAGCAGCGCCGCCTGCTGCGCCTTGATGCTCTCGAAGGCGAGGTAGCGATGGCCGCCGAGCGCGAAGAACGCCGCGGCGAGCGCGACGATCAGGGCAAGGACGGCGAGCCGCGACCTGCTCACGCCGCGAGCGCGGTCTCCGACGGGCGCGCGCGCAGCGCCGCACCCGGCTCGTAGCGCGGCCCCTCGAGGATGCGCGTCCAGTATGACGCATGCGCGTCCGAGCCGGCGGGCCAGGACGCGAGGAAGCGCCGCGCCCACCGCGCGTGGTCGTACGGGATCGCCACCGCCTCGAGGTGCAGCGTCCCGGCGCGCGCGCCGTAGCATGCGCCCGGGCGGGGCCGCACCGAGATGCGCGTCGCCAGGCCGTAGCGCGTGCCGGCGAAGTTGGGCATTCCCGCCGAGCCGTTGTTGACGAGCGCGCGGTCGCCCTCGAAGCGCTGCAGCACCGGCAGGCAGGTATGGCTCGAGGCGAAGACGTCGGCGCGGGCGGCGTCGAACGCGGCGCGCGCTTCGGCGAGCCCCTGGCGCGTGGCCAGCCGCTCCTGGGAGAAGCCCCAGCCGGCGAGCGATCCCGCGTCGCCGTGCACGATGGCGACGCGGCTTGCGCCGACCTCGGCCACGAGGAATCGCGGCAGCCGGTCGAGCGGGGGCAGCGCTCCGGGCACGGCGGCGGCGGCCGCGCGCAGCCGCTCCATGATGCCGTTGGAGCGCGCCACGACCTCGTCGCCCACCCAGTCGGGGTAGGCGCAGCCGCAGCCCGCGCCGGGCTCCGGGCGCGCCAGCTCCGCCTCGATGTTGCCGAGCGTCGCCTCGTGCATGAGCACCGCGCGCTGGATGCGCTCGAAGTCTTCCGCCGCGACGTCGAACCAGTGGAAGTCGCCGTTGAAGACGAGCCGCTTCTCGCCCGGCTCCGCTTCGTAGAGCTCGAGCAACGATTGCAATGCCTCGGGGTTCCCGTACAGGCCCCCGGCGATCCACAGCGTCTCGGCGACGAGCGTCGCGGGCGCCGCGAGCGCCGCGGCGCCGTAGCGGTAGGAAACCGGGCAGGTCCTCCCCGGAGCCTCAGCCATCGAGGGCGCCCCCGCAGGAGGAGCCCTGGCCGGCGGTGCAGCCGTAGCAGTGATCGCGCACCGCGATGGGGTTGCCCCGCAGGTCGCGGCCGATCAGCTCGGAGACGTGCGTGCGCCGGCGGCCCTCGAGCACGAGCGGGAGCCCCAGCATCTGGTTGAAGTCGCAGTCGTAGACGTAGCCGAGCCAGTCCACCGAGACGAGCGAGCGGCACATCACGGTCTCGAGATTGGCCTCGCGGTGCGCGCCGTGCAGCAGCGCCATGTAGCTGTTGAACTGGCCCTTGGAGATCAGC
>CAZOWR010000256.1:0-4112 GCA_964583645.1 uncultured Enterobacteriaceae bacterium
GGCTACAGCGGCGTGGAGCTGCTGCGGCTGCTCGCGCAGCACCCTCAGGTCGAGCTCGCCGCGATCACCTCGCGGCAGGACGCGGGCAAGGCGGTGAGCGCCGTCTATGCGGGCCTGCGCGGACGGGTTGCGCTCGCTTTCACTCACCCCGACCAAGCGCCGCTGAAGCAGTGCGATGTCGTCTTCTTCGCCACGCCGAACGGCGTGGCGATGGGGCAGACGAAGTTGCTGCTCGAGGCGGGCGTGCGCGTGGTGGACATCTCGGCCGATTTCCGGCTCAGGGACCTCGCCGAATGGGAGCGCTGGTACAAGGTGAAGCACGCCGCACCCGAGCTCCTGGCCGAGGCGGTCTACGGGCTGTGCGAGGTGAATCGCGAGCAGATCCGCGGCGCGCGGCTGGTGGCCAATCCCGGCTGCTATCCCACCGCGGTGATCCTCGGCCTGCTGCCGCTCCTCGAGGCGGGCGCGGTCGACGCCGAGCACCTGATCGCGGACGCGAAATCCGGTGTCTCGGGCGCGGGACGCAAGCTCGAGCTGCATCTCATGCACGGCGAGGCGTCGGACAATTTCTCCGCCTACGCGCTGGGGGGTCACCGTCACTGGCCCGAGATCCGGCAGGGCCTCGCGCAGGCCGCCGGGGGCGAGGTGGGCCTGGTCTTCACGCCGCACCTGGTGCCGATGATCCGCGGCATCCTCGCGACGCTCTATGCCCGCGTGGCGAGGGAAATGGACTTCCAGGCGCTCTACGAGAAACGCTACGCAGGCGAGCCGTTCGTGGACGTGCTGCCGCCCGGGAGCCATCCCGACACGCGCTCCACGCGCGCCGCCAACGTCTGCCGCGTCGCCGTGCACCGGCCGCCCGAGCGCGGCGGCCGCGCCGACACGCTGGTGGTGCTCTCGGTGATCGACAACCTCATGAAGGGCGCCTCGGGGCAGGCGGTGCAGAACATGAACCTCATGTTCGGCCTGCCGGAGACCATGGGCCTGGAGCAGGTTGCGGTGGTGCCGTAGGCGCAGGGCGCGCGATGGCGAGCCGCCTGTGGAAGCTCCGCCAGCGCTTCGGCATCGCCGCGCCGAGGGTCGCGGTGCGCACGCACGTGCCCTGGTACCTGCGCTGGCTCGGGCTCATGCTGCTGCTCGCGTTCTCCGCGGCGCTCGCGGCGTGGATGTACG
The DNA here is from genome assembly GCA_964583645.1 of uncultured Enterobacteriaceae bacterium. GTDB lineage: Bacteria > Pseudomonadota > Gammaproteobacteria > Burkholderiales > SG8-39 > RBG-16-66-20. The sequence continues at coordinate 1,174 of CAZOWR010000256.1, forward strand.
ACGCGGGGCGCCGTTTCGCGGGATTCGACCGCAGCGAGGTGGAGCAGGACCTGGCGCAGGCGCGCCAGGAGATCGGGGCGGCGCGCGAGGAGCTCGCGCGGCTGCGCGCGGTGGCGAACGCCGCCGACAGCAAGCTCTCGATCGAGCGCACCGCGCAGCTCAAGCTGGCGCAGCAGATCCGCTCGCTCGAGCAGGACAACGCGCGCCTGCGCGAGGAGCTGGCGATCTTCGAGAGCATGCTCTCCTCGGACGCGGCGAGCGCGGCGCCGCTCTCGGTGCTGCGCTTCAAGGTCGAGCCCGACGCGCTGCCCGGGGAGTACCGCTACCGGCTGCTGCTGCTCGCCGCCGGGCCCCGCCGGCAGAAGGATTTCCAGGGGCGGCTCGAGCTGGTGGTCAGCCTGACGCAGGCGGGCGGCAATGCTATGATCACGCTTCCGTCGGCCGAGGAGGCCGGGGCGCCTGGTTTTCGCTTGACGTTCAAGCACTTCCGTCGCCTGGAGGGTACCTTCCGCGTGCCGCCCGAGGCGCGGGTGGTGAGCGTGCAGGCGCGCATCTACGAGGATGGGTCGGGGCAGGCAAGGGCGACGCGGAGCGTCACCCTGGGTTGAAGGAGGAAGAGTCACATGTTTCGCAGGGAGAGCAAGCCGCAGAACCGCATCGACAGCCTGATCGGGGCGACGACGCGCATCGAGGGCAACGTCTTCTTCAGCGGCGGGCTGCGCGTGGACGGCGCGGTGCGCGGCAACGTCGCCGCGCTGCCCGACCAGCCCGGGACCCTGGTGGTGTCGGAGCACGCGCGCATCGACGGCGAGGTGCAGGCCGCGCACATCGTGGTGAACGGCACCATCGTCGGGCCCGTCAACTCGCTCGAGACGCTCGAACTCCAGGCAAGCTCGCGGGTCAAAGGGGACGTGCACTACAAGAGCATCGAGATCCAGCAGGGCGCGGTGGTGGAGGGGCGGCTGGTGCACCACGGCACCGAGGTCAACAAGTCGGTCGAGCTGAAGCTCGCTTCCTGAGCGGGCGCGAGCGATAGACAGGAGCAGACGATGAACGCAGTCACCGAAATGCCGGCCCCGCTGGTGTTCTCCGACAGCGCGGCGGGAAAGGTCAGGCAACTGATCGAGGAAGAAGGCAATCCCGAGCTGAAGCTGCGGGTGTTCGTGACCGGGGGAGGCTGCTCGGGCTTCCAGTACGGCTTCACTTTCGACGAGATGAAGAACGAGGACGACACGGTGATGGAGAAGAGCGGCGTCACGCTGCTCATCGACCCGATGAGCTACCAGTACCTGGTGGGCGCCGAGATCGACTACACCGAGGGGCTGGAAGGCGCGCAGTTCGTCATCAAGAACCCGAACGCCCAGACCACCTGCGGCTGCGGGTCCTCGTTCTCGGTCTGATCCCGGTCCTGCCTTACCCGGGGTAGCGCGCCCCGAGGATTCTCGCGCCCCGCGCGCCGGTGGCGGCGGGGACGTTGCCCGGCCTTGCCTCGAGCGCCTGCCTCGCCAGCCAGGCGAAGGCGATCGCCTCGACGTGCGAGGGCGCAATGCCGTGGCGCTCGCTCGACTCGAGCGGCACCGGCGCGAGCAGCTCCGCGAGCCTTCCCATCAGCGCACGGTTGGCGACCCCGCCGCCGCAGGCGATCACGCGGCGCGCCGCCGCGCAGTGGCGGGCGATCGCGCGCGCGGCGCTCGCCGCCGTCAGCTCGAGCAGCGTCGCCTGGACCGCCTGCGCCTCCTCGGCGCCCTCCAGCAGCTCGCGCAGCCAGCGCTCGCAGAAGCGGTCGCGCCCCGTGCTCTTCGGGGGTGCCGCGTCGAAGTAGGGCTCGCGCAGCATGCGCTCGAGCAGCCTCGCGAGCGGCCGCGCCCCGGCAGCCCACGCCCCGCCCTCGTCGTGCGCCGTGCCCAGATGCCGCTCGGCCCACAGGTCGAGCAGGCAGTTCCCCGGGCCGGTGTCGAACCCGCTCACCTCGCCCGCGTGCGGGAGCCAGGTGAGGTTGGCGATGCCGCCCAGGTTGAGCACGACGCGGTCTTCCGCAGGGTTGGCGAGCACCGCCGCGTGGAACGCGGGCGCGAGCGGCGCACCCTGCCCGCCCGCGGCCACGTCGCGGCTGCGGAAGTCCGCGACCACGGGCACGCCGGTCAGTTCCGCGAGCAGCGCGGGGTTGCCGATCTGCACCGTGTAGCCGAGCTCGGGGCGATGGCGGACCGTCTGGCCGTGGCAGCCGATCGCGCGCACCTCGCCCGCCTGCACGCCGCCCGCTGCGAGCAGCGAGCGCGTCGCCGCGGCATAGCGGCGCGCGAGCGCGTTCCCGGCGAGCGCCGCGCGCTCGATCTCGTCTGCACCGGGCGCATTGAGCGCCAGCAGCTCCCGGCGCAGCTGCGGCTCGAACGGCTCGTAGGCGCTGGCCAAGAGCCTCGGCCGGCCGCCCGCGAAGTCCGCGAGCGCCGCGTCGACCCCGTCGAGGCTGGTGCCCGACATGAGGCCGGCGTAGAGCTGCCTCACTCGAAGCGAGCGAGTTCGGTGCCCGCGAGCAGCTCGAGCCGCTGCGCGAGCGGCGCCGCCTGCGCGCGGAACGCAGCCATCTCCTGTGGCGGGACCGGCAGGGCGGCGGGCAGCGCGATGCGCAGCGGGTTTCGCGCCACGCCGGCGACGCGGAACTCGTAGTGCAGGTGCGGCCCGGTGGCCCAGCCGGTCTGCCCTACGTAGCCGACCGTCTCACCCTGCCCGAGGCGTGCGCCGCGCCGCACGCCCTTGCCGATGCGGCTCAGGTGAGCGTAGAGCGTCGAGTGCCGACCCGCGTGGCGCACGATGACCACGTTGCCGTAGCCGCCGCTGCGGCCCGCGAACTCTACGGTGCCGTCGCCTGCGGCGCGCACCCGCGTGCCCGCCGGCGCCGCGTAGTCCACCCCCCGGTGCTGGCGCCAGGTCTGCAGGAA
>CAZOWR010000257.1:0-4097 GCA_964583645.1 uncultured Enterobacteriaceae bacterium
GAGATCCGCGACCTCGAGACCGCCGAGATGGCGGTGCAGGCGGCGCTCACCGGGCACCTGGTGCTCTCCACGCTGCACACCAACGACGCCCCGAGCGCGATCACGCGGCTGTGCGAGCTCGGCATCGCGCCGTACCTGCTGAACGCCACCGTGAACGGCGTCATGGCGCAGCGCCTGGTGCGGATTCTGTGCCCGCACTGCAAGCAGCGGGTCGAGCCGCACCGCAAGGAGGACGAGGCGGCCTGGGAGGCGCTGGTCGCGCCGTGGAAGTCGAGCCGCCCCGCCGCCATGTACAAGGCGGTGGGCTGCCTGGAATGCCGCATGACCGGCTACACCGGGCGCGTCGGCATCTACGAGACGCTGGTCTGCTCGAGCGGCATCCGAGAGGTGGTCGCCGGCGGCGCCGATCTGGCGGCGATCCGGGAGCGCGCGACCAAGGAAGGCATGAAGCCGCTGCGCATCAGCGGGGCGATGAAGGTGGCCGCGGGCATCACCACCATCGACGAGGTGCTGAAGAACGCGCCGCCGGCGCAGGACGCGGCGCGCTAGCCGATGGCATCGTCGCTGCTCGCCGAAGCGCTGCTGCTGCTCGCGGCGGCCGTCACCCTGATCGGGGTCTGGACGAGCTACCGCCAGCGCGAGCAGCGCGCGACGGCCGCGCTGCGCTCGAGCGAGGAGCGCTTCCGCCACCTCACCTCGCTCTCGGCCGACTGGTTCTGGGAGACCGACGCCGAGTACCGCTTGAGCTGGCTCTCGGGGGGGGCGGCGCTCGCCGAGCTCTTCGGCGGCGAGCTCGCCTACGGGCGCGCGCTGTGGGAGGTGCCGGGGCTGGCGGTCGAGCCGCGGGCGCTGGTCGAGCACCTGGAGCGGCTCAAGCACATCGACGCGCGCCTGCCGCTGTTCGATTTCGAGGTGCTGCGCCGGGGCGAGGACGGGCGGCCGCGCACCCACACCGTGCTCGGGCGGCCGCGCTACGACGCGCGCGGGCGCTTCCTCGGCTACCGCGGGGTGGGGCGCGACATCACCGAGAAGCGGCGTGCCGAGCTCGCGCTGGGCGAGGCGAAGGAGCGGCTCGAGCTGGCCACCGAGGGCGGCAGCCTGGCGATCTGGGATTGCAGCGTGGCGCAGGACCGGATCTACCTGAACGAGCGCGGCGCGAGCATGCTGGGCCGTGCGCCGCAGCCGATGACGGCGAGCTCCGGCGAGCTGCTGGATCATGTGCACGAGCAGGACCGCGAAGCGACGCGCGAGGCTTTCGTCAAGGCGATCAAGGGTGAGACTCCGACCTGCAGCGCGGAATTCCGGGTGCGCGATGCGCGGGGCGGCTGGAAATGGGTGCACGCGATCGGGCGGGTCACCGAGCGCGACGCCGCCGGGCGCACCGTGCGCCTTTCCGGCGCCACGGTGGACATCGACGCGCGCAAGCGCGCCGAGCACGCGACGCGCGACGCCGAGGAGCGCTACCGCTCGCTCATCGAGCTCGCACCCGACGGCGTCATCGTCAGCTCCGGCGGCATCATCGAGTACGCCAACCCCGCGGCCGCGCGCATTCTCAGGGCGGGCGGCGCGCAGCAGCTGCTCGGCCTGAAGAACGAGGACCTGACCCATCCCGAGCACCGCGCCCGCTACCGCGAGCGCAGGGCCTATCTCGAAGCGGGGCCGGGCACCACCTCGTTCGAGGAGCGCAGGCTGCGCTGCCTGGACGGCAGCGACACGGTGGTCGAGGTCGCCGGCGTCTCGTACCTCGAGCGCGGGCGCCTGGTGGTGCAGGCGGTGCTGCGCGACGTCACCGAGCAGCGCCGCACGCGCGAGGCGCTCGCCGAGCGCGAGCGGCGCTTCCGCGACGTGGTGGAGGCCTCGGGCGAGTACGTCTGGGAGGCGGGGGCGGACTGGCGCTACGCCTATCTCTCGGAGCGGGCGGAAGCCGTGCTCGGCTACCTGCGGCACGAGATGCTGGGGCGCGCGCCGCGCGAGTTCATGCCGCTCGACCAGGCGCGCGCGCTCGAGGACTGGTTCGCGGGCCGCAGCGCGAAGCCGGAGGCGTTCCGCGACCTCGTGCACCGCTCGATCACCAAGTCGGGTCAGGTGATCTGGCAGTCCGTGAGCGGCGTCCCGGTGCTGGACGCGCAGGGGCGCCTCGCCGGCTACCGCGGCACCGGGGCGGACGTCACGGCGCGCAAGCACGCCGAGGAGCGCATCCAGTACCTCGCCACGCGCGATGCGCTCACGGGGCTGCCCAACCGCGTGCTGCTCGCCGACCGCGCCGACCAGGCGCTGCTCGCCGCGGCGCGCGCGCGGGGCAGCCTCGCGCTGCTGGTGATCGACCTGGACCGCTTCAAGCTGGTGAACGACTCGCTGGGCCACGCCGCGGGGGACGCGCTCCTGCGCGCGGTTGCAGAGAGACTGGGGGGTACCTTGCGGCGCGACGACACGCTGGCGCGCGCCGGAGAGGACGAGTTCGTGCTGCTGTGGAACGGCCTCAAGGGCGTGCAGGACGCGGCGCTCGCGGCGCAGCGCGTGCTCGGCATCCTCGCGCGCCCGTTCGTCGTCGAGGACCGCTCGCTCACCGCGACGGCCTCGATCGGCATCGCGGTCTATCCGGAGAACGGCCGCAACTTCGCCGAGCTGCTGCGCAACGCCGATGCCGCCATGCACCACGCCAAGGAAACGGGCCGCGACGCCTTCCGCTTCTTCTCGCCCGAGCTGAACGCGCGGGCGACCGAGCGCCTGGCGACCGAGAACGACCTGCGCCGCGCGCTGGGGCGCGGCGAGCTGCTGCTCTACTGGCAGCCGGTGCAGCGCGCCCGGGGCGGCATGGTGGGCGCGGAGGCGCTGCTGCGCTGGCAGCACCCGCGCGAAGGGCTGCTCGGGCCCGAGCGCTTCATCCCGATCGCCGAGGAGAGCGGGCTGATCCGTGCGCTGGGGGAGTGGGCGCTGGAGCGGGCGCTCGCGCGGGTCGGCGCCTGGCGCCGGCGCTACGGCGGGGGCCTCTGGTTCGCGCTCAACGTGTCGGCGAGCGAGCTGGCTCAGGGGCGGGGCTACGTGGCGCGGCTCGCGGCGGCGCTGGAGGCGCACCGCGTGCCGGGGCGCGAGCTCGAGCTCGAGGTCACCGAGCGGGTGCTGATGCAGCACCTGCCCGAGAACGTGGCCACGCTGAAGGCGATCGGCGCGCTCGGCGTGCGCGTGGCGATCGACGACTTCGGCACGGGCTATTCGAGCCTTGCCTACCTGCGGCAGCTGCCGATCGACAAGCTGAAGATCGACCGCTCGTTCCTGCGCGAGCTCGAGGCGAACCCCGGCGACGCCACCCTGGTGCAGACCATCGCGGCGATGGCGCGCACGCTCGGCCTGCACGTCGCCGCCGAGGGCGTGGAGGGCGCGCCGCAGCTCGCGCGGCTGCTCGCGCTCGGCTGCGAGGAATGGCAGGGATACCACGGCAGCCCGCCGCTCGATGCGGCGGCCTTCGAGCGGCTGCTCGAGCGCCGCGCCGCCGCCGCCGTCTGAAGGGAGAAGCCGATGGCCACCGAGTTCCGCTACCTGCTGCCGGTCGAGGAGACCGAGTGGCGTTTCCCGGCGAGCGGCGAAGTCGCCTTCACCTGGGACTACGAGGGGCGCGCCGAGGACCTGCTCGGCCTGTACGCCAAGGGCAAGCGCGAGCAGTGGGACGCGGCGGCGCGCATCGACTGGAGCCTGCCGGTCGACCCCGAGGACCCGATGCAGATGGACGACCAGGTGGTGCCGCTCTTCGGCACGCAGATCTGGCAGCAGCTCTCCGAGCGCCAGCGCGCGGAGCTGCGCTACCACAGCCAGGTGTTCAACCTGTCGCAGTTCCTGCACGGGGAGCAGGGCGCGCTGGTGTGCGCGGCGCGCATCGTCAAGGACGTGCCGACCATCGAGTCCAAGTTCTACGCCGCCACCCAGGTGATGGACGAAGCGCGGCACGTGGAGGCCTACCGCAGGCTGCTGAAGGAGAAGTTCCGCTTTGCCTATCCGATCTCGAAGCCATTGAAGACCTTGCTCGAGCAGGCGCTGAACGACCCGCGCTGGGACTTCACCTACCTCGGCATGCAGGTGCTGATCGAGGGGCTCGCGCTGGT
>CAZOWR010000258.1:0-4075 GCA_964583645.1 uncultured Enterobacteriaceae bacterium
GGTGCTGAAGATCGGCACCCGCCGGATCAGCTCGAATTCCTGCTCGAGGCTCATGGCTTTCCCTCCTTCAGGCGGCGGCCAGCAGCCGCTCGAGCGCGCCGCCCGCCGACTTCAGCTCGTCGAAGCGCCCCTGCTCGGCGACCCGCCCGCGCTCGAGCACCAGCACGCGATCGAAGCGCGCGGCGAGCTCCAGGCGGTGGATGGTCCAGAACACGGCGCGTCCCTTGCGATGCTCGAGGATGTTGCCGAGCACCCGCACCTGCGATGCGGGGTCGAGGTTGCCGAGCGCCTGGTCGATGACCAGCACGGCGGGGCGCTTGAGCAGCGCGCGTGCCAGGGCCACCTTCTGCCGGTCGGCCGCGGCGAGGCGCGCGCCGCCCACCCCGACCTGGTAGTCCAGGCCGATCCTCACCACCAGCGGCTCGAGCCTGAGCTCCTTGAGCACCTCGCGCAGCAGCGCGCCGATACGCTGGCCGGCCTCGGCCTGCCCGGTGACGACCTTGCCGAAGAGGATGTTGTCCTGCAGCGAGGCCGCGCCGTTGTAGCGCGCGGGGTCGAAGAACTCTACGGCGCCCCGCATCTCCCCGGGCAGGTGCGCGGCGAAGTAGCGCCGCGCCTTGAGCAGGCGCGCCTCGTAGGCCTCGTCGATGAGGCCGAGGCGATGACGCGCCGTGACCAGCTTGAACGGCAGCGCGAGCAGCCGGTCGCGCTCGGCCTGCGCCAGGCCCTCCAGGCCGTCCTCCGTGGCGCGTCCCAGGATGGCCTTGAACTCGGCGAGCTCGTCCTGCCCGATGAAGCTGAAGCGCTCGAAGAACTCGTGCCCGGGCGGCAGGCCGCTGAACAGCTCGACCATGGTCTCGGCGACCTTGTGCCCGGTCCCGAGCAGGTCCTCGGCGAGCCCCGTCTCGGCGAGCACGCGGCGCACGTACTCGCTCTTCGCCAGGTTCTCGACGTCGAAGGTCTTGCCGAGCGGCGTGCCGAAGAGCAGGTTCTCGGCGAGCGAGGCGTTGCGGTTGTAGCGTTCGGGATCGAAATGCTCCACCAGCGCCTGCATGCCCGGCGCCGCCATGCGCTCCCGTATGAGCTCCCTCGCCCGCAGCACGTTCTCGGCCAGCTCGGAGTGGCTCGCGGGATCGAGCGCCCCCCGCAGCCCGAGCTCGAAGACGGTCTCCTCGAGGTCCACGACCTTGAGGATCTGGACGATGCGCTCCTCCAGCCCCTCGGGGCCGTCGGCCCCCGCCGACGCATAGTCGATCCAGTCGCCGTTGATGTCGAGCGGCGTCGCGCCCGTGCGCTCGGCTTCGCTCCGCTGGAACTCCTGCGCGCGCAGCGCCTCGCCCTGGTAGCTCGGCTCCCGCACCGGATGGTGCTTGAGCCCGTAGAGGATGTTCTCGCGCACGCTCACCGGGAACAGGTAGGCGCTCGAGCCGACGTAGCCGATGGCGCGCCCGGTGACCGCCTCGGGCGCCTTCACCATGTCGATGCCGCCGATCTCGATGCGGCCGCCCGTGGGCGGCACCAGGCGCGCGAGCACCTGCGTGAACTCCGCCGCCCCCGAGGCGTGCGCGCCGACGATCGCGACGCGCTCGTCGAGCCCCGCCTCGAAGGTGACGTTCTCCAGGATCTTCGAGCCGGCCTCTCCCGCGAGCGCGAGGTTGGAGACCTGAACCTTGCCCTCGCGCGGCAGCTGCGGCGAGGCGAGCGGCGCGTGCAGCTCGGGCGGCGCCAGGTCCTCGATCGCGAACTGCTCGACCACCTGGTTGTACTTGATCTGCACGTCCAGGCGCTGCTGGTCCCAGTCGATCAGCTCCTTCACCGGGCTGGGCAGGTCCTTGTAGGCCGCGATCACCGCCACCAGCGTGCCGATGTCGAGCTTGCCCGTGACCACCAGGTAGCCGCCGACCAGGTAGAACAGGAACGGCGCCATCTGCGAGAAGAAGTTGTTGAGGAACTTGATCATGAACTTGCGCTGGTAGAACTCGAAGCGGATGCTGAAGATCCGCCCCAGGCGCCCGGAAATCTCGGCCCGCTCGTAGTTGGAGGTGTCGTTGGCGTGGATCTCGACCGCGCCGTCGGCGTTCTCGGCGATGCGCCCGGCGAGCTGGCGCGCGGTGATCTGGCGCTCGCGCGCGAGCACCAGCAGGCGCCGGCGCAGCTTCGGGATGAAGAAGGTCTGCACCGTGACCACGCCGACCGCGATCATGCCGAGATACAGGTGCTGGAACATGATGAAAAACAGCGCCGTGAGCGCCTCGCCCCCCAAGAACAGCGGCGTGATGAGCGACTCGCCGATGAACCCGCCCAGGGGCTCGACCTCGTCCTTCACCATGGTCGCCAGCTCGGCCGACTTGACGCGCCGGAAGCGCGCCAGCGGAAAGCGCAGGATCTGGTCGAACAGCAGGTAGCGCAGCCGCCGCAGCATGCGCTCGCCCATGCGTCCCTTCATGGTGTTGATCTGGAATTTCAGGAATCCCATGACGATGATCAGCGCGAGGAACGACAGCGTCAGGGCGACGAGGTAGGGGATCTGGTGCAGCGCGAAGCCCTCGAAGAGGGGCAGCGAGCCGCCGCCGAGAAACCCGGGGAGCGTGAGCTTGAGCGACAGGAACGGCACCGTCGACTCCGGCCCGGCGAAGCGCCGGCCCTGGATCGCCTCGTTGATGATCGACTTGGGCAGGTCGAGGGTGGCGAAGTACAGCAGCATCGAGCCCACGACCAGGGGCGCGATCATCATCTGCTCGGGCCTGCTGTAGCGCCAGATGAAGCCGTACAGGGAGCGTTCCACGGCGTGCATCATAGCGGAAGGTGTGCAAAGGGCCGGGGTTCGTGCCAGAGTTACGGATGGACTTCTCGCTGCGCTTCTGGGGCGTGCGCGGCTCGATCGCCTGCTCCGGGCCCGAGACCGCGCGCTATGGCGGCAATACCTCGTCGCTGGAAGTGCGCTGCGGCGCTCGGCTGCTGCTGTTCGACGCGGGCTCGGGCATCCGCTACCTCGGCAACCGGCTGCTCGCGCAGGCGCCGCTGGAGGCCGACCTGTACTTCACGCACACCCACTTCGACCACGTCTGCGGGCTGCCCTTCTTCAAGCCCTTCTTCCAGCCGCAGAACCGGTTCCGCGTCTGGGCCGGGCACCTCGGCGGGCGCACGACGCTCGAGCGCGTGCTGGGCGAGGTCATGAAGTCGCCGCTGTTCCCGGTGCCGCCGGAGGTCTTCAAGGCCGACCTCGCCTACCGCGACTTCTCCGCCGGCGAGACGCTGCAGCCCGCGCCGGACGTCGCCCTGCGCACCGCGGCGCTCAACCACCCGGATGGCGCCACCGGCTACCGCGTGGAGTACGGCGGGAAGTCGCTGGCGTACATCACCGACACGGAGCACGTGCCGGGTGCGCCGGACGCGAACGTGCTCCGGCTCATCGCGGGCGCCGACCTCGTGGTCTACGACTGCATGTACACCGACGAGGAGTACGCGCGCGGGCACGTGGTGGGCTGGGGGCACTCGACCTGGCAGGAGGCGGTGCGGCTGTGCAAGGCCGCGGGCGCGAAGAAGCTCGCGATCTTCCACCACGATCCGGACCGCAGCGACGAGGCGCTCGATGCGATCGCGCGCGAGGCCGAGGCGGCGCTGCCCGGCACGGTGGTCGCGCGCGAGGGGATGCGGCTCGAGCCCTAGGCCAGGGTGAAGAGCTCCTGCTCGGCCCCCACCCCGCGCAACGCGTGGCGCCCGAGCGAGCGCAGCCGCCCGGGCAGATGGCGCGCGAACGCCTGCGATGTGACGAGCGGTGTCCCCAGCGTCTTCGACATCGCCTCGATGCGCGCCGCCTCGTTGGCCGCCGCCCCGATGACGCTGAATTCCAGCCGCTCGGGCGTGCCGATGTTGCCGTACAGGACGTCGCCGACGTGCAGGCCGACGCCGAGGCCGAACGCCGGCTCCCCGGCGCTCACCCGCTCGGCATTCGCCGCCTGCATGCGCGCGAGCGCCTCGCGCGCCGCCCCCAGCGCCGTCTCGCAGGCGCGCGCCGCCTCCCGCGAGTCGCGCGCCGCGCCCTCGCCCGCCTCGCCGATCGGGAAGATCGCGA
>CAZOWR010000259.1:0-4074 GCA_964583645.1 uncultured Enterobacteriaceae bacterium
CGCGCACCGCGCCCTACATGACCGACGCGGCGAACCTGCTCAAGGTCTACGCGGGCGCGCCTACCGTGGTGCTGGGGCCCGGCGAGGCGGCGATGGCGCACCAGACCGACGAGTACGCGAGCATGGAGCGCATCCGCCAGGCGGTCGCGATCTACGAGGCGGTCATCGCCGACTGGTGCCGGGCCTAGGGCCGGCCTTGAATCCCGCGCTGCGCGGCGTCCTCTGGATGGCGGGCGCCGTGCTGTCCTTCTCCGCCATGGCGGTCGCGGCGCGCGAGCTGCTCGCGCGCCTGGGCGTATTCGAGATCCTCGCCTTCCGCACGGGCATCGCGCTCGCGATCGTGCTCGCGGTCGCGCTGCCGCAGGGACCGGGGGTGCTGCGCACGCGCCGCTTCCCGCTGCACCTGTGGCGCAACCTCGTGCATCTCGCGGGACAGGCCTCGTGGGTGTACGCGATCGCGCTGCTGCCGCTCGCCACCGTGTTCGCGATCGAGTTCACGATGCCGATCTGGGTCGCTGCCCTGGCGGCGATCTTCCTCGGGGAGCGCCTCACCGGCCCGCGCCTGGCGATGCTCGCGCTGGGCTTCGCCGGCGTGCTGGTGATCCTGCGCCCGGGGATCGAGACGGTGCAGCTCGGGGCGCTGGTGGCGCTCGCGGCCTCGCTCTTCTACGCCATCCAGATGATCGCCACCAAGCAGCTCTCGGGCACCGACGCCCCGCTCACCGTGCTCTTCTGGATGTCGGTCGTGCAGACGCCGGTGGCGGCCGCGCTCGCGCTGCCCGGCTGGGTGACGCCGCGCTTTGCCGATGCGCCCTGGCTGCTGGTCATGGGCGCCGGCAGCTTCACGGCCCATTACTGCCTGACGCGCGCGATGCGGGTCGCGGACGCCACGCTCGTCATGCCGGTGGACTTCGCGCGCCTGCCGCTCATCGCGCTGGTCGGCGCGCTGTTCTACGCGGAGGCCTTCGATCCCGCGGTGATCGCGGGCGCGGCGCTGATCTTTCTCGGCACCTGGTTCAGCCTGTCGCGAGAGCGTGCCGGGGCGGTTCCCAGCAGGCAGCGGCCGGGATAGGATTGGGCCCATGATTCCCATGTCGGCCGAGGAGATCAAGGAGTTCTGGCACGGCTTCTGCGAGCGCAACGGCGTCGGCGCGGCGCTGCGCGCCAGGGGCGACGAGAAAATCGACACCGACCCCGAGGCGTGGGCCGACCGCACCATGTGGGAGCTGCTCGAGGAGCTCGGTGGCAAGCCAGCGAAGTGAGTTTGCTACACTGGGCTCTGGCAACCACGAAAGGAGGTGATCCAGTGAGAGACGACCAAGGCAGGACCGGCGTGCGGTACTCCCGAACCGGATCAGCTCGCGGCACAAGGAGCATCGCCGGCTAGTCGCGCCGGAAATGCCTCTGCACCAGGCGCCCCGGCCGCGCGAGCGGCCGGGGCGTCTCATTTCTGCCGGCGCCGATCGATGATCACCGACCTCGCCCGGATCGCCGGCGGCCTGCTGGCGCTGTACTTCGGCGCGACCTGGCTGGTCGGCGCGGCGGCCGCGCTGCGCCCGCTCGAGGCCTCCGAACTGCAACCCGTGGCGCTCTGGGGGATGCTCGCCCTGTGCGCGCTCGCCGCGCCGGTGATGTGGCGCGGCTTCGAGGTGACGCGCGCTGAAGGGGCGCTGCTGGTCGCCGGCTACGGCGTGTTCCTCGCCGCGGGGCTGCTCGCCTGAAAAGCAAAAGGCCCGGTCGCCCGGGCCTTGCGCGCCGCAAGCCGCGTGCGGCTCAGAGCGGCTTGATGTTGGTCGCCTGCTCGCCCTTGGGCCCCGTGGTGACCTCGTAGGAGACCTTCTGGTTCTCCTTCAGGGTCTTGAACCCCGAGCCCTGGATGGACGAGAAATGCGCGAACACGTCCTTGCCGCCGCCATCCGGGGTGATGAAGCCGTAGCCCTTGGCGTCGTTGAACCACTTGACGGTACCGGTTGCCATGTCGTCACTGCCTTTCGTGTACAGATTTGGGAATGGGCTCATCGCCCGCCTGCCGGGACCACCAAGAGGAAAGCGCGGGAACTGTCCAGAACCAGCGGGAGCTCATTGAGGAATCCAGCGGCGCGCATTATACAGTCTAATCCGCGCAGGGAGGATGCGACCATGCAGGAGCGCCGCTTCAAGCCGCTGGCCGAAGCCGACATGACCCCGGAGCAGCTCGCCGCCTACCGCGAGATCGTGGCGGGCCCGCGCGGCGCGGCGCGCGGGCCCTTCGGCGCGCTGCTGCGCAGCCCCGAGCTCGCCGGGCACGCGCAGCGCCTGGGCGCCTACGTGCGCTTCGGCAGCTCGCTTCCCGCACGCCTGAACGAGCTCGCGATCCTGGTGACCGCGCGCTACTGGAGCGCGCAGTTCGAGTGGCACGCGCACCACGCGCTCGCGCTCCAGGCCGGGCTCGACCCGGCGATCGCGGCCGACATCGCCGCGGGCCGCCGTCCGGCGCGCCTGGACGAGGACGCGGCCGCGGTGCACGACTTCTGCCGCGAGCTGCACGAGGCGAAGCAGGTGAGTGATGCCGCCTACGCGCGAGCGCTCGGGCGCTTCGGCGAGCGCGGGGTGGTGGACCTGATCGCCGCCTGCGGCTACTACACGCTGGTCTCGATGGTGCTGAACGTGGAGCGCCACCCGCTGCCCGAGGGCGTCAGCCCGCCGTTCGCGCCGCCCGCCCGGTAAACTAGCCGCCATGGCGCAGATCACCGGCAAGCCCGTGGTGCTCGCCGTGGACGACGCGGAGGAGCTGCTTGCGCTCATGGCGAAGGCCCTCGGCGCCGAGTACGAGGTGAAGACCGCCGCCGACGGCGCCCATGCGCTCGCCGTCGCCGCGACGCCCGAGCAGCCCGACCTCATCCTGCTGGATGTCGAAATGCCCGGCATGAGCGGCTTCGAGGCCTGCAACGCGCTCAAGGCGAACCCCGCGACCGCGCACATCCCGGTGATCTTTCTCACCGGCAAGGGAGACACGAAGAGCGAGATGCAGGCCTTCGTGCTGGGCGCGGTGGACTACGTCACCAAGCCGATCAAGGCGGCGGTGCTGCTGGCGCGCGTACGCACGCACGTCGCGCTCGCCAACCAGCGCGCCGCGCTCGAGGCGGCGGTGCGCGACCGCACCGAGCGGCTGGAGGAGTCGCACCTGGAGCTGATCCGGTGCCTGGGGCGCGCCATGGAGTGCCACGAGAGCGCCGCGGTCGGCAAGCGCTCGCAACGCCTCGCGCATTACACCAGGCTCATCGCCCAGGCGGCGGGCGCCAAGCCCGGGGCGTGCGACCTCATGGCCAAGGCGGCGCCGCTGCACGACATCGGCAAGATCGCCGTGCCGGCCGAGATCCTGCGGCGGCGCGGCGAGCTCTCGGCGCCCGACTGGGAGCGCGTGCGCCGCCATCCGGAGTACGGCGCGGCGATCATCGGCGAGCATGACGACGCGCTGCTCTCGCTCGCCCGTACCATCGCGCTCACGCACCACGAAAACTGGGACGGCAGCGGCTACCCCAAGGGCCTCAAGGGCGACGCCGTCCCCTGGCCCGGCCGCGTCGTCGCCGTGGCCGACGCCTTCGAGGCGATGACCACGACCCAGTTCCACCACGACCCCATGACGCTGGAGCAGGCGGAGGCGGAGATCGTGCGCGGCGCCGGCACCCGCTACGACCCGGCGATCGTCGAAGCCTTCAAGCGGGCGCTTCCCGCGATGCGCAAGGTGCGCGCCCTGCATTCGGACGCGCTCGCCGACATCGTCAACCTCGACTTCCGGGCGACGGCGCACCGGGGCGGCGCGAAGCGCGCGTGAGCAAGCTCGTCGACCGGCTGAAGGAGGCCGAGCGCTTGCGGCAAGCCGGCGCTCGCCCCGGGGGCCACGCTGGTACCGAGGAGCTGCGCGCGCGCATCGAGGCCGAGCGCGGCCTGGAGGGCGCGGCGCAGGGGCGCGCCGCCGACGACCGGCGCGCGCTCGAGCTGGCGCGCGAGCGCCAGCAGGCCGAAGCGGAGCTGCGGCGCATCGCGCACGCGCGCACCGAGGCCGAGACCAAGGCGGCGCGCGTGGTCGCGGAG
>CAZOWR010000260.1:0-4045 GCA_964583645.1 uncultured Enterobacteriaceae bacterium
CGGCACCGACACGCACCCTACGCTGACCTACGCCGACTTCCAGGTCATCGCCTGAGCGAAGCATGGCCACCCCCACCAGCAACTCCGTCGCCTCGACCTCGGTCAGCGCCTCCGGGCAGCCCAATGAGATCGCCGCGCTGATCGGCGGCTGGAAGTGGGGGTCGGGCGGCTTCGGCGTCGGCGTCACGGTCACCTACAGCTTCCCGGGCGAGACCGGCGGCGCGGCGAGCTACATCGCCGGCTACGGCGGCAGCGAGGAGGAATGGGTCTCCTGGTACGCGCTCAACTCGAGCGAGCGCAGCGCGGTGACGCAGGCGCTGGCGCACTTCGCGCAGAGCGCCGGCGTCAGCTTCTCCAAGCTCGCCGACAACGACAGCGAGGTGGGCGAGCTGCGCTTCACCGGCAGCTTCAGCCAGTCGAGCTTCGCGCACGCCTACTATCCGGGCGGGTACCCGGAGGCCGGCGACGCCTGGTTCTCCGAGGACTGGAATCCCTCCCGCGCCGCGATCGAAAAGGGCTCCTACTGGTGGTTCACGATCATCCACGAGCTCGGCCACGCCATGGGCCTGAAGCACCCGTTCTCGGGCGACGCGGTGCTGCCCGACGCCACCGACCACTACGCCTACACGGTGATGGCCTACGACACCAAGCCCGGGGCGAACGGCGACACCTGGGCGAGCATCTATCCCACCACCTACATGTACTACGACCTGCTCGCGCTGGAGAAGCTCTACGGCAAGTCGACCACGGCGAATCTGGGCAACACCACCTACACGTACAGCCAGGGCGGGGAGTACTGGGAGACGATCAACGACGCGGGCGGCAAGGACACCATCGTCTACAGCGCCACCAGCGGCGGGCGCATCGAGCTCACGAGCGGCAAGTGGAGCCAGCTCGGCCAGGCGATCGAGTTCGGCGACGGCACGAGCACCAGGGACACGGTGACGATCGGCCCCTCGGCGGTGATCGAGAACGCGACCGGCGGCAGCGGCGCTGACACCCTCATCGGCAACAGCGTCGCCAACGTCCTGAAGGGCGCCGGCGGCGGCGACGTGCTGAAGGGCGGCGGCGGCGGCGACACGCTCGTCGGCGGCCCCGGCAAGGACAAGCTCACCGGCGGCCCCGGCGCGGACAAGTTCGTCTTCGGCGCCGCGCTCAACGCCAGCACCAACAAGGACACGATCCTCGACTTCCAGCACCTCACCGACCGCATCCAGCTCGACGACGACGTCTTCACGAAGTTCGGCCAGGGCGGCACGCGCAGCCTTCCCGCGGGCAACTTCCGGGCGGGCGCGCCGCAGGACGCGAACGACTACGTCCTGTACGTCAAGTCCTCTGGCCTCCTCTCCTACGACGCCGACGGCAGCGGTTCCGGCGCGGCGATCGCCTTCGCGCTGCTCGGCACCACCACCCACCCCACGCTGACCGCCGCCGACTTCCAGCTCATCGGCTGAAGCCTCAGGCGGCGTCGCGCTCGGCGCGGCGGCGCTCGTGCTCCTTGAGGTGGCGCTTGCGAAGGCGGATCGACTTCGGCGTGATCTCGGCGAGCTCGTCGTCGGCGACGAACTCGACCGCGTACTCGAGCGTGAGCCGGATCGGCGGCGTGAGCAGGATCGCCTCGTCCTTGCCCGCGGCGCGGATGTTGGTGAGCTGCTTGGTGCGCACCGGGTTCACCACCAGGTCGTCCTCGCGCGCGTTCACCCCGACGATCATGCCCTCGTAGACCGGCTCGCCGGGGGAGACGAACATCCTCCCGCGCTCCTGCAGCTTCCACAGCGCGTAGGCGACCGCCGCGCCGTCCTCCTGCGACACCAGCACGCCGCTGCGGTGCGCCTCCGGCTGCCCCTTCGAGGGCGCGAACTCGTCGAAGACGTGGCTCGAGAGCCCGGTGCCGCGCGTGAGCGTCATGAACTCGACCTGGAAGCCGATGAGGCCCCGGGCCGGGATGCGGTAGTCGAGGCGCACCCGCCCCCGGCCGTCGGGCTGCATGTCGCGCAGCTCGCCGCGCCGGCGCCCCAGCTCCTCCATCACCGCGCCCTGGCTCCAGTCCTCCACGTCCACCGTGAGCAGCTCCCAGGGCTCGTGCAGCACGCCCTCCACCATCTTCGTCACTACGCGCGGGCGGGAGACCGCCAGCTCGTAGCCCTCGCGGCGCAGGTTCTCGAGCAGGATCGTGAGGTGCAGCTCGCCGCGGCCCGAGACCACGAAGGTGTCGGAGTCGGCGGCGAGCTCGACGCGCAGCGCGACGTTGGATTTCAGCTCGCGCTCCAGGCGCTCGCGGATCTGGCGGCTGGTGACGTACTTGCCCTCGCGCCCGGCGAGCGGCGAGGTGTTGACGAGGAAGTTCATGGTGAGCGTGGGCTCGTCGACCTGCAGCAGCGGCAGCGCCTCGGGCTGCTGCGGGTCGGCCAGCGTCACGCCGATGCCGATCTCCTCGATGCCGTTGACGAGCACGATGTCGCCCGCCTGCGCCTCCTCCACGAGCTCGCGCTCCAGGCCCTTGAAGCGCAGCACCTGGTTGACGCGCGCCCTGGTCGCCGCGCCCCCCGGGCCCTGCATGACGAGCACCTCCTGCATCGGGCGCAGCCGCCCGCGCTGAATCCGGCCGATGCCGATCCTGCCCACGTAGCTCGAGTAGTCGAGCGAGGAGATGCGCAGCTGCAGCGGCCCGTCGGGGTCGTCCTCGCGCACCGGCACGTGCTCGAGGATCGCCTCGAAGAGCGCCGCGAGGTCGGCGCCCTGGGCCGCGGGGTCGAGCGAGGCCGTGCCGTTGAGGGCCGAGGCGTAGACCACCGGGAAGTCGAGCTGCGCTTCGCTCGCGCCGAGCTTGCAGAACAGCTCGAAGGTCTGGTCCACGACCCAGCCGGCGCGCGCCCCCGGCCGGTCCACCTTGTTCACCACCACGATGGGCTTGAGACCGAGCGCGAGCGCCTTGCGCGTGACGAACCTGGTCTGCGGCATCGGCCCCTCCACCGCGTCCACCAGCAGCAGCACCCCGTCCACCATCGAGAGCACGCGCTCGACCTCGCCGCCGAAGTCCGCGTGCCCCGGCGTGTCGACGATGTTGATGTGCGTGCCGCGCCAGGTGACGGCGCAGTTCTTGGCGAGGATCGTGATGCCGCGCTCGCGCTCCAGGTCGTTCGAGTCCATCACGCGCTCGGGGGCGCGCTCGTGCGCGGCGAAGGTCCCCGACTGCGCGAGCAGCTTGTCGACGAGCGTGGTCTTGCCGTGGTCGACGTGGGCGATGATCGCCAGGTTGCGGAGGGCGCGGGTCATTGATTTGGTGCGGCGCAAAAGGCCGCGCATTGTACCTGCAAACTACTGATTCGGCGAGCGCTTCAGGACGCGCCCGGCGCGGCTCCCGGTGCTCTTTCCCCCGCGCCAGGCGAGCCGGCCGTTGACGATCACGGCCTCGATCCCTTTTGCGGGCCGGATCGGCTGCGCGAACGTCGCCGTCTCGTCCACGGTTCCCGGGTCGAAGACGCACAGATCGGCGAACGCGCCCTCGCGCAACACGCCCCGGTCAGCAAGCCCGAAGGTCCGCGCGGTGAGCCCGGTCATCTTGTGCACGGCCGTCTCGAGCGGGAAAAGTCCCAGCCCGCGTGCGTAGTGCCCGAGCACGCGCGGGAAGGTCCCCCACAGGCGCGGGTGCGGCGCCGCGTCGTGCGGCAGGCCGTCGGAGCCGATCATGGTGCGCTCGAAGGCGAGCACGCGCTGCACGTCGGCCTCGTCCATCGCGAAGTAGATCGCGCCCGCGGGCAGCAGCCTTGCCACCGCCGCCTCCTGCTGCAGGCCCCATTGCGCGGCGATGGCGGCAAGCTCCATCCCGGAGACCTCGGGATGCGGCCTGGACCAGGTCACGAGCACCTTCGAGGCGGGGCCGACGCGGCTCCACGTAAGGATCGTGGAGGAGGCGCAATAGGGGTAGCAGTCCAGGCCCACGGCCTGCGACTTCATCCGCTCGGCGATGAGCGGCAGCGTCTCGCGGGTGCGGCCGTGGTTCGGCGTGCCGACCACCTTGTGGTGCGAGACCACCACCGGCACG
>CAZOWR010000261.1:0-4006 GCA_964583645.1 uncultured Enterobacteriaceae bacterium
CCACCACCTCGTTGGCGCGCCGGCACATGTACTCGATCGCGTCCTGGTCGCCGAGATAGTCCGACCCCTTGACCGTGTCGTACATGTGCCAGTGCCAGTTGTCCTCGGCGGAATTGGCGAGCGGCGCCGCCACCCCGCCCTGCGCGGCGACGGTGTGCGAGCGGGTCGGAAACACCTTGGTCAGCACCGCCACCTTGAGCTCGGCGCGCGCGAGCTCCAGCGCCGCGCGCATCCCCGAGCCGCCCGCCCCGACCACGATCGCGTCGAATCTCCTGACCGGGATCATCGCCAGAGTATCTGCACCGTCCAGCCCAGGTAGCCGGCGATCACGAGCAGCACCACCACCTGCAGCGCGAGGCGCAGCCCGTCGGCCCTGACGTAGTCCATGACGATGTCGCGCACCCCGACCCACATGTGCCAGGCGAGGCTGGCGGCGAAGAGCAGCGTCGCGACGCGCATCCAGCCCTGGGTGAAGAGGTCGGTCCAGACCCCGTAGCTGATCGGCGCCGCGCCGAGCAGCACCGCGAGCACGATCACGGTGTAGACGGCCATGAGCACCGCGGTGACGCGCTGCGCGAGCCAGTCGCGCAGGCCGTAGTGCGCGCCGACCACGACCCGGCTCACCACAGCTTCGCCCCCAGCCAGGCGGTGAGCGCCAGGCTCACGACCAGGACGATGACGCTCGTCAGGCGCGCCGTTTCCTTGTCCACGCCCTTGTCGAGATCGAGGAAGAGGTACCGGATGCCGGCGCAGAAATGGTGGCAGTAGGCCCAGATCAGCACCAGGAGCGACAGCCTCACCGGCCACAGGCCCGCGTAGCGCCTCACGGCGTCGAATCCCGCCTCGGAGGCGAGGCTGCGATCGAGCATCCACAGCAGCCAGACGGTGGCCAGGAACAGCAGCGCCCCGCTCACCCGGTGCAGGATCGAGACCCAGCCCGGCAGCGGCAGCCGGATCTCGAAAAGCAGCGCCTGCAGGCTCAGATACTTTGGCCGGTTCTTCTTGGCTGCGGCCGTGGACATCGATTGATTATATCTCTGCGGCGGTGCGGTAAGATTGATGGCCCGCCCGCTCACCTTCCGGAGCTCGAAATGTCTCCCGCCCCCGTACGAGTCGCCGTCACCGGCGCCGCCGGCCAGATCGGCTACGCGCTGCTGTTCCGCATCGCCGTCGGCGACATGCTCGGCAAGGACCGGCCCGTGATCCTGCAGCTGCTGGAGATCCCGGACGAGAAGGCGCAGAAGGCGCTCAAGGGAGTCATGATGGAGCTGGACGATTGCGCCTTTCCCCTGCTGCACGGCATGGTGGCGACCTCCGACCCGCTGGTGGCGTTCAAGGACGCGGCGATCGCGCTCCTGGTCGGCGCGCGCCCGCGCGGCCCGGGGATGGAGCGCAAGGACCTGCTCGAGGCCAACGGCCGCATTTTCGCGCCGCAGGGGCAAGCCCTGGACCGGGTCGCCGACCGCAAGGTCAAGGTGCTGGTGGTCGGCAACCCGGCCAACACCAACGCCCTGATCGCGATGAAGAATGCGCCGGGCCTGAAGCCCACGCAGTTCACCGCGATGATGCGCCTGGACCACAACCGCGCCACCTCGCAGATCGCGCAGAAGCTCGGCAGGCCGATCGCCGCGATCAGGAAGGTCACCGTCTGGGGGAACCACTCGGCGACCCAGTACCCGGACATCTTCCAGGCCGAGCTGGTCGAAGGCGGGGCCGGCAGGAAGGTCTGGCCGATGATCGACGACCAGGCCTGGCTCGAATCCACCTTCATTCCCACGGTGCAGAAGCGCGGCGCGGCGATCATCGAGGCGAGGGGGCTGTCCTCGGCCGCGAGCGCCGCCAATGCCGCCATCGACCACGCGCGCGACTGGGTGCACGGCACGCCCGAGGGCAGCTGGGTGTCGATGGGCGTCGCGGCCGACGGCAGCTACGGCATCGGCGAAGGCGTCCTCTACGGCTACCCCGTGACCTGCAGCGGGGGCGAGTACGCCATCGTCAGGGGCATCGAGCAGAGCGAGTTCGGCCGCAAGCGCATGGACGCCACGTTGAAGGAGCTGCACGAGGAAAGGGACGGCGTGAAATCGCTGCTCGGCTCATGAGCGCGGGTGCGCGCTTCCGGCAGGCGCTCGGCGAGGAGCGGCCGCTGCAGGTGGTCGGCGCGATTCTCGCCTATCACGCCCTGCTTGCCGGGCGCACCGGCTACCGCGCGCTCTACCTCTCGGGCGGGGGCGTGGCGGCCGGCTCCCTGGGCATGCCGGATCTCGGCATCTCGAACCTCGAGGACGTGCTGATCGACATCCGGCGCATCACCGACGTCTGCGACCTGCCGCTGCTGGTGGACGTCGACACCGGGTTCGGGGCGAGCGCCTTCAACGTTGCGCGCACCACGCGCTCGCTCATCAAGGCGGGCGCCGCGGCGATGCACATCGAGGACCAGGTCGGCGCCAAGCGCTGCGGGCACCGCCCCGGCAAGGAGCTGGTGCCGTGCGAGGAGATGTGCGACCGCATCAAGGCGGTGGTCGATGCGCGCACCGATCCCCAGTTCGTCGTCATGGCGCGCACCGATGCGCTTGCGGGCGAGGGGCTGGAGCGGGCGCTGGAGCGCGCGCGCGCCTACGTCGAGGCGGGCGCCGACATGATCTTTCCCGAGGCGGTACCCTCGATCGAAATGTATCGCCGCTTCGCCGACGCGCTCGGCGTGCCGGTGCTCGCCAATATCACCGAGTTCGGGCGCACGCCGCTGTTCACGCTCGAGGAGCTGCGCGCGGCCCAGGTCGCGATCGCGCTCTATCCGCTGTCCGCGTTCCGCGCCATGAACAAGGCCGCGCTCGAGGTCTACCGGCGACTGCGCCGCGAGGGCACGCAGCAGGGCGTCGTCGCGGCGATGCAGACGCGCGACGAGCTGTACGACTTCCTCGACTACCACGCCTACGAGAAGAAACTCGATGAGCTCTTTGCCAGGTCCGGCGGCGCCTAAGCCGAAGAAATCGGTCGCCCTCTCGGGCACCGAGGCGGGCAACACCGCGCTGTGCACGGTCGGCCGCACCGGCAACGACCTGCATTACCGCGGCTACGACATCCTCGACTTCGCCGACAAGGCGGAGTTCGAGGAGATCGCCTACCTGCTGGTGCACGGCAAGCTCCCCACGCTCGCCGAGCTCGCCGCCTACAAGGCGAAGCTGCGCGCGCTGCGCGGCATCCCGGCGCCGGTGCGCGGCGTGCTGGAGTGCATCCCGCCCAACGCGCATCCGATGGACGTGATGCGCACCGCGTGCTCGGCGCTCGGCTCGGTGCTGCCCGAGAGCCAGGACCACAAGCTCTCGGAGGCGCGCGACATCGCCGACCGCCTCATGGCGGGCTTCGGCTCGATGCTGCTCTACTGGTACCACTGGTCGCACTCCGGGCGGCGCATCGAGGCCGAGAGCGACGAGGACTCGATCGGCGGGCATTTCCTGCACCTGCTGCACGGACGCCGGCCGCCTCAGGCCTGGGTGCGCGCCATGCACACCTCGCTCATCCTCTACGCCGAGCACGAGTTCAATGCCAGCACCTTCGCCTGCCGCGTCATCGCCGGCACCGGCTCGGACATGTACTCGGCCGTGAGCGGCGGCATCGGCGCGCTGAAGGGGCCCAAGCACGGCGGCGCCAACGAGTCCGCCTTCGACGTCATCGGCCGCTACGACACGCCGGAGGATGCGGAAGCCGACGTCGTGCGGCGCATCGGCGAGAAGCAGATCATCATCGGCTTCGGCCACCCGGTGTACACCGTGGGCGACCCGCGCAACCAGGTCATCAAGGAGGTGGCGCGACGGCTCTCCCAGGACGCCGGCAACCTGAAGCTGTTCGACATCTCCGAGCGCATCGAGCAGGTGATGTGGCGCGAGAAGAAGATGTTCCCGAACCTCGACTGGTACAGCGCGACCAGCTACCACATGCTGGGGGTGCCGACGCCGATGTTCACGCCGCTGTTCGTGATCTCGCGCACCAGCGGCTGGTCGGCGCACGT
>CAZOWR010000262.1:0-4006 GCA_964583645.1 uncultured Enterobacteriaceae bacterium
GGCGCTATTACGATGAGGGTCTCGTCGAGCTGGTCCGTCGTCGCTTCCGGGAAGACATTGATTACTTCGGCTATCGGTTCGATCCCGTGTAATCCGAGGCGAGGCGGCTCAGCGCTTGGCGATGGGCCTGCGTCGCGACCGAGGCGAGTCTCCCAGCCAACGCGATAGCCGCGTGCGCAGCCACCGCCGCAGCGCACCCCCGCGCTGCAGCCGGGCGTCCCGCAGCAGGGTCGCCGGGAGCTCCCGGCGAAACACCGGATCCTCCACGCGGCTGATTCCGGAACGCGCGCGGTAGACGGCGATCACCCGGTCCGTCCAGATGGCGCGCATCCCGGGGTGGCGAAAGCAACGGATGTTGAAGTCCCAATCGGCCCAGATCGGGTAGCGCGTGTTGTAGCCGCCGAGCTTCTCGAAGACCGAGCGACGGTAGTACACAGCCTGGTGGCAGATGTTGCACTCGAACAGCAGGCGGTCGAGGGAGAATTCGCCGCCATACCTCGCCCCGGAGGCGCGCTCCACCACGTCGCCGTATACGATGTCTGCCTGCCGCGTGGCCATGAAGCGGACCACGTCGGCGAGCACCTCGGGATCATGCAGGACGTCGTCGGCGCCGAGAAAGTGGAGCCACTCGCCGCGTGCGTGCGCGATGCCCCTGTTCATGGCGTGGTACACGCCCGCGTCCGGCTCCGAGTGCCAGCGCAGCGCCTGCCCGAATCGTGCGGCGTGGCTCTGCAGCTTCTGCAGCGTTCCGTCGGTGGACTGCCCGTCGAGGACGAGGACCTCGTAGTCCCGGCAGCTCTGCGCCCACAGCGAGCTCAGGCAGGCGTCGATCCCGGACGCCGCGTTGCGCGTCGGAACGATCACCGAGATCAACGTCGCGCCGCCCGGCGGGAATCCTGCGCGCTCATGCCGTCGCCGCAGAGGTCGGCACCGTGCGCGGCAGCAGCGCCCCGAGCAGCTGCTCCAGGCACGGCTCCACGCCGAGCGCGCCGGTGTGAAGCACGACCGCCGGGGCTTGCGGGGCCTCGTACGGGGCCGACACCCCCGTGAACTCGGGGATCTCGCCGGCGCGCGCCCGGCGGTACAGCCCCTTGGGATCGCGCTCCTCGCAGACCTCGAGCGAAGCGTCCAGGTGCACCTCGACGAAGCGCTCCGGCCCGATGATCCGGCGCGCCATCTCGCGGTCCTCGCGGTACGGCGAGATGAACGCCGTCACCACGATCAGCCCGGCCTCGTTCATCAGGCGCGCCACCTCGGCGATGCGCCGGATGTTCTCGCGCCGGTCTTCGGGCGCGAAGCCGAGATCGCGGTTGATGCCGACGCGCACGTTGTCGCCGTCCAGCATGAAGCAGGCACGGCCCGCCTCGATGAGGCGCTTCTCGAGCTCCGTGGCGAGCGTGGACTTGCCCGCGCCGGAGAGCCCCGTGAGCCAGACCGTCGCCGGGCGCTGGCCGAGGAGCTGAGCGCGGTGCTCCACCGACACCTTGCCGGCATGCGGCAGCACGATGCGCTCGGCCGCCGCGCGCGAGGGCAGGCGCTCGTGCTCGCTCTCGCGGTCGACGACGGTTCCGGCGCCGAGCGTGGCCTGCGTCGCCGGGTCGACGACGATGAAGGCGCCGGTGCCCCGGCATCTCGAGTAAGGGTCGACGAAGCGCTCCTGGAAGAGCGTGAGGCCGGCGCGGCCGATGTCGCCGGCCGCGAGCGCGTGCTCCCGGTCCCGGTGCAGCGTCGCGGGGTCCATGCGGTAGCTGACCTCGGCGCAGCTTGCGCGCACCCAGCCCGCGCCGAGCTTCAGCAGGTACACGCCTCCGGCGCGCAGCGGGGGCTCGCCCATCCACAGCAGCATCGCCTCCAGCGCGCGGACGCTGCGCGGCGCGTTGCGCGGGTGCGAGAGCAGGGCGCCGCGGGCCAGCTCGACCTCGTCCTCGAGCGCGAGCGCGACCGACTGCGGCGCGAAGGCGTACTCGAGCGCGCGGCCGCCCAGAGCGAGCGAGCGCACGCGGCTGCGCCGGTGCGAGGGCAGCACGACGACCTCGTCGCCCGGGCGCACCACCCCCGAGGCGAGGCGCCCGAGGTGCCAGAGCGCCCCCTCGGCGCGCGCCGCGCCCTGGACCACGAAGCGCAGGTCGACGAGGTTGCGGTCGGCGCCGATGTACTCGGTCTCCAGGTGCTCGAGCAGCGTCCGGCCGCCGTACCAGGCGAGCGCCGCGCCGCGGTGCGCGACGTTCTGGTCCTCGAGCGCGCTCAAGGGGATGAAGGTCATGCTCTGGAAGGCGAGGCGCGCGGCGAACTGCTCGAGCCCGGCCGAAAGCTCGGCAAAGCGCTGCTGCGACCAGTCCGCGAGGTCCATCTTGTTCACCGCCACCACCAGCCGCGGGATGCCGAGCAGCGCGCAGACGAAGGCGTGGCGCCGCGCCTGCAGCGACAACCCCTGCGCGGCGTCGAGCACGAGCACCGCGAGCTCCGCCCCGGAGGCGCCGGCCGCCATGGCCGCGGCGTGACCCTCGCCGCCGGGCGCATCGGCCACGATGAAGCGCCGCCGCGGCGTCGCGAAGTGGCGGTAGCCGGTCTCGTCGCTCGCGCCTTGCCCGGGCGCGGCGCCCGGCAGGCGTGCGGCAAGCGTGGTCTTGCCCGACTGCGCCTCGCCCACCAGCACGAAGCGCAGCAGGTCGCGCCCGCTCATAGCGCGAGGCCCTCGAGCGCGAGGTACCGTTCGAGGTCGAGCGCCGCCCAGTTGGCGAGCGGGAACACGAGCGCGCGCTCCCCCGGCGTGAGCCGGCCGTTGTAGAGGTCCCAGAGCTCCGGGCGCGGCGCGCGCGTGGCGAACACCTGCCCCGCCTTGCCTTCGTCGCGGCGCTCGCTGCGGATGACGCAGTCGTGCTCGGCGACGGCGCGGGCGGCCTCGGTCGTCGTCGGGAACGGAATGCGCCCCGGGTGGAACGCCTTTTGCGCGAGGCGCAGCAGCACCGCGGAGCCCGGGTCCGCGGCCAGCAGCATCACCGGCCGCTCGAACTCCGCGGCAGCCTCGCGCAGCGCGTGGATCGCCTCGGCTTCCACCACCTCGAGCGCGGAGAGCGAATAGTCTTCCATGGGCGCAATGATACCGGCAGGCGTGCGGCGCGGCCTCGGGTAACATCGCGCCCCATGAAAGGCATCATCCTCGCCGGCGGCTCCGGCACGCGGCTGTATCCGGTCACGCAGGTGGTCTCCAAGCAGCTGCTCCCGGTATACGACAAGCCGATGGTCTACTATCCCCTCTCGACGCTGATGCTCGCGGGGATCCGCGAGATCCTCGTCATCTCGACGCCCGAGGACACGCCGAAGTTCGAGCAGCTGCTGGGCGACGGCGCGCGCTGGGGACTGCGCCTCGCCTACGCCGTGCAGCCGCGGCCCGAGGGCATCGCGCAGGCCTTCCTGATTGCGCGCCGCTTCATCGGCGCGGAGCCGGTGGCCCTGATCCTCGGCGACAACATCTTCCACGGCCACGAGCTGGTGCCGCTGCTTGCCCGCGCGGCGGCCAAGCGCGAAGGCGCCACCGTGCTCGCCTACCCGGTGAACGATCCCGCGCGCTACGGCGTGGTCGAGTTCGATGCCCGCGGCAGGGCGGTGAGCATCGAGGAGAAGCCCGCGCAGCCGAAGTCCCGCTACGCCGTGGTCGGGCTGTACTTCTACGATGCCCGCGTGGTCGAGGTGGCGGCGGGGCTCGCGCCCTCGGCGCGCGGGGAGCTCGAGATCACCGACGTCAACCGCCGCTACCTGGAGTGGGGCGCGCTCGACGTCGTGCCGATGGGCCGGGGGTTCGCCTGGCTGGACACCGGGACGCACGACTCGCTGCTCGAGGCCGCGCAGTTCGTCGAGACCATCGAGACGCGCCAGGGGCTCAAGATCGCCTGTCCCGAGGAGATCGCCTACCGCATGGACTACATCGGGGCGCAGCAGCTGCGCGCGCTCGCCGAGCCGCTGGCGAAGAACGGCTACGGCCAGTACCTGCTGCGCGTGCTCGCCG
>CAZOWR010000263.1:0-3969 GCA_964583645.1 uncultured Enterobacteriaceae bacterium
CCGCCTCACGACGCGAACGAGGCTATCCACTACTCATGAAATATCCGGGCTAGCTGGCCGGTGCCGGGCCGCAGCGCCCGCTATACTTGACGCATGTCCGTCCACCCCCTGCATCCCGCCCGCATAGCCGACCCGGTGCGCGAGGCCAGGATCCACCTCGCCGCCGCGCACCGGCTCGCCGTGCTGCACGAGCTGGACGAGGGCATCGACAACCACTTCACCGTGACGCTGCCGGGGCGCGAGGACCGGTATCTCATCCTGCCCTTCGGGCTGCACTGGTCGGAAGCGCGCGCGAGCGACATGATCGTGTTCGACGAGTCGGGCGCCACGCTGGAGGGCGAGGGCAAGGTCGAGCTCTCGGCGAACTGCATCCACGCGCCGGTGCACCGCATCTGCGGCGCGCGCGTGGTGCTGCACACCCACCAGCCCTGGGCGCTCGCGCTGAACATGCTCGAGGACAACCGGCTGCTGCCCGCGAACCAGACCGCGGCGTTCTTCCACGGCCACGTCGCCTACGACGACGTCTACCCCGGACCGGCCGACACCCACCAGGAAGGCGAGCGGCTGGCGCGCGTCATCGGCGACAGGTGCGTGCTCTTCATGAAGAACCACGGCGTCATGGTGGCAGGCTCGAGCGTCGCGGAAGCCTACAAGCGCCTCTACTTCCTCGAGCGCGTCTGCCGCACGCAGGTGCTCGCGCTGGGGACCGGCAAGCCGATCGAGGTGCTACAGGAGGCGGTCGTCGCGCAGGTGCAGGACCGGCCGGCGGACGACACCCACTCGGGGGAGGAGCGCGTGCGCCTCTTCTACGCGGCGATGATGCGGGTGCTCGACCGGGTGAATCCGGGGTACGCGGACTAGCGCCGGCGCCGGGGCGGCGGCCGGTCCGAAGGATCCATGCCATGCCCGACCAGGTCGGGAAGTACCGCATCAGGAAGACCATCGGCAAGGGCGCCTCGGGCACCGTCTACCTCGCGCTCGACAGCTTCTCCGAGCAGGAGGTCGCGCTCAAGGTGATCAACCCGGCGATCTTCCGCGACCGCGAGTTCGGCGAGGTGCTGCGCGCGCAGTTCCTCAACGAGGCCTCGCTCGCCGGCAAGCTCAGCCACCCGCACATCGTGGCCATCCTCGACGCGGTGGTCGAGGGCGACTCGGGCTACATCGCCATGGAGTACGTCCCGGGCGGCAGCCTCTCCCGCCGCACGGTGCCCGACAGCCTGCTCGTGATCGAGGACGCGGTGCAGATCGGCTTCAAGTGCTGCGGGGCGCTCGACTACGCCTTCCGCGAGGGCATCGTGCACCGCGACATCAAGCCCGGGAACGTCATGGTGGTCGAGGGCACGGAGGTGAAGATCGCGGACTTCGGCGCCGCGCACCTGCACAAGCGCGACGTCGCCCAGACCGCCAACATCGGCACGCCCTCCTACATGTCGCCCGAGCAGATCCGGGGCGGTGCGCTCGGCCTGCACAGCGACATGTACTGCCTGGGGGTGATGCTCTACGAGCTGCTCACCGGGCACAAGCCGTTCGTCGCGGCGAGCGTCCGGGCGACCTGGGAGAAGGTGCTCTACGAGACGCCCGAGCCGCCGAGCCGGCACCGCGGCGACGTGCCGCCCGAGCTGGACGAGATCGTCATGACCGCGCTCAGGAAGAAGCCCGAGGAGCGCTACCCGAGCTGGGTGGAGTTCGCCCTGGAGCTGGCGAAGGTCGGCCGGCTCGGCGCCCGCGAGCAGGCGATCCCCGACAGCGAGAAGTACGCGGCGCTCAAGCGCGTCGCGATGCTGGCGAGCCTCACCGAGCCCGAGATCTGGGAGCTGGCCAAGGCGGGCCGCTGGACGCGGCTGGACGCGCGCGTCGCGATCATCCGCGAGGACGAGCCGGGCGAGAGCCTGTTCTTCCTCGCCAAGGGGGAGCTCAAGGTCAC
Source organism: uncultured Enterobacteriaceae bacterium (assembly GCA_964583645.1). Lineage (GTDB taxonomy): Bacteria > Pseudomonadota > Gammaproteobacteria > Burkholderiales > SG8-39 > RBG-16-66-20. The sequence goes on from CAZOWR010000263.1 coordinate 1,925, forward strand.
CAAGCGCGGGCGCCTGCTCAACATCATCCGCGAGGGCGAGTGCTTCGGCGAGATGAGCCTGATCGCCGCCGGCGAGCTGCCGCGCCAGGCGACCGTAGAGTCGCTCACCGAGGTGGTGCTCGCCGAGTTCGAGCGCGCGGCGCTCGAGCGCATGAGCCCGCGCTGCCACCTGCGGCTGCTGTGGGCGATCCTGCGCAACGTGGTGGATCGCCTCGCGCTCGCCGACGTGCGGCTGGCGCAGGCGGGTTGAGCGCCGCGGCGCTCAGCCGCCGCGCGCGAAGCGCGCCTTCAGCTCCTGCTTGAGGACCTTGCCCATCGCGTTGCGCGGCAGCTCCTGCACCCGCACCGGGGTCAGCAGCTCGGGCAGCGCGCCGCCCCGCTCGGCGTAGTGGCGCCGCAGCGCGGCGGCATCGAAGCGGCCCCGCGGCACCACCGCCGCCATCAGCCGCGCCTGCCCGGTCTCTGCGCCCAGGGCGAAGGCCGCGGCCTCGAGCACGTCGGGATGGCCGGCGAGGATCGCCTCGACCTCGCGCGCCTGCAGCTTCGGGCCCCCGAGGTTGATCTCGTCGTCGGCGCGGCCCTCGAGGTGGAGGATGCGCTCGGCGGTGACGCGGCCCACGTCGCCCGTGTAGCACCAGCCGTCGCGGAACACGCCGTCGGCGCTGCGGCTGCCCGCCTCCGGGCCGTGGTAGGAGGTCACCACGCTCTCGCCGCGAAAGCGCAGCCGCCCGCTCTCCCCCGGCGGCAGTGGCCGGTCCTCGTCGTCCACCGCCTGCGCCTCGAGCCAGGGCACGAGGCGGCCCGCGCTGCCCGGGTAGCGCGCGCGCGTCGCCCGGTCGCCGAGCGCACCCACCCCCATTTCGACGCTGCCGAACATGTTCACGAGGTTGGGCGAGACGCGCTCCTCGGCCTCGCGCACGAGCGCCCCGGGCAGCTCGCCTCCCGCCACGATCAGGTGCGCGAGCGAGGCGAACGGCGCGTGCGGGCGCGCCAGCGCCGCGAGCCACTGGCACAGGATGAACGGCGAGATGATGGTGTGCGTCGCCCCATGCCGCTCGATGGCGCGAAAAGCGCTTTCCAGAGGCGCGTCCGCGAACACGACCGCGCCGCCCGCGCACAGGTGGCGCAGGCTGTGCAGCACGATCACCTGGTTCTGGATGTCCATGCGCACCAGGAAGCGCGACTCGCGCCCGACGCCCAGCAGCTCGCTCAGTCGCCCGCGCAGCGCGAGGAACCCGGCGTGCGTCCGGGCCACCGCCTTGGGCGGGCCGGTGGTCCCCGAGGTCTGCGCGATGAGGTAGAGCTGCTCTCCCCCCGGGTGGTGCGGTGCGGGGCTTTCCCCGCCCCCGTAGTCCCGCGCCCAGCTCGCGTCGGGCCGGATGGTGAGCAGCTGCGGCACGCCGGGGTGCGCGCGCTCGGCCACGAGCGCCGCCAGGCCGAAGCGCGCGCCGAACTCGCGCCAGCGCTCCGCCGCCGTGATCGGGCGCCCCGGCAGCGCGATCGCGCCCATCCGCAGCAACGCGAGCAGCGTCACCAGGTGCAGCGGCGTCGTGTTGAGCGCGGTGCCAACGACCGCGCCCGCCCGCACGCCCTGCCCCGCGAGGATCGCCGCGGCGCGGCGCACCGCTCCCGCGAGCCGCGCGAAGCTCAGCGTCATGTCGCCGCGCAGGATCGCCGGCGCATCCGGCCGGAGGCGCGCCTGCTCCTCGATGAAGTCTACGATGTTCACTCTAGGCGCTCAGCTTGCGGGTGGCGACCCCACGGGGATTCGAACCCCGGTTACCGCCGTGAAAGGGCGATGTCCTAGGCCTCTAGACGATGGGGTCTGCTAGAAACTAGTTTCCAGAAACTGGAAACCAGACCGCACTGCGCTGAGAATTTCCCCCTCGATTCCAGTTGCCAGCAACAATCGATTGAGCAGTACCCCTCACCCCCACCCTCTCCCTCAAGGGGAGAGGGTGCGTGTTCTGCGTTTCACTGTTGCGGCTCACCAGTCTCCAGAGTGGTGGAGGTAACCGGGATCGAACCGGTGACCTCTTGCATGC
>CAZOWR010000264.1:0-3964 GCA_964583645.1 uncultured Enterobacteriaceae bacterium
CGACGTGAAAGACCGCTACCTCGCGCAGACCCTGCTCGACCTCTCGCAGACCGCGACCATCGACCACAGCCTGCGCCTGGGAAACTCGGTGCTCAAGCGCCTCGGCTCGGTGAACACCCTGCACAAGGCCCAGGTCGAGCAGGCGGGCTTCGCCGTGCTGAAGGCCCCCGACGTGCCCTCGATCCTGGTCGAGACCGCGTTCATCTCCAATCCCGAGGAGGAGTCGCGGCTGAACGACCTCGACTACCAGGACCGCATCGCACGCGCGGTCCTCGCCGGCATCAAGCGCTATCTCGCGCGGCACCCGCCGCGGCCGGCCTCGCCGGTGGCGCTCAACCTGCCCGGCGCGCCCGCGCCCAGCCGATGAGGCCGGGGGAGACGGACGCGAGCACGATCGCGAGGATCACCAGCGTCAGGTTCTCCCTGACCAGCGCCAGATTGCCGAACCAGTAGCCGGCGAGGCTGAGCGACACTACCCAGACGAGCGCCGCCGCGACGCAGAACGCGAGGTAGCGCGCGTAGGGCATGGCGCCGATCCCGGCGACGAATGGCACGTAGGTGCGCACGATGGGCACGAAGCGCGCGAGGATGATGGTCTTGCCGCCGTGGCGCTCGTAGAAGGCGTGCGCGCGCTCGAGATGGCGGGGATCGAACCAGCGCGAGCGCTCGTAGTGGAATACCCTCGGCCCCGCCCAACGCCCGATCGCGTAGTTGACGTTGTCGCCGGCGAGCGCCGCCGCCACCAGCGTCGCCATCAGCGCGCCGATGTCCATGCCGCCCGCGGCGGCGATGGCTCCGGCGACGAAGAGCAGCGAGTCCCCGGGCAGGAACGGCGTCACCACCAGGCCGGTCTCGCAGAACACGACGAGGAAGAGCAGCGCGTAGACCCACGCGCCGTGCTCGGCGACGAAGGCCGCGAGATGCCGGTCGAGATGGACTGCGAGGTCCCACAGCGCCGCGAGCAGCTCCACGCGGGGATTGTATAGGGCCACCGATATAATCGCCGCGTGAGCGCGATCCGCATCCTGCCGCAGCTGCTGGTCAGCCAGATCGCGGCGGGCGAGGTGGTCGAGCGCCCGGCCTCGGTGCTGAAGGAGTTGCTCGAGAACGCGCTGGATGCGGGCGCCAGCGAGGTCCAGGTCGCGCTGGAGGAGGGCGGGATGCGGCGCATCCAGGTGGAGGACGACGGCGCCGGGATCGCGCGCGACGACCTGCCGCTCGCGCTCGCGCGCCACGCCACGAGCAAGATCCACACCCTGGAGGACCTCGAGGCGGTCGCGACGCTCGGCTTTCGCGGCGAGGCGCTCGCCTCGATCGCCTCGGTCGCCCGGCTCTCGGTCGACTCGCGCACCGCGGGCTCGCCGCACGCCTTCCGGCTGCGCGCGGAAGGGCCGTGGATCGGCGACGTGGAGCCTACCGCGCGCACGCAAGGCACTACCGTGGCGGTCGCGGAGCTGTATTTCAACACCCCGGCGCGGCGCAAGTTCCTGAGGAGCGAGGCGACCGAGTTCGGCCACTGCGACGAGGCGTTGCGCCGCGTGGCGCTGGCGCACCCCGCGGTGGCGTTCACGCTGCGCCACAACGGCCGCGTCTCGGCGCACCTGCGCCGCCAGCCGCTCGGAGACCGCGCCGCGGCGCTCCTCGGACGCGAGTTCCTCGAGGCGGGCGTGGCGCTCGACGCGCAGGCCGGGAACCTGCGACTGCACGGCCTGGCAGGCGGGCCGCAGGCCGCGCGCGCGCGGGCGGACGCGCAGTACGCGTTCGTCAACGGGCGCTTCGTGCGCGACCGGGTCGTTGCGCACGCGGCGCGCGAGGCCTACCGCGGCCTGCTGCACGGCGAGCGCCAGCCCGCGTACCTGCTGTTTCTCGAGATCGACCCGCGCGCGGTGGACGTCAACGTCCACCCGGCGAAGACCGAGGTGCGCTTTCGCGACGCGCGCGGCGTGCACCAGTTCGTGTTCCACGCCATGCAGCGAGCGCTCTCGCCGACCGCCGCGCAGGCTCCGGTTGCCTACGCCGCGATCCCCGAGGGCGCGCCGATCCAGCCCGCGCTGGGGCTCGCACAGCCGGCCGCCGCCTACCAGGCGTTCATGGCCCCGGCCAGCGCGCGCGCCACCGCGTCGCTTCCGGAGTCCGCGGCGGCGCCGCCCCTGGGCTTCGCGCTGGCGCAGCTGCACGGCGTGTACATCCTGGCGCAGAACGACGCGGGCCTGGTGCTCGTCGACATGCACGCGGCGCACGAACGCGTGGTCTACGAGCAGCTGAAGGCCAACCTCGACGCCGGGCGAATCGAGCGCCAGCAGCTGCTGGTGCCCGCGGTGTTCCGCGCCGAGGCGCTTGAGGTCGCCGCTGCCGAGGAGAACGCGGGCACGCTCGAGCAGCTCGGCTTCGAGATGTCGGTGGCGGGGCCGAACGAGCTCGCGGTGCGCGCAGCGCCCGCCCCGCTCGCCGGCGGCGATCTCGCCGCGCTCGCCCATCGCGTGCTCGGCGAGCTGCGCGAGTACGGCGCCGCGCAGGCGCTCGCCGCGCGCCGCGACGAGCTGCTCGCCGGGATGGCCTGTCACGCCGCGGTGCGCGCCCACCGGGCGCTCAGCCACGCCGAGATGAACGCGCTGCTGCGCGAGATGGAGGACACCGAGCGCGCGGGCAGCTGCAATCACGGCCGCCCGACCTGGTACCAGCTGAGCCTCGCGGACCTCGACAAGCTCTTCCTGCGTGGCCGGTAGCACCGCGTACGCCCTGCTCGGGCCGACGGCAAGCGGCAAGTCGCGCCTCGCGCTGGAGCTCGCCGCGCGGCTGCCGGTCGAGATCGTGAGCGTCGACTCGGGGCAGGTCTACATTGGAATGGACATCGGCACCGCCAAACCTTCGGCGGCCGAGCGCGCGCGCGTGCCGCATCACCTGATCGACCTGGTCGAGCCGACCGGGAGCTACTCGGCGGGGCGATTTCGCGCCGACGCGATCCGTGCCGTGGAGTCCATACTCGCGCGTAACAGGATACCGTTGCTCGTAGGCGGCACCATGCTCTACTACCGGACCCTCGCGCAGGGGCTCGACGAGCTTCCGGCGGCGCATCCAGCGGTGCGCGCCGCGATCGACGCCGAGGCTCGTGCACGGGGCTGGCCCGCGATGCACGCCGAGCTCGCCAGGGTGGACCCGGCCGCCGCCGCGCGCGTGACACCCAACGACTCGCAGCGCATCCAGCGCGCACTCGAGGTCTGCCGCGTGACCGGCCGGCCGATCTCCGCGCAACAGACGACGCGCAGCGTCCCGCCGCCGTTCGCGCTCAAGGCTTTTGCGATCGTGCCCGAAGACCGCGCGGCGCTTCACCGCCGCATCGCCGAGCGCTTCGACCGCATGCTCGCGTCGGGGCTCGTGGAAGAGCTGCAAGCGCTGCGCCAGCGCCACGCGCTGCACGCGCACCTGCCCAGCATGCGCTGCGTGGGCTACCGGCAGGCCTGGGAGTACCTCGAGGGCAGATTGACCCGGGCGCAGCTGCGCGAGGCAGGCATCGCGGCGACGCGCCAGCTCGCCAAGCGGCAGCTGACATGGCTCAGGCGCCTGCCGGGGCTGGAGCCCGCGGAGCGGCTCGCGGCCGCCCTGGAGCCGGGCGCCTCCCGGGGCTAGCTGCCGATGTGCACGCGGTAGCGCGCGCCGTTGGAGAACGTGCAGCTGCCGGCGCCCTGCAGCGGCGTGTTCATCTGGTACTCGCACTGCATGAAGCTGCCGCCCGCGCCATAGGCGCTCGCCACGCCGCGCCGCTCGTCGGCGCCGTGGCGCGTCGCCTCGCCCACCAGCATCTCGCCCTGGTAGTTGAGCGTGAAGCGGCCCTTGCCGGTGCGCAGGTTGGTCACCGTCCCCGAGATCATCCCGGTCTGCGTCGCGAGCGCGTTCTCGGGATAGAGCCGCGCCTGCAGCGTGACCGGTCCCGGCGCCACGGCGTAGGGAACGGGGTGCGCGCCTG
>CAZOWR010000265.1:0-3962 GCA_964583645.1 uncultured Enterobacteriaceae bacterium
CGCTACCGCATCGACGCGCCGCGCTGCCGCGCCGGGACGCTCGCCCTGCCGGCTAGCGGGTGAGGTGCGATGCAAAGCCGCCGTCGCGGAACATGCACGCGAACTGGTAGAAGTTGACGCGCGTGGAGTTGACGATGGCTTGCTGTGCCGCCTCGTCGGTGATGGTCTTGACGAGGCGGTTCAGCTTCGCCATGTGGTCGAGGTCCATCGACGCGTGCGAGGACAGGAACCTGAACCCGCCCGCGCCGACCTCGCGTCCGATGGCGGCCGCGATGGAGTCCGACACCCGGCCCCCGTAGACGGAGGAGACCACCTCCAGCATGTAGAGCATGCCGAGGACCGAGCACGGCTGCGCCCGATCCGCGCCGAAGTAGTTGAACGCGATCATCGCCTGGACCGGTAGGCTCGGGGGCGCCGTGCGCGCCCTCCCGAGATCGCCCCCTACCGCCTCGATGTCCTCAAGCACCCAGGCCTCGTGCCCCTTCTCTTCCTCGATGCGCTGGTAGAGCTCGTAGCGAACGTCGCGGAAGCGGTCGTCGCAGCGCGCGGCGGCGGCGGCCATGATCGGGCAGAAGTGCCACACGATGTGGTACAGGTCGTGGAGGAACGCGCGGTACTCCTCCAGGGTGAGCCCCTGGTGGATCATCGAGTGGACCTTGGGAACCGTCTCCAGCTCGCGCCGCTGGGCATCGGTCATCTCGACCAGCATGATGAAGAACGACATGCAGCAGGACTCCGGGGGTGGCGCGGCGGTGCCGCATCCGCCGGATTCTAGCCTGCGGCGGCGCGCGCCTAGCCCGCCGACTTCTGTCGCTCGCGCAGGTAGTGCTCGAGCGCCTCGCGCGTGGCGGCGAGCTCCTCGCGCAGCGACTTGAGCAACGGCAGAATCTGCAGCTTCACCTCGGCGTCTGACAGCCGCCCGATGTCCCGGCACAGCTGCGTCAGGCGCTCCGCGCCCATGCTCGCCGCCGAGCCCTTCATGGCGTGCAGGTGGTCGCGGAACTCGGCGACGTTGCGCGCGCCGAGCGCGGTCTCCATCTTCGTGACCAGCGTGGCGTTGTCGGCGGTGAACACGCCGATCAGCTTGTCCATGAAAGCGGGGGAGGAGCCCAGCTCCTCGAGGTCGCGCAGCGTCTCGCGGTTGACGGCGGGGGCGGGCCCCGGTGCCTGCGCTGCAGGCCGGGCCCGCTCGGGAAGCGCCGCGCGTGGCGCCTCCCGTGGCCGCGCCGCGCATAGCGCCTGGATTTCCTGCAGCAGCCGCGCCGCCTCCACCGGCTTGCCGAGGAACGCGTCCGCCCCCGACTCCAGGCACTCGCGCCGCGTCTCGGGCGTGACATCGGCCGAGAGCACGATCACCGGCAGGCGCTCGCGCGCGCCGTGCATGACGCGGACCGCCTGCACCAGCTCGACGCCGCTCATGCCCGGCATGTTGCGGTCGAAGAGCGCGACGTCGAAGCGCGCCGACTCGAGGGCGCCGAGCGCCTGCTCGCCGTCGGCCACCAGCGTCGGCACGTGGCCGCCGCGCTCCAGGATCCTGCCCAGCACCTCGCGGTTGGTCGGGTTGTCGTCGGCCGCCAGCACCCGCAGGCCCCTCGCCCCCGGCCCGCGCTGCGCGTAATCCTGCAGCCGCACCACGCCCTCGCGCGGCTCCTCGCCCGCCGTGACCGAGTGCAGCACGTTGAAGAGCTGCCGCTTGTCCACGGGGAGCTCGAGCACCGCGCCGAACCCCGCGGAGAGCGCGCTGACGCGCGGCGCCGCCGGGCTGCGCGGGAACGCCACGATCAGCGGCGGCAGCGGATCGGGCGCCGCGCGCCGGAAGCGTTGCGCGGCGCGCAGATCCTTGTCCTCGGCGTACAGCAGCACGCTATGGTAGGGCTGCGCCAGGCTGATCTCGGCCACCAGGCGGCGCACGCCCTCGCCCGCGTCGGCGACCGCGACCGGCGTGGCTCCCCATCCGCAGAGCACGCCCTCCAGCGCCTCGCGCTGCGAGGTCGGGAACCCGACCAGCAGCATGCGTGCCCCGTCGAGCTCGCCCGTGCCGGCGCCGACGCGCTCGGGCTGCTTCTCGAGCTCGACCTCGAACCAGAACGTGCTGCCCAGCCCCGCCGCGCTCTCCATGCCGATGCGCCCGTCCATCAGCTCGACCAGCTGCTTGGCGATGGTGGTTCCCAGGCCCGTGCCGCCGAAGCGCCGCGTGGTGGACTGGTCGGCCTGCGTGAAGCTCTCGAAGATGCTGCGCTGCGCCTCCGGCGGGATCCCGATCCCGGTGTCGCGCACCGAGAACTTGAGCCGCACCCCGGTCTCGCTCTCCTCCAGCGCGCCGACGTGAACCGTGACACCGCCCCGCTGGGTGAACTTCACCGCGTTGCCGGCGAGGTTGATGAGCACCTGCCGCAGGTGATGCGCGTCGCCGCGCACCGCGGGCGGCACCTCCGGCATGATCGAGACCACGAAGTCGATGCCCTTGGGCGCCGCCTGCGCCGAGAGGATCCGGCAGGTGCTGTTGACGAGCGCGTGCAGGTCGAAGTCGGTGCGCTCCAGCACCAGCTTGCCCGCCTCGATCTTGGAGAAGTCGAGCACCTCGTCCACCAGGCCCAGCATGACGCGCGAGGAGCCGCGCAGCGTCTGCAGCATGTCCGCCTGCTCGCGCGAGAGCGAGGTGTCGCGCAGCAGGTCCGCCATGCCGATGATCGCGTTGAGCGGCGTGCGCAGCTCGTGGCTCACTACCGAGACGAAGCGGCGCTTGGCCTGGTTCGCGACCTCGGCTTGCGCCAGCGCGTCAAACAGCTTCGTGACCAGCGACCGCACGTAGAGGCTCAGCGCGAACAGCCCGATCAGCAGGCCGACGCCGGCTTCCAGGTGCGCCTGCCAGAACGGGCTCTGCCAGAGCACCACCGAGAACCCCACGACGCTGAGCGCGAGGCAGGCGAGCAGGTAGCGCGCGCCGAAGCGGAAGCCGTTCGCCAGCGTCACCCAGACGTAGACCAGGTAGAGCGGCGCCGCGTCCTCGCCCAGGACCACCATCACCCAGGTCAGGGTCGCGACGTCGGCCACGATGCCGAACACGCGCCGGGCGGGCGACTCGCCCGGCACCGCGAGAATGTGCGCGATGATCGAGACCCCTACCGCCAGGAAGCCGAACATCACCCAGATCGTCGGCCCGGCATCGGGCTCGGTCGCGCCGGGCAGGAGATAGAGCACGATGAGCGCGCCTACGATCATGCGCACGATCGCCTGCTCGTGCTCGGTGTCGGGGCGCGCCGCGAGCCGCGCGCGCGTCCGCTGCAGCAGCTGCGCGAGAGCCCGCATCACATGCCCCCGCCCAGCTCGCTCGCGGCGTCCTGGAAGTCGCGCTGCACTTCCACGACCTTGGCCTTCATGCCGAGGAAGGCCTCCGCGAGCCGGGGATCGAAGTGCTTGCCGCGCTGCGCGCGCAGGTACTCGAACGCGTCGTCCGCCTTCCAGGCCTTCTTGTAGGGCCGCACCGAGGTCAGCGCGTCGTAGACGTCGGCGACGGCGACGATGCGCGCGCACAGCGGAATGTGGTCGCCGACCAGGCCGCTGGGGTAGCCCTTGCCGTCGTAGCGCTCGTGGTGGCCGAGCGCGATGAGCGCGCCCATGCGGACGTACTTCGAGGCGCTCCCCTTGAGGATCTCGTGGCCGATCACGGGATGGCGCTGCATCACGCCCCACTCTTGCTCGTCCAGGCGCGCGGGCTTGAGCAGGATGCCGTCGGGGATGCCGATCTTGCCGATGTCGTGCAGCGGCGCCGCGAGCTCGATCGTCTCGGCCTCGTCGCGCTCCAGGCCCACCGCGTTGGCGATGACGCGCGAGTAGCGCGCCATGCGGATCAGGTGGTAGCCCGTCTCCTCGTCGCGGAATTCGCCCGCGCGCGCCAGGCGCAGCAGCGTCTCCTTCTCGCGCTCGCGGATCTCGCGCGTCGCCTCGTCCACCATGCCCTC
>CAZOWR010000266.1:0-3885 GCA_964583645.1 uncultured Enterobacteriaceae bacterium
ACGAGGAGGCGATCGCGCTGAACAACGCCACCGAGTACGGCCTGTCCACCGGCGTGATCACCCAGTCGATGGAGCGCGCGATGAACTTCACCGCCAGGCTCAGGACGGGGATCATCCACATCAACGACCAGACCGTGGCCGACGAGCCCTGGGTGCCGTTCGGCGGGCGCGGGGCCTCCGGCAACGGGGGTCGCCACGGCGGCGTCGCCAACTGGGAGGAGTTCACCCAGTGGCAGTGGGTCACGATCCAGGATCGCGCAACTCCCTATCCCTTTTGAGGATTTCTGCTGTAACGACGCTGTAACCTGCGCGGTCCAGACTCGCGCCCGTCAACCACGGGAGAGCGAGCCATGAGACTGAAGTACGAAGTTCGGGCGCTGGCGATGGCCGGCGCGCTGGTTGCGGCGCAGGCCGCGGTCGCCCAGCAGGTCGTCAAGATCGACGGTTCGAGCACGGTCTATCCGGTGACCGAGGCGGTGGCGGAGGAGTTTCAGAAGGCCAAGAAGCAGAAGATCAAGGTCACGGTCGGCATCTCCGGCACCGGTGGCGGGTTCAAGAAGTTCTGCCGCGGCGAAACCGACATCTCGGATGCCTCGCGCCCGATCCTGAAGAAGGAGATGGGCGATTGCAAGGCGGCTGGCATCGAGTACATCGAGCTGCCGGTGGCGTTCGATGCGCTCACGGTCGTGGTGCACCCGAAGAACGGCTTCATCCAGGCGATGACGGTCGCCGAGCTGAAGAAGATGTGGCAGCCGGCCGCGCAGGGCAAGATCCTGAAGTGGAACCAGGTCAATCCGCAGTGGCCGGACGCCCCGCTCAAGCTCTTCGGCGCCGGCGCCGATTCCGGCACCTTCGACTACTTCACCGAGGCGATCACCGGCAAGTCCAAGTCCTCGCGCGGCGACTTCACGGCTTCCGAGGACGACAACGTGCTGGTGCAGGGCGTGTCACGCGACGTGAACGCGCTGGGCTTCTTCGGCTTCGCCTACTACGTCGAGAACAAGGACAAGCTGAAGGCGGTGCCGATCGTCAACGAGAAGGGCCAGCCGGTCGCGCCTTCCATGGACGCCGTGCTCAAGGGCAGCTACTCGCCGCTCGCGCGCCCGATCTTCATCTACGTCAACCGGAAATCGCTCGACAAGCCCGAAGTGAAGGAGTTCGCCGAGTACTACATGAAGCACGGCGCCAAGCTCTCGCGCGAGGTCAAGTACGTGCCGCTGCCCGATGTTGCCTACACCCACAACCTGGAGACGATCGCCAGGAAGACCGTGGGGACCAAGTTCGGCGGCGAGAACAGGGTCGGTCTGACGATCGAAGAGCTGATGAAGCTCGAAGCCAAGCTCTGAGCCGCCCGCGACCCGGCCGCCCGCGGCCTGCCGCGGGCGGTTGTTCGTTGATACCATAGGCGATCGAACCCGATGTCCGCCGTTGTGCCCGGCGAAATCTCCGCTGCGCCCCATAGCGGGGCGATGACCGCCCGTCTCGCCTACCGGCGCTCGCGCATCTGGCGGGAGCGGACGATCGAGGGCGTGCTTTTCCTCGCGGCGATGGTCTCGGTGTTCACCACCGTCGGCATCGTCTACGTGCTGGTCAAGGAATCCGTGGTGTTCTTTCAGACCGTGCCGCTGCGGGACTTCCTCACCGACACGCAGTGGACGCCGCTGTTCGACGACGCGCACTTCGGCGTCATGGTGCTGCTGTCGGGGACGCTGACGAGCTCGGTGGTGGCGCTGGCCATCGCGATTCCGCTCGGCACGATCATCGCCATCTATCTCTCCGAGTTCGCCCCCTTCGCGGTGCGCGAGGTGGCCAAGCCCTTCCTCGAGCTGCTGGGCGGCGTGCCGACCATCGTCTACGGCTACTTCGCGCTGCTGTTCGTGACGCCGATCCTGCAGTGGTTCTACCCCGAGCTGCCGGGCTTCAATCTGCTGTCGGCGGGCATCGTCATGGGCATCATGATCATCCCGTACGTCAGCTCGATCTCGGAGGACGCGATGCGCGCGGTGCCGATGAGCCTGCGCGAGGGCTCCTACGCGATGGGCGCGACGCGCTTCCAGACCGCGACCCGGGTGGTGGTGCCGGCGGCGTTCTCGGGCATCGCCTCGGCCTACATTCTGGGCATCTCGCGGGCGGTCGGGGAGACCATGATCCTGGCCGTGGCGGCGGGCCAGCAGCCCAATCTCACCCTCAACCCGCTCGAGCCGGCCGCCACCATCACCGCCTACATCGTGCAGGTGGCGCTCGGCGACCTGCCGCACGGCTCGATCGGCTACCAGACGATCTTCGCCGCCGGGCTGACGCTGATGCTGTTCACGCTCGCCTGCAACATCGGCGGCCACATGCTGCGCAAGACCTTCCGCGAGGCCTATTGATGGAGCACGTGCGCGACCTCGGGCAGATCCGCGCGCTGATCGCGAGCCACAAGCGCCGGGACGCGGTGTTCGCCTGCGTCGGCGTGGTCGCGCTGATGATCGGCGTGCTGACGTTCGCCGCGCTGTTCGCCGACATGGCGTTGAAGGGCGTGCCGCGGCTCGACTGGGACTTCTTCACCAGCTATCCGTCGCGCCGGGCCGGCCAGGCGGGTATCCTGACGGCGTGGGTCGGGTCCTGCCTGGTGATGCTGACCACTGCGGCGGTCGCGGTTCCGCTCGGCGTGGCGGCGGGGCTGTACCTCGAGGAGTACGCGCCCAGGAACTGGGTCACCGACATCATCGAGATCAACATCACCAACCTGGCGGGCGTGCCCTCGATCATCTACGGGCTGCTCGCGCTGGGCCTGTTCGTGTACCAGTTCGGCTTCGGCCAGTCGATCCTCTCGGCCGGGCTGACGCTCGCGCTCCTCATCCTTCCGGTGGTGATCGTCGCCACGCGAGAGTCGATCCGCGCCATCCCGCAGGGAATCCGCGAGGGCGCCTACGCCCTGGGGGGCACGCAGTGGCAGGTGTGCCGGGACCACATCCTGCCCTACTCGTCCGCGGGCATCCTCACCGGCGTCATCATCGGCATGGCGCGCGCGATCGGCGAGACCGCGCCGGTGATCACCATCGGGGCACTGACCTTCATCGCCTTCCTGCCGCCGGCTCCGGTCAAGGCGGAGCCGCCGTTCGTCTCGTTCGAATGGCTGATGTCGCCCTTCACCGTGATGCCGATCCAGATGTTCAACTGGACGTCGCGTCCCGAGGCGGCGTTCCTGGTGAACGCCGCCGCCGCGGGTTTCATCCTCGTGCTGATGACCCTGGCCATGAACGGCCTCGCCATCTGGCTGCGCTACCGCCTGCGCAAGAAAATAAAATGGTGAATCCATGCCCGCCGTGTCCGTAGCCGCCGTGGCCGAACCCCGCCCTGAGGCCGGCACGCAGCCCGTGCCCAAGGCCGAAGCGAGGAATCTCAGCTTCTACTACGGCGCCTTCCGCGCGCTGAAGAGCCTGAACCTGGTGGTGCACGAGCGCCAGGTCACCGCCCTCATCGGCCCCTCGGGGTGCGGCAAGTCCACGTTCCTGCGCTGCTTCAACCGGATGCACGACCTCTATCCAGGCAACCGCTACGAGGGCGAGATCCGCATCTACCCCGACGACATGAACCTGCTCGAGGCGTCGGTGGACCCGATCGAGGTGCGCATGCGCCTCTCGATGGTGTTCCAGAAGCCCAACCCGTTCCCCAAGTCGATCTTCGAGAACGTCGCCTACGGCCTGCGGGTCCGGGGCGAGCGCTCCAAGCGGGCGCTTGCCGACAAGGTCGAGGCCGCGCTGAGGGGCGCAGCGCTCTGGGACGAGGTCAAGGACCGGCTGCAGGATCTCGCGTTCAACCTCTCCGGCGGTCAGCAGCAGCGGCTGTGCATCGCGCGCGCGCTCGCCACCGACCCGGAGATCCTGCTGTTCGACGAGC
>CAZOWR010000267.1:0-3879 GCA_964583645.1 uncultured Enterobacteriaceae bacterium
CGAGCCGCCCGGCGCGAGGCCCGCCGGGCTGCTCGGGGGCGCGGGCGCGACCGGGGCCGCGGGCGGCTGCGTCATGTACTGGGCGAGCGCGGCGCCGGCGAAGACGAGCAGGGCAAGCAGGGCGGAGAGCTGTCGCATGGCTCAGTCCTTGTGGTCGCGGATGACCGCGGCGAGCAGCTGCAGGATGCCGGCGAGCAGCAGCGCGACCAAGGTGAAGACGACGGGGTGGTAGAGGCGGCGGGGCTCGACCGGGTACTGGGGCTGGAAGGGACTCTGCAGCACGGACACCTTCTTCAGCGTGCGCGTCGCCTCCACCCGCCCGTTTTCGAGAGCCACCAGCGCGGTCTTGTAGACGTCTTGAGCGAACTCGGCGTTCATCTGCAGGCGCTGGAATTCCTCCACCGTGCGGTTGAGCGTGCCGCCCGCGGGGGAGGCGAGCCGCGCCTTCTCCTGCCGCAGCTGCTTCTCGAGCGCCGCGACCTGCAGGTTCAGCTCGACCACGCTCGCGCTGTCGGGCATGAGGTAACCGAGCATCGCCGTGCGGCGCGCCTGCAGGTCCGAGAGCTGCGCCTCGAGGCGGTTGACGATGGCGGCGAAGTTCTCGGCGGTCGCCTGGGGCGAAGCCATGCCGTGGCGGTTCTGGAACGCGAGCAGCGCCTGGCGCGCCTGGATCACGCGCCGGTGCAGCTCGGCGACCTGCTTCTCGAGGAAGGCCACCTGGTCCTGCGCCAGGCGGTGCCCGAGCGCGTTCATGTAGCGCTCGCCCTCCTCCACCAGCGCGACGGCGATGGCATGGGCCGTCTCGGGGTCGTAGGCCTGTGCCTTGATCTTGAGGATTCCGGTGTAGTCGTCGAACTCGACCAGCACGCGCGTGAGGTAGTGCTGGTGAAACCACTCCAGCTCGGCGTCGCCGAACCACATGCGCGACAGGAGATCACGGCGCTTGTCGCTGAAGTGCGCGCGCAGGTTCAGGCTCGCGTCGAGCTTCTTCAGCATGTCCACCGACAGCAGCTGGTCGCGCAGCAGCAGCTGGTCCTCGTGGCTGGGCGGGGTGGCGAGGCCGAGCACCGAGCCGATGCTGACGCCGGGGCCGGAGCCGAGGTCGGTGCGCTGGATGACGACGTGCGCTTCGGACACATAGCGGTCCGAGGCGATTACCCCCCAATAGAGGACCGCCAGGAGCGAGGCGGACACCGCGGCGCCGAAAGCGCGGCGCTCGATGAGCGCGGGCACCAGCCAGCCGCCGATCCAGCCGGCGAGCCGCGCCGCGGCGCGCCCCGGGGGCGACTGCCGGATGCGCTCGATCATGCGGGCAGACCCCCCTCGTAGGCGCCGATGGCGTCGTCGACGTCGTCGAACCAGCGGGCCCTGCCCCGCTCCAGCAGCACCCCCGCGGAGCAGAACTGCTTCAGGGTGCCGGCGCTGTGCGAGACGAGGATCAGGCTCGCGTGGTCGGCAAGCTCTCTGAAAACGCGCTTCGCCTTCTTCCTGAACGCCGCGTCCCCGGCCGAGATGGCCTCGTCGGCGATGTAGACGTCGAAGTCGAACGCGAGCGAGGTCGCGAACTGCAGGCGCGAGCGCATGCCGCTCGAGTAGGTGCTCACCGGCTCGTCGAATGCCTCGCCCAGCTCGGCGAAATCCTCGATCGACGCCATGCGCTCCGGGATGTCGTCCTCGTGGCCGTGAACGCGGCACAGGAAGCGGGCGTTCTGCCGGCCGCTGAGCGCGCCCACCATGCCGCCGGCACGCCCCATCGGCCAGGACACGCGGCAGCGCCGCTCGACGCGGCCGCGCGTCGGCTGATCGATGCCGCCGATCAGGCGCAGCAGCGTGGACTTGCCGGCGCCGTTGCGGCCGAGCAGCCCGACGTTGACCCGCGGCGGTATGCTGAGCGTCACCCCCTGCAGGACCCAGTGGCCGGGGCCGTGCAGGGTGTGATAGCGCTTGTAGACGTCCTCGACGAGGATCATCGCGTCACCAGGCTCGTCTCGAAGCGGCGGTGCAGTGCAAGCCCCAGCAGGATCGCGGCGAGCGCGCAGGCGTAGAGATAGGCGAGGCTCGTCTCCGGCAGCGCCCGGTAGTAGGGCGCGAAGGCGAGCCGCGTCGCCTCCAGCCCGTGGGCCACCGGGTTGAGCATGAGCACGTCGCGGTAGGGCTGCGGCACCCTGTCGAGGGGGAAGATCACCCCGGAGAAGAAGTAGAGCGGCGTCATGGTCACGCCGATGAGCCGGCCCGCCTCGGGCACCAGCTCGCTCGCCACCGAGGCCACCAGCCCGAACCCGAGCCCCACGAGCCACAGACCGGCAAACGACGCCAGCGTGGCGAGCGGATCGGCCGGCACCACCGCGAGCCCGTAGAAGCCGGCGCAGGCGAGCACCAGGACGGCGATCACCGTCATCAGGAAGCCTTCCACGGCGGCGCGCATCAGCACCGCGTCCACCGGCTTCACTTGGCGGTAGGTGAACAGCACCTGGTTGGCGTCCACCGCGCCCATGGCGCGCTGGGCGGGGCGGCGGAACATGAAGAACGCGAGCAGCCCGGCGATCAGCCACACGGCGGTGTCGATGCCGCCCACCACCCGCAGGCGGATGGCCGTGAACAGAAAGATGAGGAACGCGATGTGCGCGACCGGCTCGAGCAGCAGCCAGAGCCAGGCCGCCCGCTCCCTGGCGATGCGCAGTACCGCCTCGCGCAGGAAAAGCGCCCGCCACACGGAAAGCAGCACGGCGAGCGGCGGGCGGGGCGCGCGCGCGACCATGGGTCCGGTGCTACAGCAGGCCGCGCCGGTTCAGCACCTGGCGAAGCTGCGCCATCGTCGCGAGCAGGTCGTCGGCCGCCTGGCGCGCCTCCTCGGGGCTCGCCTGCTTGTACCACTGCGCGGCGACCGACATCTGCTCGGGCAGCGTGAGCGCTGCGTACCGGCGCTTCATGTCGTCAACGCTGCGGTAACGCCTCACCCACGCCTCGATTTCCTCGAGCTCCTGCGCCGAGCATTCGCTGCGCAGCTTGTCGCTGATCTCCAGGGTCTCCCTATTGATGCTTCCAACAGGAACAGATTTTGACTTTCCTGTCCCCGGATCAACCCTCCCCTTCACAACCTGTATGTTATTGCCGCGGAATCGAAAGTACATGGATGATGAGTCCTAAATGCAAGCTCAAAACTGTGATCATATATGATCATAACTGGTGGTGCAAGCTGACCCGTCGAGCCTACGGATAAACTTCGGCCCGGGCGAGCGCCGCGCCGTTCCGATCCTTCTGCACCAGCACCGGCTCGCCCGCGAGCGGCCAGGCGATCGCGACCTGCGGGTCGTTCCAGGCGAGGGTGCGTTCGTGCTGCGGCGCGTAGTAGTCGGTGGTCTTGTAGAGGAACTCGGCGTAGTCGGAGGTGACCAGGAAGCCGTGCCCGAAGCCGGGCGGGATCCAGGCCATGTTGCGCGCCTCGGCCGAGAGGCTGAAGCCGACCCACCTGCCGAAGCGGGGCGAGCTGCGCCGCAGATCGACCGCAACGTCGTAGACCTCGCCCGCCACCACGCGCACCAGCTTGCCCTGCGGCCGGCGCAGCTGGTAGTGGATGCCGCGCAGGACGTTCCTCGCGGAGCGCGAGTGATTGTCCTGCACGAACTCGATCTCGAGCCCCGTCGCCTCGCGGAACGCGCGGCGGTTGTAGCTCTCGAAGAAAAAGCCGCGCGCATCGCCGTGCACGCGCGGCTCGATGAGCAGCACCTCGGGCAGCGCGCTCGGCGTGACCTTCACCGGTAGAGCTTCTCGGCGAGCACCCGCAGCAGGTACCGGCCGTAGCCGTGCTTCGCCAGCGGCTCGGCGAGCGCGCGCAGCTGCCCGGCCCCGATGTAGCCCATGCGGTAGGCGATCTCCTCG
>CAZOWR010000268.1:0-3859 GCA_964583645.1 uncultured Enterobacteriaceae bacterium
TGATGATGGCGACCGACATGGACTACGACTCGATCGCCAAGGCGGGCTCGATGCTGGGCTCGGGCGCGGTGATCGTGATGGACGAGACTACCTGCATGGTGCGGGCGCTGGAGCGCCTGTCGTACTTCTACTTCGAGGAGTCCTGCGGCCAGTGCACGCCCTGCCGCGAAGGCACCGGCTGGCTCTACCGCGTCGTGCACCGCATCGAGACCGGGCAGGGCCGGATGGAAGACCTGGCGGTCCTGGATTCCGTCGCCGACAACATCGCCGGGCGGACGATCTGCGCCCTGGGCGACGCCGCGGCGCTGCCGGTGAAGAGCTTCCTCAAGCACTACCGCAGCGAGTTCGAGCACCACATCCGGCACAAGCGCTGCATGGTGCAGGGGCCGGAGTGCGAGCCGCGCTGGGGCAGGGCGAGCGCGCACGCCGAGCGCCTGCCGGAGGCCGCCTGATGCTCAAGGTCGAGATCGACGGCCGGCCGCTCGAGGTGCCGCACGGCACCACCGTGATCGAGGCGGCGCGGCGCCTCGGCATCTACGTGCCGCACTTCTGCTATCACCCCAAGCTGCAGATCGCGGCCAACTGCCGCATGTGCCTGGTCGAGGTCGAGAAGGCGCCCAAGCCGCTGCCGGCGTGCGCAACCCCGGTCACGGACGGCATGAAGGTGAAGACGGCCTCGCGCGCCGCCAAGCAGGCGCAGAACAGCGTGATGGAGTTCCTGCTCATCAACCATCCGCTCGACTGCCCGATCTGCGACCAAGGGGGCGAGTGCCAGCTGCAGGACCTGGCGGTGGGCTACGGCGGCTCGGCCTCGCGCTATGGCGAGGAGAAGCGCGTGGTGCTCGCCAAGGACCTCGGGCCGCTGGTCGCCGCCGAGGAGATGAGCCGCTGCATCCAGTGCACGCGCTGCGTGCGCTTCGGGCAGGAGATCGGCGGCATCATGGAGCTCGGCATGGTCAACCGCGGCGAGCGCGCCGAGATCGTCGCCTTCGTCGGCGCGAGCGTGGACTCGGAGCTCTCGGGCAACATGATCGACCTCTGCCCCGTCGGCGCGCTCACCTCCAAGCCGTTCCGCTACCGCGCACGCACCTGGGAGCTCGCGCGGCGCAAGTCCATCTCGCCGCACGACGGGCTGGGGTCGAACCTCCTGGTACAGGTCAAGCAGAACCGCGTCATGCGCGTGCTGCCGCTCGAGAACGAGGCGGTCAACGAGTGCTGGCTCTCCGACAGGGACCGCTTCTCCTACGAGGCGCTCGATTCCGGGGAGCGGCTGACGCGGCCGATGCTCCGGCGCGACGGCGCCTGGGTCGAGGCGGACTGGGAGGAGGCGCTCGAGCGGGTCGCCGAGGCGCTCAAGGGGCGCGACTTCGGCGTGCTGGCGACGCCGCATTCGACCCTTGAGGAGCTCTATCTCGCCGCGCGCCTCGGGGGCGCCGCCGACTTCCGGCTGCGCCACAGCGACTTCTCCGGCGATGCCGCGCGCGAGGGCATCCCGTGGCTGGGCATGCCGGTGGCGGAGCTTGCGGCCCTGGACCGGGTCCTGGTGGTCGGCTCCTTCCTGCGCAAGGACCATCCGCTGCTCGCGCATCGGCTGCGCCAGGCGGCGAAGCGCGGCACCCAGGTCCACGTCCTGCACTCGGTGGACGACGACTGGCTGATGCCGGTGCGCAGCAAGCGCATCGTGCCGCCGTCGCAGCTGCTCGCGGAGCTGCCGTCGTTCGCCGAGGTCCTGGGCCAGGGCCGCAACGCGGCGGTGCTGCTCGGCAACTTCGCGCAGCAGCATCCGCAGGCGGCGCAGCTGCACGCGGCGGCCCAGGCGCTCGGCGCCAAGGTCGGATTCCTCGGCGCGGCCGCCAACTCGGTGGGCGGCTACCTCGCGGGGATGCCGGTCCGCGGCAACGCCGCCTCGATCCTCAAGCAGGACGCGTTCCTGCTGCTCAACGCCGAGCCCGAGCTCGACATGGCCGACCCGCAGGCCGCGCTGGCGGCGATGCGCGCGGCGCGCTGCGTGGTGGCGCTCACCGCCTTCCGCCACCGCGCCGAGGAGTACGCCCACGTCATGCTGCCGATCGCGCCGTTCACCGAGACGCCGGGGACCTTCGTCAGCACGGAAGGCCGGGTGCAGAGCTTCCATGCGGCGGTGCGCCCGCTGGGCGAGGCGCGCCCCGGCTGGAAAGTGCTGCGCGTGCTCGGCGGCCTGCTCGGGCGCCCCGGGTTCGAGTTCGACACCGCGCAGGGGGTGCGCGAGGCCTGCCTCGACGGCCGGGACGTCGCGAAGCTGCTCTCCAACCGCATCGATCCGTCGCTGCAGTCGAGCTGGGCAGCCTCGGGAATCGAGCGCGTCTCCGAGGTGCCGATCTACTTCAGCGACGCGCTGGCGCGCCGCTCCGGGCCGCTGCAGCGCACGCGCGACGCGCAGGCGCCGCGCGCCTGGATGAACGCCAGGCTGATGGCCTCGCTCGGCGTCGCGGCCGGCGCGCCCGTGCTGGTGCGCCAGGGCAAGGGCGAGGCGCGCCTCGCGGCGGCGCTCGACGAGCGGCTCCCGGAGGGCTGCGTGCGCATCGCCGCCGGGCATCCCTCGACCGCGGGCCTCGGGCCGATGTTCGGCGCCGTGACGCTGGAACGCGTCGCCGTGCGGCAGGTCGCCTGAATGCTCGAGTCCCTGCTCGCCCTCTCGGAAGCGAGGCTGGGTCCCACCTGGGGCCCGGCGCTCTACGAGCTGGTGACCTCGGTCGCCTTCATCGTCGCGATCCTGGTGCCGCTGTTCCTCGCGGTGGCCTACCTCACGCTGTGGGAGCGCAAGCTGATCGGCTGGATCCAGATCCGCATCGGCCCGAACCGCGTCACGTTCTTCGGCATTCCCTGGCTGGGCGGCTGGGCGCAGCCGATCGCCGACGGCGTGAAGCTGCTGTTCAAGGAAGTGATCCTGCCGACCAACGCGAGCAAGGCGCTGTACCTGCTCGCGCCGATGCTCGCGCTGATGCCCGCGGTCGCGGCCTGGGCGGTGATCCCGTTCGCCCCCGAGGTGGTGCTCGCCGACGTCAACGCGGGGCTCCTCTACGTGCTGGCGCTCACCTCGATGGGTGTCTACGGGGTGATCATCGCCGGCTGGGCGTCGAACTCGAAGTACGCCTTCCTCGGCGCCATGCGCTCGGCGGCGCAGATGGTGTCCTACGAGCTGGCGATGGGCTTCGCCCTGGTGGTGGTGCTGATGGTTTCCGGGAGCCTCAATCTCTCCGACATCGTCAACGGGCAGGGGCGCGGCAAGTTCGCCGACATGGGGCTGAACTTCCTGTCGTGGAACTGGCTGCCCCTGCTGCCGATGCTGGTGGTGTACTTCGTGTCGGGGGTGGCCGAGACCAACCGCGCGCCCTTCGACGTGGTGGAGGGCGAGTCCGAGATCGTCGCCGGGCACATGGTCGAGTACTCGGGCATGACCTTCGCGCTCTTCTTCATGGCCGAGTACATGAACATGCTGCTCATCGCGACGCTCACCGCGGTGATGTTCTTCGGCGGCTGGCAGCCGCCGATCTCGAGCGCGTTGCTCGATGCCGTGCCGCCGATGGCCTGGCTGCTCGCCAAGATCTTCGTCATCGTCTCCATGTTCCTCTGGATCCGCGCCACCTTCCCGCGCTACCGCTACGACCAGATCATGCGCCTGGGCTGGAAGGTGTTCATCCCGCTGACGCTCGCCTGGATCGCCGTGATCGGCCTCTGGATGCAGACCCCCTGGAGCCTCTGGCGATGAATCGCGTCGCGGAGTTCTTCCGCTCCTTCCTGCTGCTCGAGCTGATGCGCGGCCTGGCGCTCACCGGGCGGCACCTGTTCGCGCGCAAGATCACGGTGCAGTTCCCGGAGG
>CAZOWR010000269.1:0-3858 GCA_964583645.1 uncultured Enterobacteriaceae bacterium
ATCAACTACTTAACCCTCGCCGACCCCTCGAATCCGCGAAGTCCGGCTAGGCCGCAACCTCGACCGCAGCGCCCGCCGCCAGCCCGAGCGAGCGCGCGGCGCTCGCACGCGCCACCGAGATCTCGACCAGCCCGCTGCTGTTGGCGTGCCAGAAGGGCTCCCCCGGCGGCGCCTCGTCGAAGACGCGGGCGAAGCGCAGGCTGCGGCCGCCGACGCGAAGGGCGGCATTGCGGCCGATGTCCTGCGCCGGAATCCCGGTGATGCAGTTGCCGTAGTGGTCGACGTAGATCACGCGCGCCAGCGGCGCGGGGTCGAGCAGCACCTCGGGCGCAGCCTTCGGCGCGAGCCACTCCGGTGGCAGGCGGTCCGCCGCGAGCCGCGCCGCGACCGGCGCGAAGAGGTCGCGGCCGTGGAACGAGGCGCTGAGCTGCTCCGGTTTCCAGGCGATCGAGCGGCAACGTCGCTCGGCGGCGCGCTGCCACAGCACCGAGAGCAGGCCGTTGTCGGGCCCGACGAAGGCGCGGCCGTCCGCCTCGATCACCAGGGCGTCGCGCGCGGTGCCGACTCCGGGATCGAGCACCGCGAGAAAAACGTTGCCTGGTGCGACGCGCGGCGCGAGCGCGGCGAGCAGGTGCGCGGCGCCGGCCACATCGTAGCCCGGAAGGTCGTTGAGGAGGTCCACTACGGCGACCCCGGGGGCCTGGGCCGCAAGCACCGCCTTCACCTGGCCGACGTAGAGGTCGGCGCTGCCGAAGTCGGTGAAAAGGACGATCAGGCGGGTTGCTTCTCGTCCGGCTTCTTCGCCCCGGCGGCCGGGGCCTCGGCGCGGTCCATCAGGGTGACCAGCGCCAGCGGCGCGTTGTCGCCCTTGCGAAAGCCGCCCTTGAGGATCCTCAGGTAGCCGCCGCTCCTCTTGGCGTAGCGCGGCCCCAGCTCGCCGAAGAGCTTCGCCACCGTGCCGCGGTCGCGCAGGCGGTCATAGGCGAGGCGCCGGTTGGCGAGGCTCGGGCGCTTGCCCAGCGTGATCATCGGCTCGACCACGCGCCGCAGCTCTTTCGCCTTGGGGAGCGTGGTGGTGATCTGCTCGTGCCTGAGCAGCGACACCGCCATGTTGCGGAACATGGCGAGCCGGTGGCTCGAGGTCCGGTTGAGCTTTCTCAGCCCGTGCCCGTGGCGCATCGCCCCGTCTCCTTGCCTAGACCCGGTGGTGCTCGAGGCCCGCCGGCGGCCAGTTCTCGAGCTTCATGCCGAGCGTCAGGCCGCGCGAGGCGAGCACTTCCTTGATCTCGTTGAGCGACTTGCGGCCGAGGTTCGGGGTCTTGAGGAGCTCGGTCTCGGTGCGCTGGATCAGGTCGCCGATGTAGTAGATGTTCTCCGCCTTGAGGCAGTTCGCCGAGCGCACCGTGAGCTCGAGGTCGTCCACCGGCCGCAGCAGGATGGGATCGACCGCGACCGCCTTCTTCTCCTCGGTCGGCAGCGCCGTGCCCTCGAGCTGCGCGAACACCGAGAGCTGGTCGACGAGGATGCGCGCCGCGTACCGGACCGCCTCCTCGGGCTCGATGGCGCCGTTGGTCTCGATGTCCAGGATCAGCTTGTCGAGGTCGGTGCGCTGCTCGACGCGCGCCGAGTCCACGGCGTAGGACACGCGCCGCACCGGGCTGAAGGAGGCGTCCAGGATGATCCGGCCGATGCCCTTGGTCTCCTCGGGCAGGTAGCGCATGTTGCCCGGCACATAGCCGCGTCCGGCTTCGACCTTGATCTGCAGCTCGAGCTTGCCGCCCGCCGACAGGTTGGCGACGACGTGCTCCGGGTTGACCACCTCGACGTCGTGCGAAGGCTCGATGTCGCCCGCGGTCACGGGCCCTTCGCCCTTCTTCTTCAGCGTCAGGATCGCCTCGTTGCGGTTGTGCAGGCGAAACACCACGCCCTTGAGGTTGAGCAGGATGTCGACGATGTCCTCGCGCACCCCGTCCAGGGTCGAGTACTCGTGCACCACCCCGGCGATCTGCACCTCGGTGGGCGCGTACCCCGGCATGGAGGACAGCAGCACGCGCCGCAGCGCGTTGCCGAGCGTGTGGCCGTAGCCGCGCTCGAAAGGCTCCATGGTCACCTTGGCGTGCCAGGGCGAGAGATTCTGGACATCGACGATGCGCGGCTTGAGGAATCCGGTCAGGGGCATGTAAGGGTCACCCGGTCACTTCGAATACAGTTCGATGATGAGGTGCTCGTTCACGCTCGAGGGCAGGTCGGTGCGCGCGGGCAGCGACTTGAACGTGCCCTTGAGCGCCTTGGCGTCCACCTCGAGCCAATTCGGAACGTGCCGCGATTCAGCGGCCTCGGCGGCCGCCTTGATGCGCAACTGTGCCTTCGCCTTCGGCGCCACCTCGATCACGTCGCCCGGGCGCACCCGGTACGAGGGAATGTTGACGCGCCGGCCGTTGACGAGCACCGCGTTGTGCCGCACCACCTGGCGCGCCTCGGCGCGCGAGGCGCCGAATCCCATGCGGTAGGCGACGTTGTCCAGGCGCGACTCCAGCAGCTGCAGCAGCCGCTCGCCGGTGACGCCCTTGCTGCGCGCCGCCTCGGCGTAGGTGCCGCGGAACTGGCGCTCCAGCACGCCGTAGATGCGCCGCGTCTTCTGCTTCTCGCGCAGCTGCTTGCCGTAATCCGAGAGGCGCGCGCCCGACTTCTGGCCGTGCTGGCCGGGCGCGTAGCTGCGCCGCTCGATGGCGCACTTGTCGGTGAAGCACTTCTCGCCCTTGAGAAAGAGCTTTTCGCCCTCGCGGCGGCACTGCCGGCACTTGGCGTCGATGTCCCTGGCCATGCGTTCTCCTCGCGCTAGACGCGCCGGCGCTTGGGCGGCCGGCAGCCGTTGTGCGGAATCGGCGTCACGTCGGCGATCGAGGTGACCTTGAGCCCGACCGCGTTGAGCGCGCGCACCGCCGACTCGCGGCCCGGGCCGGGGCCCTTGATGCGCACCTCGACGTTCTTCACGCCGTACTCCTGCGCGGCGCGTCCCGCGCGCTCGGCCGCCACCTGCGCCGCGAAAGGGGTCGACTTGCGCGAGCCCTTGAAGCCGGCGTTGCCCGAAGTCGCCCAGGCGAGCGTGTTGCCCTGGCGGTCGGTGATCGTGACGATGGTGTTGTTGAACGAGGCGTGCACGTGCGCGATGCCCTCGGCGACGTTCTTCTTCACCTTCTTGCGTGCGCGCGCCGCCGCCGTCTGCTGCAGCTGCTGCTGGGTCGGGGCGTTCTTGCTGGCCATCGGCGTCTCTTCCTGAAAAGTTGTGTTCTCGAGCGATTCCGGTTGCTACGCCACCTTGCCGGCCGGCACGTTCAGCTTGATTGCCGCCTTGCGCGGCCCCTTGCGGGTGCGCGCATTGGTGCGCGTGCGCTGGCCGCGCACCGGCAACCCCTTGCGGTGGCGCTGGCCGCGGTAGCAGCCGAGGTCGATGAGCCGCTTGATCGACATCTGCACCTCGCGGCGCAGGTCGCCTTCCACCCCGATGCGCCCCACGTTCTCGCGCAGGCGCTCCATCTCGGCGTCGGTGAGGTCCTTGATCTTGCGCGTCGGCTCGACGCCGGCGGCGATGCAGATCGCCTGCGCGCGCGAGCGCCCGATGCCGTAGATCGCCGTCAGCGCGACCCCGGCGTGCTGGTGGTTCGGAATGTTGATCCCTGCGATTCGTGCCATCGGCGGCCCCGGCTTTGCCCCTGCAACGGGGAAAACCCGTAATTATACCTGTTTGCTCAAGCGCTTATCAACCTTGACGCTGCTTGTGGCGCGGATCGCTGCAGATGACCCGCACCACGCCCTTGCGCCGCACGATCTTGCACTTGCGGCAGATTCGCTTCACCG
>CAZOWR010000270.1:0-3856 GCA_964583645.1 uncultured Enterobacteriaceae bacterium
TGCGAGAGCAGCTGCACGAACGCCATGGTGCTCGAGTGCTCGCGCGCCGAGCCCCTGAGCGCGAGCGCGGGCGCCGCGAGCGCCGGCGCCGCCGCGCTGCGCGCCGGCAGGTAGCCGCCGAGCGCCTGCCGCCGCGCGTGCAGGTACCGCATCTCCGGGCTGTCCGCGGGCGGGCGGTACCACTCGAGCGACGTCACCTGCGCGTCGCTGAGCGGCAGCGCGAAGCGGTCGCGGAAGGCGAGCAGCGCCTCGTCCTCGAGCTTCTTCTGCTGATGCGCGCCCATGCGACCCTGCCCCCAGTGGCCCATGCCGTAGCCCTTCTTCGTCTGCGCGAGGATCACCGTGGGACGGCCGCGGTGGGCGGCCGCCGCGGCGTAGGCGGCGTAGATCTTCACCGGGTCGTGGCCACCCCGGCGCAGGCGGTCGATGTCGTCGTCCGACAGGTGCGCGACGATCGCCTTGAGCTCCGGGTACTTGTTGAAGAAGTGCTCGCGGTTGAAGCGGCCGTCGGTGGCGGCGTACTTCTGGAACTCGCCGTCCACCGTCTCGTGCAGCCGCTTGAGGATCACGCCTTCGTGGTCGCGGGCGAAAAGGGGATCCCAATCCGAGCCCCACAGCACCTTGATCACGTTCCAGCCGGCGCCGGCGAACAGGCCCTCCAGCTCCTGGATCACCGAGCCGTTGCCGCGCACGGGCCCGTCCAGGCGCTGCAGGTTGCAGTTGACGACAAAGATCAGGTTGTCGAGCGCCTCGCGCGCCGCGAGCGACAGGCCCGCGAGCGATTCCGGCTCGTCCATCTCGCCGTCGCCGACGAAGCACCACACCTTGCGCCCCGCGGTCTCGAGCAGCCCTCGGTCGGCGAGGTAGCGCATGAAGCGCGCCTGCATGATGGCCTGGATCGGCCCCAGGCCCATCGACCCGGTGGGGAACTGCCAGAAATCGGGCATCAGCCAGGGATGGCAGTAGGACGACAATCCCTTGCCGCCGACCTCGCGGCGGAAGCTCTCCAGCCGCGTCTCGTCGAGGCGCCCCTCGAGGTAGGCGCGCGCGTACACGCCGGGCGAGGCGTGCGGCTGGAAGAAGACGAGGTCGCCCGATTGCCCCGCGCGGAAGAAGTGGTTGAAGCCGATTTCGAAGAGGTCCGCGATCGAGGCGTAGGTGGCGATATGGCCGCCGAGCTCGGGCGAGTCGCGGTTGGCGCGCGCCACCATCGCGAGCGCGTTCCAGCGCACCGCGGCGAGGATGCGCGCCTCGACATCAAGGTTGCCGGGATACTGCGGCTGCTCCGCAAGCCCGATCGTGTTGCAGTACGGGGTGTTGAGCACCGGCGGCAGGGGCACGCCCCGCCCGCGCGCGTGGTCCAGGAGCTTCCTGAGGAGGAAGGTGGCGCGCTCGCGGCCCTCGGACTGGACCAGGGCGTCGAACGCCTCCAGCCACTCACGCGTCTCGAGGGGGTCCGCGTCGGGCGGGTTGACGCGCCAGAAGGCGGAGAAATCGGCTTCGCCGCTCATGGATGATGGGTTTACCATACCACCGAGACGGAGGAGAACGCCCATGAAGCTCTACTACCACCCCGCATCCACCACCAGCCGGCCGCTGATACTGTTCGCCGCCGAGAACGGCCTGAAGATCGACATGCAGGTCGTGGACCTGTTCACGGGGGAGCACTACCAACCGCCCTACGAGGCGATCAATCCCAATCATCTCGTGCCGGTGCTCGAGGACGGCGACTTCCGACTCACCGAATCGAGCGCGATCCTGAAGTACCTCGCGGACAGCTCGAGCTCGCCCGCCTACCCGAAGGATCTCAAGCAGCGCGCCCGGGTCAACGAGCGCATGGACTGGGTCAACACGCAGCTCAACCGCGACCTGTGCTACGGCCTCGTCTACCCGCAGGCGTTCCCGCACCACAAGCGTCCGACCGACGAGGTGCAGAAAGGCACGCTGGCGTGGGCGAAGGAGCGTGCCGCGGGCTGGCTCAAGGTGCTGGATGAGCACATCATCGGGCCGAGCAACGGCTACCTCTGCGGCAACCAGATCAGCATCGCCGACTACTACGGCGCGTCGTTCGCCGCCACCGCGTCGGTGATCGGCTCCGACCTGTCGTCCTATCCCAACGTCAAGCGCTGGCTCGGCAACATGAAGGCGCTGAGGAGCTGGGCCAAGACCTTCGAGGTGATCGAGGGCTTCGCCGCATCCCTCAAGGGACCATTCGAGACCGTCTGATCATGATCAAGGGACTGCACCACAACGCCTACCGCTGCCGCGACTCGGAAGAGACGCGCCGCTTCTACGAGGATTTCCTGGGGCTGCCGCTCGCGCACGTGCTGGAGATCAAGGAGACCAAGAGCGGCCGCAAGACCGAGACGCTGCACAGCTTCTACCGGCTCGGCGACGGCTCCTGCCTCGCGTTCTTCGAGGCGCCTGACATGGCGTTCGACTTCAAGCCGCAGCACGACTACGACCTGCACATCGCGCTCGAGGTCGAGCCCGACGAGCTCGAGCGGCGCCTGGCCGAGGGGCGCAGGCAGGGCATCGAGACGCGCGGGGTGTCGGATCACGGCTTCATCCACTCGATCTACTTCCGCGACCCCAACGGCTACGTGATCGAGCTCACGGCGAAGATGCCCGGGCACGACCAGGCCATGGACCCGGCGGTGAACGGCGCGCGCGAGAAGCTCGCGCGCTGGCAGGCGGCGAAGCAGCGACCGGCCTGATCTCCGGAAGCGACGCTTTGTGTTACGATTCGTGTAGATAATTTCTCCGCGATTCGTATGCATGGCTGTCCTCAATATGCGCATCGACGACGAGCTGGAACGCCGGCTGGCGCGCGAGGCCGAGCTCGAGGACCAGACCCGCTCGGAACTGGCGCGCAGGGCGATCGCCGAGTATCTCGCCCAGCGAGAGCGGCAACGCTTCCTCGACGAGATCGCACGTGCCGCGCGCGACCGCGGGACGAGCGAGGCCGTGGCCATCGCCGAGGAAGCGCTGGTCACGGATAACGAAGCCCTGGAACGGACCGAAAGGGCGGCCCAGCCGCGCGCGAGCTATCGCGTCAGGCGCAGGAAGCGCTGATGCGGCGCGGCGAGATCTGGATCGGCAATCTCAATCCGAACCGCGGCCGAGAGGTCGGCAAGGTCCGGCCCGTGCTGATACTGCAGGCCGACTTCCTGCTCGAGCAGGGAGAGCCGACCGTAGTCGTGCTGCCGCTCACGGCACAGGTGCGCAAGTCCAAGGAGCCGCTGCATATCACAGTGGCCGCGCGCGACCGGCTGCTCCAAGCCTGCCAGGTGATGCCGGAGCAGCCGCGAACGCTCGACCGGACCCGCCTGGCTGACGGGCCGCTGACCCGGCTCACGCCCGAGGAGATGACGGCGGTGGAGCGGAGCTTCAGGGCCGTGACGGGGCTCGTCTGAGAAGCTAGGGCAGCTGCCGCGCTGTCCGCAACCGCGCCGCCGACATGTCGTCGCCCCGCAGCTCGCGCAGGGCGTAGCCGGCGAAGTCGTCCGCCACCTCCTTGCGCCAGTACAGGTCGAGGTCGGCGTTGTCCATCGGCTTGGCGCGCGAGGCGACCATCGCCGAGGCTTCCGCGATCACCTCGTCGGTGAGCTTCTTCCCGGCGAGAAACTCGCCCGCCTTCTGCACCAGGAACGGACGCGAGGCGGAAGCGCCGAGCGCGATCCTCGCCTCCTCCACCGTGCCGTCGGGCGCGAAGCGTGCCGCCGCCCCGACGCCGAGCACCGGAAAGTCGAACGCGCCGCGCCGGCGCAGCTTCCAGTAGGTGCTGCGCCAGCCTTCGGCGGCCGGCAAGCGGACCTCGGTGAGGATCTCGTCGGGCTTGCGCGCCAGGTAGTCG
>CAZOWR010000271.1:0-3835 GCA_964583645.1 uncultured Enterobacteriaceae bacterium
CCGAGCGCGCGCGCCGCGATGATGAAGTAGGCGCCCTGCAGCGAGCCGTTGCGCATCGCCGTGATCTGGGCATGAGGTTTCTTCTCCTCGCCTGCGAAGACGCTCCGCGCATTCGGGTTGTTGGGAAAAGTCCTCGGCAGGTTCTCGTAGAAGTGCAGGTCGTAGGAGATGATCGCGGTCACCGGCGCGGCCATGGTCTTGTCCAGGTTGCCCGGGCTGAGGGCGGGCTTGAGCCTCTCCTTCGCCTCCCGGGAGCGGACGAACACGATCCGCATCGGCTGCGTGTTCATGGTCGTGGGACCGAACTTCATCAGCTCGTAGATCTCGCGCAGTTTCTCGTCAGGCACCTGGCCGGAAAAGCCGTTGTGCGTGCGTGCGGCGCGGAAGATCGTGTCCAGGGCCTGGTCGTCCAGCATCGTGCGCTCCGGAAATCGGGAGCGCGAATGTTAGCATCGCGCGCATGGACCTCTCGGGGGTCATTCGACCTGGCGACGGCGTCCTCTGGGGCCAGGCCTGCGCCGAGCCGCAGACGCTGGTCGAGGCCCTGGTCGCGCAGCGCGCCGCGTTCTCCGGGGCGTGCGTGTTCCTCGGCGTGAACTGGTCGGGCATCGTCCGCCCGGAGCATGCCGATCATCTGCGCCTCGCCGCCTACTGCGGGGCGGGCGCCAACCGCGCGCTTGCCGAGGCGGGCGTGCTCGACATCCATCCCCATCCCTACTCGCGCCTGGGCGTATTGATCCGCTCGGGCGCGATCCGCGCCGACGTCGTCCTGCTCCAGGTCAGCCCGCCGAACGAGCGCGGCGAGCACAGCCTGGGGCTCGCCGCGGAGTACCTGCTGCCAGCCCTCGAGACATGTCGTGCCGTAATCGCCGAGGTGAACGAGCAGGTCCCCTGGACGTACGCCGAGCGGGTGCTGAGGGAAGAGGACTTCGCGCTGGCCGTGCGCAGCTCCCGGGCGCCCGCGCCCGCGCCGTACGCGGCGCCGGGCGAGCTCGAGCAGGCCATCGCGCGCCACGCGGCGCAGTTCGTTCCGCAGGGCGCCACGCTCGAGTTCGGCCTGGGCAGCCTGCCCGACGCCGTGCCCGCGTTCCTCGGCGCCCGCTCGGGGCTGCGCGTGCATTCGGGCGCGATCGGCGACGGCGTCGTCGAGCCGATGCAGCGCGGGGTGATCGCCAGCACGGTCGGGGGGCTGCTGCTCGGCACGCGCAAGCTCTTCGACTACGCGCACGGCAACCGCAGGATCCAGCTGCGCTCCTGCGAGCACACCCACGACGCCCGTGTGCTCGCCGCGATCGAGCGCTTCGTGGCGATCAATTCGGCGGTCGAAGTGGACCTCACGGGACAGGTCAACGCCGAGGTGGCGCGGGGCGTCTATGTGGGCGCGGTAGGGGGCGCGCTCGACTTCATCCGCGCCGCCAATCAGTCGCCGGGCGGCGTCTCGCTGATGCTGCTGCCTTCCTCGCGCATCGTGGCGCGGCTCTCCGGGCCGGTGGCGACGCCGCGCAGCGAGGCCGGGGTCATCGTCACCGAGCACGGCGCGGTGGACCTGCGCGGCTGCACCCTGCGCGAGCGCGCCCGGCGCATGATCGCGATCGCCCGGTCCGACTCGCGCGAAAGCCTCGCGCGCGAGGCGCATGCGCAAGGGCTCGCGCGCTGACATGGGCCTGCCCGCCTGGGCGAAGCTCCTGGCGGCGTTCCTGCTCGTGCTCTCCGCCGTGCTCGGCCTGCGCGAGTACGGCGCCCTGGCGCGCGCCGAGCTGACGCTCTACGACTGGATTCTGCGCATGCGGCCGGCGACCCCGGTCGACGCGCGGGTGCTGGTGGTCTCGGAGACCGAGGCCGATCTGCAGCGCTTCGGGCATCCGCTGCCCGACGCGGTGCTCGCCCGGGCGCTGCGCATCCTGCTGCAGGAGGGCGCCGCGGTGGTGGGCGTGGACAAGTACCGCGACATCCCGGTCCCGCCCGGCACCGAGGCGCTCGATACGCTGCTCGGCGCCGAGGCGCGCATCGTGTGGGTCATGAAGTTCGGCGCTCCCGGGGTGACGCGGGTGCTGCCGCCGGCGGCGCTGCGCGGCAGCGCCCGCGTCGGGTTCAGCGACCTCCTCGAGGACGAGGGCGGCGTGGTGCGCCGCGGGTTGCTCATGCTCGACGACGGCCGGCGGCACTGGAACTCCCTCGCGCTGGCGGCGGCCGCAGCTTATCTGGCTCCCCGTGGCGTGCGCCCGAGCAGCGATCCGGGACGCACCGACGCCGTTCGCCTCGGGCCGGCGCGCCTGCTGCCGCTGGAGCGCGACGAAGGCGGCTACGCGGAGCTCGACGCCGCAGGCTTCCAGGTCCTGCTCGATTACCGTGGCATGCCGGGCCGCTTTGCGCGCGTCAGCCTGGGCGATCTGCTGGACGGCAGGCTGGCACCCGGTTCCGCCAAGGGACGCCTGGTCATGCTCGGAGCGAGCGCGCACAGCCTGCGGGACTTCTTCCATACGCCTTTCGGCGCCGGAGACGGGGACGATCGCATCACCGGGGTGGAGATCCACGCGCATCTGGCGAGCCAGGTGCTCAGGCTCGCGCTCGGCGAGAGCGCGCCGCTCGTGCCGCTCGCGGGCTGGCCCCGTTCGCTCGGTATCGCCGCCTTCGCGCTCCTCGGGCTGCTCGCCTACCGCCTGCGCGCAGGCTGGGCGCTCGGCTACATGGCGGCGGGGGCGGCGGTCGCGCTCGCCTCGGGCCCTCTCGCCATGCGGTATTCCGTGTGGCTGCCGCCGTTTGCGCCGACGCTGGCATTCGTGGCGACCGCGGTGCTCGCGGTGGCGCTGCGCGTGTCGGCCGAGCGGGCCGAGCGCGCCATGCTGATGACGCTGTTTGCGCGCCACGTCTCGGACGAGGTGGCGCAGGCGCTGTGGCGCGGGCGCGCGACCCTGCTGGAGGGCGGCCGGCTGCGACCCCTGCCTATGACGGCGACCATCCTGTTTGCCGACGCGCACGGCTACACGCCCCTCGCCCAGACGCTGGCGCCTGCGACGCTGGCGGGGTGGCTCGGCGAGTTCATGGACGCGATGTCGCGGGAGGTCATCCGGCATCATGGCGTCGTCTGGCAGTTCGCCGGCGACGCGGTGATGGCGGCCTTCGGCGCGCCCTTCCCGCGCCGGCGCGAGCCGGAGATCGCCGACGATGCGCGCAATGCAGTGCGCTGCGCGCGGGGGATGGTCGAGGCGCTGGACCGGCTCGGGACCGGCTGGAAGGCCCGCGGCCTGCCCGGCGTCGGCCTGCGCGTCGGCGTGCACACCGGGCCGGTAGTCGCCTGCAGCATCGGCAGCGCCCGGCGCCTGGAGTACGCGCTCGTGGGCGACGTGGTGAACGTCGCCGCGCGGCTGCAGGCCCTCGAGGACGACGCGGACGCGCCGCGCCGCATCCTGCTGAGCGGCGCCACCGCCGCGCTCCTGCCGGCGGACCCGGCGCTGCAGGCGTTGGGGGCGGTGCCCCTCAAGGGCCGCAGCGGGTCGCTGCAGGTATTCCGGGTCCGGCTCTGATCAGTCGACGTCGGCCTGCTCGAGGCCGAACACCTGCCGCAGGTACGCGAGGTAGCCCGGATCCTTGCTCACCGTCTTGCCCGGCGTGTCCGAGACCTTGGCCACCGGCTGGCCGTTGCACTCGGTCATCTTGATCACGATGTTGATCGGCTCGTAGCCCAGGTCGTTGGTGAGATTGGTGCCGATGCCGAAGGAGGTCAGGGCGCGGCCGCGAAAGCGGCGCGCGATCTCGATCGCGAGCGGGAACGAGAGCTGGTCGGAGAAGATCAGCGTCTTGGTGCGCGGGTCGACGCGGTTGCGCCGGTAGTGCG
>CAZOWR010000272.1:0-3830 GCA_964583645.1 uncultured Enterobacteriaceae bacterium
CGCGGGCGCCGGCCTCGCGGTGGGCGCGCTCTCGGGCGCCGGCGCCGCGCAGCACTCCTCGCGCGACGCGCAGCGCCGCTACGACATCGGCTATCAGCAGTGCATGTACGCGAAGGGCCACAAGGTGCCGGTCGCCGGGCGGTTCGATGCGCCGCGCCGTCCTGCGTACGCGGCGCCGCCGCCGCCCCCGCCGCCTCCGCCGCGCTGACGCTTCAGTCCAGCCGGACGTCCGGGTCGAGCGGGTAGATCGGCCGGCGCACGCGGCGGAACGCGAGCTGCGAGTAGTCCGAGGTGCACACGCCGACCCCGGCGCACTCGATCACCTGGCGCGCGATCGGCCCCAGCCCCGCGCGCCAGTGCACGCGGCTCTTCAGCATCACGTAGCGCTTCTTCGCCGGGTCGATGCCGAGCGTGCGGAAGGCGCCGATGTCGTGCGGCTCCACGTGGCGCGAGATGACCGCGATCTCGATGCGCCCGGTGTCGAGCACCGCCGCCGCGCCCATGTCCGCCAGCTCGCCGCGCGCCATCGGGCCCTCGTTGCGGTACAGGCCGTTGACGATGCGCCGCACGTTGCCGGTGACGCCGAGCGGCGCCCCTCTCAGCCCGAGCGCCGGCAGGTCGCTCTTGCCGCCGAGCGGCAGCGTGACCCGCGCGCCCTCGCCCGCGCGCTTCATCTGCTCCACGGCGAGCGGGTCGCAGATCGCGAAGGCGCAGGCCTCCTCGAGCTGCGCCTCCAGCATCGCGCCGAGCACCGCCATCGTGTCCATGGTGCCGCCCGAGGCGCAGTTGTCGTAGTGATCGAGCAGCATCACCGGGCGCTCGCGCGAGCCGCGCGCGCGCTCGATCGAGGCCGCGAGCGGCTCGGGCCGGTAGACGAACTTCTCGCGCGCCTCCCACGCCATGCCGAGCAGCTCGTTGCAGGCGCGGTGCGCGGCGCCCTCGTCGCCTTCGGCGACGACCACCGCCGAGCTCCCCGCGATCGGGATGTCGGCGTGCGGAAAGCCGACGAAGAAGCTCGCGGCGAGCGCCCCCGAGCGCTCGAGCTCGCGCGCCCGCGCCTGGATCTCGCGGTTGGGCGAATCCAGGCTCGACTGGCGCATCACGTGCGGCAGCATCGGGCGCGTGCCGGCGGCCAGCACCGGGCGCGATCTCCCCGCCAGCATGGCGAGCACCGGGCGCGCCGCGCGCAGGCCCGTCTCGTACATGTCGACGTGCGGGTAGGTCTGGTAGCCCGCGACCACGCTGGCGTGGCGCGCCATCGCGGGCGAGAGGTTGGCGTGCATGTCGAGCGCGACGCCGATCGGCACCGCCGGCGCCGCGCCCCGGATGCGCGCGAGCAGCTCCCCCTCGCCGTCGTCGAGGTGCTCGGCGACCATCGCCCCGTGCAGATCGAGCAGCACCGCGTCGCAGCCGCGCGCCGCCGCCTCCACGATGCGCGCCGCCATGTGCTCGTAGGCGGCGCGCTCGACCGGGCCGCTCGGCGCGGCATTGCCGGCCACCGGGTACTCCACCTCGGCGCCGGCGCGCTCGGCAGAATCGATGAAGGCACCGAGCGCGGTGCCCGTGCCCTTGAACGCCTCGCGCACCTGCGGCCCCTCGTACGGGGCCGGCTGCCCGTGCGCGAAGCGCGCAAGCGGCGTCGGCACCGGCGAGAAGGTGTTGGTCTCGTGCTTCATCTGCGCGATGACGAGGCGCATGGCTCAGGCCCGGGCAAAGAAAAAGGGCCGCGTTGCGCGGCCCTTTGAGGGCCCGCATTCCCCTGGGGGGAGGGGGACGCGTGCCCGTGCTGCTCGAGATATGAGCGCCAATCTACCGCAGAGTTCGAAGTTCCATGACATTTTTTTGCTTCCGGCGCGAAGTACGTCACGCTGCGCTGCTGCCACGTCGCCCCGCGGCGACGCTCAGGCGAAGTCGCGGAAGGCGCAGTCGGGGTCGCGCCGGATCTGCTCCACAAGACCCAGCTCCCATTGCAGGTAATCCTGCATCGCGGCCTCGATCTGCGAGCTGCCGTCGTAGGGCTTGTAGTACACGTCCTCGGGCGACTCGAGCATCCGGGTCTCGCCCTGCTCCAGGGGCAGACCCGCTTCGCGCCAGGCCGCGGTGCCGCCCTCGAGCGCCGCCGCCTCGCGCCCGAGGAGCGCCGCGAGATCGGCGGCCGCGTACTGCGCCAGCAGGCCGTCGGGGGAGGTGCAGACGATGGCCTCGGTGTTGCGCAGCGATTCGAGGTGATTCGCGAGGCGCGAGCGGATCGCAAAAGCTGCACCGGGAATGTGGCCTTTGCGGTATTCGATCGACGTCCCGAAGTCGAGGATTTCAACTTTGCCTTTCGCCTTTTGCAGTTCCCAGATCGCGCGCGGCTTCACGCGCGCGAAACCGGGCGACGGAGCGGGCACCTGTGCCAAACCAGCGGCGTCGGTTTCGCGTGCGGCCACAGAACCAAGATCGTGGCCGCACGCGATCGTATAAACCCAAGGCCAGCCCATCTGGAGAAGCCAGGAGGCGGTCATCGTGGCGCGCACGCCGTCGTCGTCCGCCAGCACGATGCGCGCGTTTCTCACCGCCGCATAGGTCTCGGTCGCCTGCACCAGCTGCCCGCCCGGCGCGCTCGCCGCGCCCGCGAGGTGGCCCGCCGCGTACTCCTCGGGCGAGCGCACGTCGAACAGGTACGTTGTCCGGCTCGCATCGCTTCGCATCCTCTCCAGCGCCTCGCGCCCGATGCGCCTCACGCCGAAGCGCCTGGCGACGCGCGCCGCCGCTTCGAGCGCGCGCGCGCGTGCCTGCGCGCCGGGGGCGGGCGCGGCGCGCGCCTGCCCGTGCTCGAGCCCGAACCCCGCGAGATGCCAGCCCATGGTGCCGTTCCTGAGCGCCGCGACGCGGTGCGGCACGCCCGCGTTGATGAGCGACTGCGCGCCGATGATCGAGCGCGTGCGCCCGGCGCAGTTGACCACCACGAGCGTCGAGGGATCGGGCGCCGCCTCGAAGACGCGGTGCACCAGCTCTGCGCCCGGGCAGTCGAGCGCGCCCGGGATGTTCATGACGCGGTACTCGCTCATCGGGCGCGAGTCGAGCACCACCAGCTTCTCGCCCGCCTCGAGCTTCGCCTTGAGCTCCGCGGCGGTGATGCGCGGCGTGCCGTCGCGGTGCTCGACGTACTCGCCGAAGGCCTTGGAGGGCACGTGCACGCCCGAGTAGACCTCGCCGCCGGCGGCCTGCCAGCCCTGCACGCCCCGGGCGAGCACCTGGATGCGGCGGTAGCCGATGCGCCGCAGCAGCCGCGCGGCGCGCTGCGCGAGCGCCTCGTCGTCGTCGACCAGAACGATCCGCGTGGCAAGCCGCGGGATCATCCGCGCGATGCGTAGCTCCAGAGTCGAAAGGGGCGCGGAGGCGGCGAGGAACAGGTGAGCGCGCGCATGCACCCCTTCCTCGCGCACGTCGAGGATCGCCAGCTCCCCGCCCTCGGCGATCATCGCGCGCAGCTCGCCCGGCGCGAGGCGCGGGCTGAGGATCACGGGCCTGGCCATGAAGCGCGTGTAGCTCCCGCCCGCGCTCGAGCCGAAGGTGATGCGATCGGGCAGGTCCTCCAGCGTCCTGCCGTACAGGTGCAGGTGCAGGGACTCCGTAGCGCTCCTCACCTCGATGGTGTGGAAGTCCTCCGGCAGCAGGGCGCAGGCGTTGCCGCGGCGCAGCGTCAGCTCGTGCGTCCTGCGCAGCCGCCCTTCGCCCGGCACCGAGCCGTCGTCGGTGCGCTCGTAGAACACGTTGTGCTCCTCGCCGTAGACGCCGGCGATCGAGGCCCAGGTGGTGTGGTTGTGCGGCGGCTGCGCCTTGCC
>CAZOWR010000273.1:0-3781 GCA_964583645.1 uncultured Enterobacteriaceae bacterium
CACCTCGTAGTTGCCCGGCCGCGCGACGTGCCCGGTGACCGAGAAGATCTTGGTGCCGCCGTTGTTGGGCTTGCCCAGCGCGAGGAACGCCTCGCCCCCGTGGCGCACGATCCAGGGCACCGCGGCGAAGGTCTCGGTGTTGTTGATGGTGGTCGGCTTGCCGTACAGGCCGTAGCTCGCCGGGAACGGCGGCTTGAAGCGCGGCATGCCCTTCTTGCCCTCGAGGGACTCGAGCAGCGCCGTCTCCTCGCCGCAGATGTAGGCGCCGTAGCCCGCGTGCGCGTGCAGCTCGAAGGAGAACTCCGCGCCGAGGATCCGGCTGCCCAGCAGCCCCGCGGCATAGGCCTCCCGGAGCGCCTCCTCGAACTGCTCGTAGAGCTCCCAGATCTCGCCGTGGATGTAGTTGTAGCCGGCGCCGGCGCCGGTCGCGTAGCCGGCGATGATCATGCCCTCGATCACCGCGTGCGGGTTGTAGCGCAGCAGGTCGCGGTCCTTGCAGGTCCCGGGCTCGCCCTCGTCCGAGTTGCACACCATGTACTTCGCCCCCGGGAACTGGCGCGGCATGAACGACCACTTCAGGCCGGTCGGGAAACCGGCGCCGCCGCGGCCCCGCAGGCCCGACTTCTTCACTTCCGCGATCACCTGCTCCGGGGGCACCTTCCCGGCGAGCAGCTTGCGCAGCGCCTGGTAGCCGTCGCGCGCCTCGTAGTCGGCGAGGCGCCAGTTGCGGCCGTCCAGCCCCTGCATGAGGATCGCCTCGGGTCCGTAGTCGAGCATGGCTATTTCAGGTCCTTCAGCAGCGCGTCGATGCGCTCGTTCGACATGCCGTCGTGCATCTTCTTGTTGTTGACCAGGATCACCGGCGCCATCGCGCAGGCGCCCATGCACTCGCCCTCCTTGAGGGTGAACCGGCCGTCGGGGGTGGTCTCGCCGAACCCGATGCCGAGCTTCTGCCGCAGGTGGTCTGCGGCCGCGAGCGAGCCCTGCAGGCCGCACGGCAGGCAGGTGCAGAGCGTCAGCTTGTACTTGCCGACCGGCCGCGTGTTGTACATGGTGTAGAAGCTCGCCACCTCGTACACGGCGACCGGCGCCATGCCGAGGTACTGCGCGACGAAGTCCATGGTCTCGGTCGACAACCATCCCTTCTCGTCCTGCGCGACGATGAGCGCCGCCATCACCGCCGAGGCCCTGCGCTCGGGCGGGTACTTGGCAGCCTCGCGGTCGATCCGCTGCAGCGACCCGGCCGAGAGGGCCGCGGCCCCGCTCATCGGTCGATCTCGCCGAACACGACGTCCATGGTGCCGATGATCGCCACCGCGTCGGCGATCATGTGACCCCTCGCCATCTCGTCCATCGCCGCGAGGTGCGGGAAGCCCGGGGCGCGGATCTTCAGCCGGTAGGGCATGTTGGCCCCGTCCGAGACGAGATAGATGCCGAACTCCCCCTTGGGCGCCTCGACCGCCGCGTAGGCTTCGCCCTCGGGCACGTGCATGCCCTCGGTGAAGAGCTTGAAGTGATGGATCAGCTCCTCCATGTTCGCTTTCATCTCGACGCGCGAGGGCGGGGCCACCTTGTGGTTGTCGGTCATCACGGGCCCGGGGTTGGCGCGCAGCCACGCGATGCACTGGCGCAGGATGCGCACCGACTGGCGCATCTCCTCGATGCGCACGAGGTAGCGATCGTAGCAGTCGCCGTTCACCCCGACCGGGATGTCGAAGTCCAGCCGGTCGTAGACCTCGTAGGGCTGCTTCTTCCTCAGGTCCCACTCCACGCCGGAGCCGCGCAGCATGGGCCCGGTGAAGCCGAGGGCCTTGGCGCGCTCGGGCGAGACGACGCCGATGCCCACCGTGCGCTGCTTCCAGATGCGGTTCTCGGTGAGCAGCGTCTCGTAGTCGTCGACGCACTTCGGGAAGCGCGCCGCGAAATCCTCGAGGAAGTCGAGCAGCGAGCCCTGCCGCGCGCGGTTCATCTCCTCCAGCGCACGCGCGTTGCGCGAATGCTGCGCGCGGTACTGCGGCATCGCCTCGGGCAGATCGCGGTAGACGCCGCCCGGCCGGTAGTACGCCGCGTGCATGCGCGCGCCCGACACCGCCTCGTAGCAGTCCATCAGGTCCTCGCGCTCGCGGAAGCAGTACAGGAACACGGTCATGGCGCCGATATCGAGGCCGTGCGCGCCCAGCCACAGCAGGTGGTTCAGGATGCGCGTGACCTCGTCGAACAGGACCCGGATGTACCGCGCGCGCAGCGGCACATCGAGCCCGAGGAGCTTCTCGATCGCCATCACGTAGGCGTGCTCGTTGCAGAGCATCGACACGTAGTCCAGCCGGTCCATGTACGGCACCGACTGCAGGTAGGTCTTGTGCTCGGCGAGCTTCTCGGTGGCCCGGTGCAGCAGGCCGATGTGCGGGTCGGCGCGCTGGATCACCTCGCCGTCGAGCTCGAGCACCAGACGCAGCACGCCGTGCGCCGCCGGGTGCTGCGGGCCGAAGTTGAGGGTGTAGTTGCGAATCTCAGCCATACGTGTCGGCCGGGCGCGCCCCTACCCGCCCTCGGCGTAGTGCGCCTCGCGCACGATGCGGGGCGTGACCTCGCGCGGCTCGATGGTGACCGGCTGGTAGATGACGCGCTTCTGCTCGGGGTCGTAGCGCATCTCGACGTGCCCCGAGAGCGGGAAGTCCTTGCGGAACGGGTGGCCGACGAAGCCGTAGTCGGTGAGGATGCGGCGCAGGTCGGCGTGCCCCTCGAACACGATGCCGAAGAGGTCGAAGGCCTCGCGCTCGAACCACTGCGCGGCGGGCCACACCTCGGTCACCGAGGCGAGCAGCGGAAAGGCGTCGTCCGGGCAGAAGGCGCGCACGCGCAGCCGCCAGTTGCTGGCGAGCGACAGCAGGTGCAGCACCACGGCGAAGCGCGGCCCCTCGCGCGGCCGCTCGCCGTAGGTGGCGTAGTCCACGCCGCAAAGGTCGCTGAGCTGCTCGAAGCCGGCCCGGTCGCGCAGCCGGTAGCAGGTGGCCTGGTACTGCCCGGCCGCCACCTCGACGGTGAGCTCGCCCAGCCGCTCGACCGGGTTGAGGTCCTGGATCGAGTCGCAAAGCCGCTGCAGCTTCGGGCTCATCAACGCGCGATCGTGTTGGTGCGCCGGATCTTGTTCTGCAGCTGCACGATGCCGTAGAGCAGCGCTTCCGCAGTCGGCGGGCAGCCGGGCACGTAGACGTCCACCGGCACGATGCGGTCGCAGCCGCGCACCACCGAGTACGAGTAGTGATAGTAGCCGCCGCCGTTGGCGCACGAGCCCATCGAGATCACCCAGCGCGGCTCGGCCATCTGGTCGTAGACCTTGCGCAGCGCCGGCGCCATCTTGTTGCACAGCGTGCCGGCGACGATCATCACGTCGGCCTGGCGGGGGCTCGGCCGGAACACCACGCCGAAGCGGTCCAGGTCATAGCGCGCCGCGCCGGCGTGCATCATCTCCACGGCGCAGCAGGCGAGCCCGAAGGTCATCGGCCACAGCGACCCGGTGCGCGTCCAGTTGATGAGCTTGTCGGCGGTGGTGGTGACGAACCCCTGCTGCAGGACGCCCTCTATTCCCATTCCAGCGCCCCCTTCATCCACTCGTAGACGAACCCCACCACGAGGATCCCCAGGAACAGCATCATGGAGAGGAAGCCGAACAGGCCGATCTCGTTGAGCACCACCGCCCAGGGAAAGAGGAAGGCGATCTCGAGATCGAACAGGATGAACAGGATCGCCACCAGGTAGTAGCGCACGTCGAACTTCATGC
>CAZOWR010000274.1:0-3772 GCA_964583645.1 uncultured Enterobacteriaceae bacterium
ATCGCCTCGTCGTAGGCGTTGGTGTGCAGCGAATTGGTGTTGTCGTAGGTCGAGATGAGCGCCTGCAGCGTGGTGCGGATGTCGTTGAAGGCGATCTCCTGCGCGTGCAGGGAACGGCCCGAGGTCTGCGAATGGAACTTGAGCTTCTGGCTGCGCTCGTTCGCGCCGTAGCGCTCGCGCATGGCCACCGCCCAGATGCGCCGCGCCACGCGCCCGAGCACCGCGTACTCCGGGTCCATGCCGTAGGAGAAGAAGAACGAGAGGTTGGGCGCGAAGTCGTCGATGTGCATGCCGCGCGCGAGGTAGGCCTCTACGAAGGTGAAGCCGTTGGCGAGCGTGAAGGCGAGCTGCGAGATCGGGTTGGCGCCGGCCTCCGCGATGTGGTAGCCCGAGATCGACACCGAGTAGAAGTTCCTCACCTGGCGGTGGATGAAGTACTCCTGGATGTCGCCCATCACCTTGAGCGAGAACTCGGTGGAGAAGATGCAGGTGTTCTGTCCCTGGTCCTCCTTGAGGATGTCCGCTTGCACCGTGCCGCGCACGGTGGAGAGCGTCCAGGCGCCGATCTTCGCCGCCTCGTCCTCGGTGGGCTCGCGCCCGTTGTCGCGGCGGAACTTCTCGAGCTGCTGCTCGATCGCGGTGTTGAAGAACATCGCGAGGATGGTCGGCGCCGGGCCGTTGATGGTCATCGACACCGAGGTCTGCGGATCGCACAGGTCGAACCCCGAGTAGAGCACCTTCATGTCTTCCAGGGTCGCAATCGAGACGCCCGAGTTGCCGACCTTGCCGTAGATGTCGGGCCGCTCGTCCGGGTCGAAGCCGTACAGCGTCACCGAGTCGAACGCCGTGGAAAGGCGCTTCGCCGGCATGTCCTTCGAGACGAGGTGAAAGCGCTTGTTGGTGCGGAACGCATCGCCCTCGCCCGCGAACATGCGCGTCGGGTCCTCGTTCTCGCGCTTGAAGGCGAACACGCCCGCGGTGTACGGGAACGAGCCCGGCACGTTCTCGCGCAGCTGCCAGCGCAGGATCTCGCCCGCATCCTCGAACCGGGGCAGCGCGACCTTGGGCACGTGCGTGCCCGAGAGCGACTCGGTGGTGAGGCGCGTGCGCAGCTCCTTGCCGCGGATCTTCACCACGTACTCGTCGCCCGAGTAGGCCTTCACCGTCTGCGGCCACATGTCGAGGAGCTTTCGCGAGCGCGCATCGAGTGCGGCGTCCTTCTCCCCGATCAGGGGGTCGAGCGCCTCGAGGCCGCTCATGCGCTTCGCCTCGAGCAGGCTCTGCCGCTCGCGTGCCAGGCGCCCCTGCGCCGCGGCGTGCGCATGGTAGCCGCGCACGCACTCCGCGATCTCGGCGAGGTAGCGCCCGCGCGCCGGCGGCACCACGGCGTGCACGTTGGAGGAAACCCGGGTTCCGGGCTGCGCCAGCCGACCCGGCGCGAGCTCGAGGCCCTTTGCCTTGAGCTTGGCCGCCACCGCGTGGTACAGCGCCGTGGCGCCGTCGTCGTTGAAGCGCGCCGCGATGGTGCCGAAGACCGGCATCGCCTCGGGCGCGGACTTGAAGGCCTGGCGGTTGCGCTGCACCTGCTTGCGCACGTCGCGCAGCGCGTCCTCCGCCCCGCGACGGTCGAACTTGTTGATGGCGACGAAGTCGGCGTGGTCCAGCATGTCGATCTTCTCGAGCTGGCTCGCGGCGCCGAACTCCGGCGTCATCACGTAGAGCGTGGCGTCCGCGAGCGGCACGATGGCGGCGCTGCCCTGCCCGATGCCCGAGGTCTCGACGATGACCAGATCGTGCCCCGCGGCGCGGCAGGCGGCGATCGCCTCGGGCAGGCAGCGCGCGATCTCCGCGCCCGAGTCGCGCGTGGCGAGCGAGCGCATGAAGATTCCCGGCCCGTCGATGGCGTTCATGCGGATGCGGTCCCCCAGCAGCGCGCCGCCGGTCTTGCGCCGCGTCGGATCGACCGAGAGGATCGCGATCC
This sequence comes from uncultured Enterobacteriaceae bacterium, assembly GCA_964583645.1. Taxonomy (GTDB): domain Bacteria; phylum Pseudomonadota; class Gammaproteobacteria; order Burkholderiales; family SG8-39; genus RBG-16-66-20. The sequence goes on from CAZOWR010000274.1 coordinate 1,982, forward strand.
TCAGGGCGTCCGCCTGGTCGAGGCGAAAGCGCCGCACCAGCTCGTCGGTGAGCGAGCTCTTGCCCGCGCCGCCGGTGCCCGTGACGCCGAGCACCGGCGCCGGGTTGCGCTGCGCCGCCGCCTCGAGCGGCGCGCGGTCCCTGAACGTGCCGAGCTCGAGCGCCGTGATCACCTGCGCGAGCCCCCGCTGGTCGCCCTGCCCGAGCTGCGCCGGCGCATGCTCGGCCGGGTCGAAGTCGCAGCGCGCGAGCATGTCGTTGATCATGCCCTGCAGGCCCATGCGCTGGCCGTCCTCGGGCGAGTAGATGCGCGCCACGCCCGCCGCCTGCAGCTCGCGGATCTCCTCGGCGACGATCACCCCGCCGCCGCCGCCGAAGACCTGGACGTGGCCGCCGCCGCGCGAGCGCAGCAGCTCGACCATGTACTTGAAGTACTCGAGGTGCCCGCCCTGGTAGGAGGAGACGGCCACCCCCTGCACGTCCTCCTGCAGCGCCGCCGTCACCACCTCCTCGACCGAGCGGTTGTGCCCGAGGTGGATCACCTCGACACCCGAGGCCTGCAGGATCCTGCGCATGATGTTGATCGAGGCGTCGTGGCCGTCGAACAGGCTCGCCGCGGTGACGAAGCGGATCTTGTGCCTCGCCTTGTAGGCGAGGCTCGTGGCGTCGGACAGATCGGTCATCGCCCCTCCTCGGGCAAGCTCGAGCCTACGTTACGTTTACGTAAACGTCAACTTTGGCTTGCCGCCGTCAGCGCAGCAGGAAAGCGCTCACTGCCGCGATCTGATCGTAGCTCATCAGCGCCGGCGCGTGCCCGATGCCGGGGAACTCGAGCGCCTCGGCCGCGGGGCGCAGCGCGCGCATCTGGGTGAGGGTCTCGCGCGAGAGCACGTCCGACTCGCCGCCGCGCAGCACCAGCGTGGGACAGGCGATCTGCCCCCAGGTGCCCCAGAGGTCGACCCCGGCGAGGATGTTGGGCCCGAGCGGGAACTCCGGGTCGGCGTGCCCGCGCAGGGTCTCGCCGATGCCCGGGTCGTAGCGCAGGCGGTACTCGCCGTCGCCCGCGGGCGCGACGCTGTGCTCGGCCAGGTGGCGCCATTGCTCGTCGGTGAGCGGGCCGAACTGCGCGCACACGTCGCGCAGGTGCAGCTCGACCTGGCCGATGCTGCGGAACGACGCCCTTGCCCCGACGTAGCCTTTCAGCCGGTAGAGCGCCGACCACGGGATGAAGGCCCCCACGTCGTTCAGCACGAGCCGCGAGACCGGCGAGCCCGGCTTCGCGGCGAGCAGCATGCCGATGATCCCGCCCATCGAAGTGCCGACCCAGTCGATGCGCGCGGGCCCCGGCGCGCGGCGCGCGCCGGGGCGCAGCACGCCGAAGGAGGAGCGCGGCGCGGGCGCGGTGACGCGCGCGATCAGCGCCGCGGCGTCCGCGAGGTACGTCGAGAAGCGGTAGTCGGACTTGTCGGCGAGCCACTCGCTGTCGCCGCGCCCGGCCACGTCGACGCAGATGACGCGGCAGTGCGGCGCGAGCGCGCGCGCCAAGTAATCGAAGTCGCGGGCGTTACGCGCCAGCCCATGTACGCAGACCACGACGCGCTCCGCGGTGGGGCTCCCCCAGTCGAGGTACGAGATGCGGTGAAACCCGCTTGGGGAGAGACTTAGGAAGGCACCGTGCGAAAAACTCACCGCACCATGCTAGACCCTTATTGTGCGGCGCAGCAAGCAGCTTCCGCAGCCTAGCCCGGATATTTCATGAGTAGTGGATAGCCTCGTTCGCGTCGTGAGGCGG
>CAZOWR010000275.1:0-3754 GCA_964583645.1 uncultured Enterobacteriaceae bacterium
AGATGGCGCGCTTGTTGACGTAGGCGACGGTCTTCACCCGGCTGTCGAGCAGCGCATCCCGGATCTGCACCGCGGCGTCCACGCGCCCGCCGAAGGTGTTGACCTCCAGCACCAGCGCCGCAGCGCCCGCGTTTGCCGCCTCGTCGACCGCCCGGCGCACGAAGGGCGCGAGGCCCAGGTCGATGACGCCTTCGATCGGCGCGACGTAGACCACGCGCCGTTCCGCCTGCGCCAGGGGCGACGCCGGCGCCCACATCAGCGCCAGCGCGAGCAGCAGCACGGCGAGCGCGGATCGCGCCGCACCCGGGGCGTCGATTGAACGCCTGCGGCAGGCGGCCATCGCCCGAGTTTACCCGCCGCTCAGGAGCCGCGCTCGAACAGCTCGCCGAACAGCTCGCTCACCTTGTGCTTCGCCCTGGCCAGCGCGGCGCGCCCGGCGGGCGTCGCGCGATAGAGCCGGCGCGCAAGCCTGCCCCGCCGGAGGATTTTCGAGCGCAGGTAGCCCTTGCGCTCCATGCCGTGCAGCAGCGGGTAGAGCGTCCCGGGGCCGATGCGGTAGCCGTGCCGGCGCAGCTCCTCGATGATCGCGAGGCCGTAGATCTCCTCCTCGGCGGCGTGATGCAGGATGTGCAGGCGGATCAAGCCCGCATACAGGCCCTGGTCGGCGGCCCTGGCCACCGGCTATCCGTACGCCGCGAGCGCAACGCTCGCGGCGACGCACCAGAGCACGACCCAGAGCGCGGAGAGGCGCCATGCCGCGAGCAGCGCGAACCCTGCGACGGCGACGGCGACGTCAGCCGGCCCGCGCACCGCGCTCGTCCACACCGGGTCGTAGAGCGCCGCGCCGAGCAGGCCGACCACGGCGGCGTTGACCCCGGCGATGGCGCGCGCCGCTGCCGGCAGCCCGGCGACCGCGCGCCACAGCGGCAGCACGCCCGCCACCAGCAGAAATCCCGGCAGGAAGATCGCCGCGAGCGCGACCGAGGCGCCGAGAAGGCCGCCTTCGGCGCCCGGCAGGCGCGCACCGAGATAGGCGGCGAGCGTGAACATCGGTCCGGGCACCGCCTGCGCGGCGCCGTAGCCGGCGAGGAACTCGTCGGCGGAAATCCATCCCGGCTTGACCACCGTCTCCTCGAGCAGCGGCAGGACCACGTGGCCGCCGCCGAAGACCAGTGCGCCCGCCCGGTAGAACGCCTCGGCCACCGCAACCAGGCCCTCGCCCGAGCGGGCGGCGAGCGGCAGGCCGGCCAGCAGCAGCACGAACAGCGTGAGCAGCACCCAGCCGAGCGTAGCGCCGTAGCGCAGGTGCAGGCCGGCGCCGGGAACCGGCACCACGCCGCGGCAGAACGCGAGGCCGGCGGCGGCGCCGAGCGCGACCACGAGTAGCTGGACCCATGCCTCGCCCGAGAGCAGGATCGCCACCGCACCGAGCGCCGCGATGCTCGCGCGCGGCGCATCCGGGCACAGCTGGCGGGACATGCCGAGCACGCCCTGCGCCACGACCGCGAGCGCGACCAGCTTCAGGCCGTGGATCGCGGCCTGGCCGATCGGGCCAGCGAGGTACGGCAGCAGCGCGGCAAAGGCGAACAGCAGCACCGCCGAGGGCAGCGTGAAGGCGAGGAACGCGGCGAGCGCCCCGGCCCATCCGGCGCGCAGCAAGCCCAGGCTGAAGCCGAGCTTGCTGCTCGCCGGGCCGGGCAGGAACTGGCACAGCGCGAGCAGCTGCGCGAACTGCTCCTCGCCCACCCAGCGACGCCGCTCGACGAATTCGCGCCGCAGGTAGCCCAGGTGCGCGATCGGGCCGCCGAAGGAGGTGAGCCCGAGCTTGAGAAAAGCCGTGGCGACTTCCAGGGGTGGGGAGGCCATGCTGCCATTATATCGAATTGCGATAACGACAGGCGATCCGGCCCGGCGCGGCCTCTCGTCGCTCAAGCCGTCGGCTCGAAGCGCTTGCGATACGCGGCGTAGTAGAGCACCGGGATCACGACGAGCGTGAGCAGCGTGGAGACGAGGATCCCGAAGATGAGCGAGATCGCCAGCCCGTTGAAGATCGGGTCGTCGAGGATGAAGCCGGCGCCGATCATGGCGGCGAGCGCCGTGAGCGCGATCGGCTTCGCCCGCGCCGCCGCGGACTGCAGGATCGCCTCGCGGAACGCCAGCCCTTCGGCGAGCCTGAGGTTGACGAAGTCCACCAGCAGGATCGAATTCCTCACGATGATCCCGGCGAGCGCGATCATGCCGATCATCGAGGTGGCGGTGAAGTTCGCGCCGAGCAGGGCGTGCCCCGGCATCACCCCGATCACGGTGAGCGGGATCGGCGCCATGATGACCAGGGGCACGAGGTAGGACCTGAACTGTGCCACCACCAGCAGGTAGATCAGCACCAGGCCCACTGCGTAGGCGAGCCCCATGTCGCGGAAAGTCTCGTAGGTCACCTGCCACTCGCCGTCCCACTTGATGGCGTACTCGCGATACGGATCCGGCGGCTGGCGGATGAAGTACTCGCCGAGCGCGCCGCCCTCGCCCGCCGCCGCTTTTGCCACTCTTTCGCGCGAGGCGAACATGCCGTAGAGCGGGCTGTCCACGCGCCCCGCCTGGTCGGCGATCACGTAGACGACCGGCAGCAGGTCCTTGTGGTGGATCGGCCGGTCGCGCTCGCTCGCGGAGGCGCGCACCAGCTCCGAGAGCGGCACCAGCTCCCCGGAGGTGGAGCGCACCGCGAGCTTGAGGAGCTCGTCCAGGTCCCCGCGCCGCTCAGCCGGCAGCGTGATGCGCACCGGCACCTCGTACTTGGAGTGGCCGTCGTGCAGCGGCGTGACGTCCGCCCCCGAGAGCCCGGCGCGCAGCGCCTCGACGACGTCGCGTGCCGCCACGCCCGCGAGCGAGGCTTTCGCCTGGTCCACCCTCAGGTGCAGGCGCGGCGCCGCCTCCTCTACCGAGTCGTCCAGCGCGACGATCCCGGGCGTGGCGGCGAGCGCCTCGCGCACGCGCCTCGCGACCCGCGCTCTGCCCGCCTCCTCCGGCCCGTAGACCTCGGCGACGATCGGCGAGAGCACCGGCGGCCCCGGGGGCACCTCCACCACCTTCACTTTCGCGCCCCAGCGCGCGCCGATCGCCTCCAGCGCCGGGCGCAGCCCTTGAGCGATCTCGTGGCTCTGGCGGCCGCGCGCGGACTTGGGCGCGAGGTTCACCTGCAGGTCGCCGAGCTCGGCGGCCTCGCGCAGGTAGTACTGGCGCACCAGGCCGTTGAAGTTGATCGGCGAGGCGGTGCCCGCGTAGGCCTGGTAGTCGGTCACCTCGGGAACCGTGGCAAGCATCGCGCCCAGCTCGTGCAGCGCCGCGGCGGTGATCTCAACCGGGGTCCCCGCGGGCATGTCGACCACCACCTGGAACTCCGACTTGTTGTCGAAGGGCAGCATCTTCAGCACCACGAGTTGGAACCCGGCGAGCGACACCGAGCCGGCGATGAGCGCGAGCACCGCGTAGCCCAGGCGCCGCCGGCTGCGCGCCGAGGCGATGAACGGGTCGAGCAGCTTGCCGAAGACCCGGTCCAGCCAGCCCGCCCCGGTAACGGGGTGTCCGGTCGCACGCAGGAGCTTGAGCGCGAGCCAGGGCGTGACGGTGAACGCGATGGCGAGCGAGATCAGCATGCCCATGCTGGCGTTGATCGGGATCGGGCTCATGTAGGGCCCCATGAGGCCGCTGACGAAGGCCATCGGCAGCAGCGCCGCGATCACGGTGAAGGTGGCGAGTA
>CAZOWR010000276.1:0-3650 GCA_964583645.1 uncultured Enterobacteriaceae bacterium
CGGCCACCGCAGGACCTACATCGGCTCGATGCCGGGCAAGATCCTGCAGAACATGTCCAAAGTCGGCGTCCGGAACCCGCTGTTCCTGTTCGACGAAGTGGACAAGATGGGCATGGACTGGCGCGGCGACCCGTCCTCGGCGCTCCTCGAGGTGCTCGACCCGGAGCAGAACCACACCTTCACCGATCACTACGTCGAGGTCGAGTTCGACCTCTCGGAGGTGATGTTCGTCGCCACCGCCAACACGCTCAACATCCCGCCGCCGCTGCTCGACCGCATGGAGGTGATCCGCCTCTCGGGCTACACCGAGGACGAGAAGATGAACATCGGCATCAAGTACCTGCTGCCCAAGCAGATGAAGAACAACGGGCTGAAGGAGGGCGAGCTGGCGGTGTCGGAAAGCGCGATCCGCGACATCGTGCGCTACTACACGCGCGAGGCGGGCGTGAGGAGCCTGGAGCGCGAGATCTCCAAGATCTGCCGCAAGGCGGTGAAGCAGCTGCTGGTCGACAAGCAGGAGTCCGACGGCAAGGTCAAGCGCATCATGGTGACGCCGCGCAACCTCGACAAGTCGCTCGGCGTGCGCAAGTTCACCTTCGGCATGGCCGAGAAGGCGAACCAGGTCGGCCAGGTGACCGGGCTCGCCTGGACCGAGGTGGGCGGGGAGCTGCTCACCATCGAGGCGGTGACCATGCCCGGCAAGGGCAAGACCATCACCACCGGCAAGCTCGGCGAGGTGATGCAGGAGTCGATCCAGGCCGCGTTGTCGGTGGTGCGCAACCGCTCGCGCAAGCTGGGGGTGAACGAGGAGTTCTACCAGAAGAACGACATCCACGTGCACCTGCCCGAGGGCGCCACGCCCAAGGACGGGCCGAGCGCCGGCATCGGCATCGCCACCGCGATGGTCTCGGTGCTGACCGGCATCCCGGTGCGGGCCGACGTCGCCATGACGGGCGAGATCACGCTGCGCGGCGAGGTGCTGCAGATCGGCGGCCTGAAGGAGAAGCTGCTGGCGGCGCACCGCGGCGGCATCAAGACGGTGCTGATCCCGGACGAGAACGTGAAGGACCTGGTCGAGATCCCGGACAACGTCAAGAACCGGCTCGAGATCGTGCCGGTGAAGTGGATCGACCAGGTGCTGGAGCGCACCCTGGAGCGCCGGCCCGAGCCGATGCCGGAGCCGGTCGAGGTGGCGCCGCTGCCCAAGGGCGAGGGCGACAAGCCCGCCGCGGTGAAGCACTAGCCGCGCGTGAACAAGTCGGACCTGGTCGAGCAGATCGCGCAGGCCGCCGAGATCTCGCGCTCGGCCGCCGAGCGCGCGGTCGATGCGCTCGTCGGCGCCGTCAAGTCGACGCTGAAGAAAGGCGGCAGCGTGACGCTCGCCGGCTTCGGCACCTTCTACGTCGGGCGCCGCGAGGCGCGCACCGGGCGCAACCCGCGCACCGGAGAGGCGCTGCGCATCCAGGCGGCGCGCGTGCCGCGCTTTCGCGCTGGCAAGGCGCTCAAGGACGCAGTAAACTAGCGCCCCTTTTCGCGGGGACGCCGTAAAGGGTGCTTAGCTCAGCGGTAGAGCGTCGCCCTTACAAGGCGAGGGTCGGCGGTTCGATCCCGTCAGCACCCACCAGAAGGAGCGGTAGTTCAGTTGGTTAGAATACCGGCCTGTCACGCCGGGGGTCGCGGGTTCGAGTCCCGTCCGCTCCGCCAACGCTCTTCCTCCTAGCCGCCCATGTTCGACTACGTCGCCAAGCACAAGCGCCTGCTGCAGATCGTCCTCGTGATCGTGATCATCCCGTTCGCGTTCTTCGGCCTGGAGTCCTACACGCGCTCGGTGGGCGGCGCCAGCGACGTCGCGACGGTCGAAGGCGGCGGCATCACGCAGCGCGAGTTCGGCGAGGCGCTGCGCCGCCAGCAGGACCAGCTGCGCGAGATCCTGGGACGCAGCGTCGAGCCCGAGGCGCTCGACTCCCCCGAGCTGCGCGCTCGCGTGCTCGACGGGCTGATCGCGGAGCGGCTGCTCGCCGCCGAGGCCGCCGGCGGCGGCCTCATGCTCTCGAAGGAGGCGGTGATCGCCGAGCTCAGGCGCGCGCCCGAGTTCCAGTCCGGCGGCAAGTTCTCGCCCGAGCGCTACGCCGCCTACCTGCGGCTGCAGGGTCTCTCGGACGAGGGCAACGTGGCGCTGCTGCAGGCGCGGCTCCCGGTGGCGCGGCTGCTGGCGTCGGTCTCGGGCACCTCGATCCAGTCGCGCGCGCTCGCCGAGCGGCTGCTCGCGCTCGAGGGCCAGCGCCGCGAGGTGAGCGAGGCGCGCTTCGCCCCGGAGGACTACGCGGCGCAGGTCCAGGCGGACGAGGCGCAGCTGCGCCGCTGGTTCGAGGCGAACCGCGCGCGCTTCCGGCTCCCGGAGCGCGTGCGCGCCGAGTACCTCGTGCTCTCGGCCGGGGAGCTGGCGCGCGCCGAGAGCGCCAGCGAGGAGGAGATCCGCAACGCCTACGAGGCGCGCGCCGCACAGCTCGCCACCGCCGAGCAGCGCCGCGCGAGCCATATTCTGCTGGAGACGCGCGAGGCGGCGCAGAAGGTGCTCGCGCAGGCGCGCCGGTCCCCCGAGCGCTTCGCCGAGCTGGCGAAGCAGCACTCGCAGGACCCGGGCTCGGCCGCGGTGGGCGGCGACCTGGGCATGAACGCGAAGGGCTCGCTCGCGAGCCCGAAGCTCGAGGAGGCGATCTTCAGGCTCAGGCCGGGCGAGCTGAGCGAGGTGGTGGAGACGGAGTTCGGCTTTCACGTCGTCCGGCTCGCCAAGGTGCGCTCGGGGAGCGCACGGCCGCTCGATGAGCTGCGCGCCGAGCTCGCCGCCGAGATCGTGAAGCAGAAGGGCGCGCGCCGCTTCGCGGAGGCCGCCGAGGCGTTCAGCAACCTGGTCTACGAGCAGTCCGACAGCCTCGCGCCGGCGGCCGCGCGCTTCAAGCTGAAGCCCCAGGCGAGCGGCTGGATCGCGCGCGGCGCGCCGGCCGCCGGCCCGTTCGCGCACCCCAAGCTGCTGGCGGCGATCCTCTCGTCCGACGCCGTGCAGCAGCGCCGCAACACCGACGCGATCGAGGTGGCGCCGGGGGTGCTCGCGGCGGCGCGCGTGCTCGAGCACCGGCCGGCGGCCGAGCGCTCCTTCGAGGAGGCACGGCCCGAGGTGGAGCAGGCGTTCCGCGGCGAGGAAGCGGGGCGGCTGGCGCGCGAGGACGGGGCGGCGAAGCTCGCGCGCCTCGCCAAGGGCGGGGAGGCCGGCGTGCGCTGGGGCCCCTCGAAGGCGGCCTCGCGGCGCGATCCGCAGGGCCTGCCCGAGGCGGCGCTGCAGCGGATCATGGCGCTGCCGGCGGCGAAGCTCCCGGGATACGCCGGCCTGGAGCGCGGCGCGCAGGGCTACGTGCTGTACCGGGTCGCCCGCGTGCTGCCGGCGCAGGCGCGCCCGGACGCCGAGAAGGCCGAGGAGATCGACCGCATCGCGCGCGAGGCGGGCGAGCGCCAGCTGCAGGCCTACCTGGCGGCGCTGCGCGCGCGCGGCAAGGTCGAGATCAACCGCGCGAACCTGGAGAAGAAGCAGTAGCGGCCGGGCCTAGCCGGACTTCGCGGATTCGAGGGGTCGGCGAGGGTTAAGTAGTTGATGC
>CAZOWR010000277.1:0-3650 GCA_964583645.1 uncultured Enterobacteriaceae bacterium
GCGCCGCGCGAGGCGCGCTGCGGCGCGTGCTGGCGCAGGGCGACCTCGCCGCCAAGGCGGGCGCGACGCTGCTGCTGCGCGGCGTCGGCGGCATCGCGGCCGAGCGCGTCCTGCTGGTAAGCCTGGGCGAAGGCGCTGCGCTCGAGGTCGGCGCGCTGCGCGACGCGCTGCGCGGGGCGGCGGCCGCGCTGAAGGAGCTCGGGGCGAAGCACGCCACGCTCGCGCTCGAGGACTTCGCGGTGGCCGGCCGGGACCGCAGCTGGGGGGTTCGCAGCGCGGTGCTCGCGCTGCGCGAGGCGTTCTACCGCTTCGACGAGCTGAAGACGCAGAACAAGGCGCGCGCGCCGGCGCTGCTGGAGGTGGCGCTCGCGCTGCGCGGGACGCCCGCCGCCGCGCCGGCGGCGCTCAGGGAGGCGGTGGCCACCGCCGACGGCGTCGACCTCGCGCGCACGCTGGGCAACCGCCCGGCCAACCTGTGCACGCCCTCGCACCTCGCCGAGGAGGCGCGCGCGATGGCGCGCCGCTTCGGCCTCGAGCTGCAGGTGCTCGAGCGCCGCGACATGGACAAGCTCGGCATGGGCGCGCTCGTCGCCGTGACCCGCGGCTCGCGCGAGCCGCCGAAGCTCATCGTGCTGCGCTACTCGGGCGGGCCGGGGAGGGCGCGCCCGCTCGCGCTCGTGGGCAAGGGCATCACCTTCGACACCGGCGGCATCTCGCTCAAGCCCGCCGGCGAGATGGACGAGATGAAGTACGACATGTCGGGTGCGGGGAGCGTGCTGGGCACGATCCGCGCGCTCGCCGGGATGCGCGCGCCGGTCAACGTCGCGGGCGTCATTCCGGCCTGCGAGAACATGCCCGGAGGGCTGGCCACGCGGCCCGGCGACATCGTCAGGACGCTCTCGGGCCAGACCGTCGAGATCCTCAACACCGACGCCGAGGGGCGCCTGATCCTGTGCGACGCGCTCGCCTATTGCGCGCGCCTGCGGCCCGCCGCGGTGGTCGACGTCGCCACGCTGACCGGCGCCTGCGTCGTCGCGCTCGGGCACGTCGCGAGCGGCCTGTTCGCCAACGACCAGGGGCTCGCCGACGCCGTGCGCGCCGCCGGCGAGGAGGCCTGGGACCGGGTCTGGCAGATGCCGCTCTGGGAGGACTACCAGGAGCAGCTGCGCTCCAACTTCGCGGACTTGGCGAACATCGGCGGGCGGCCCGCGGGCAGCGTCACGGCGGCCTGCTTCCTCGGGCGCTTCACCAAGAAGCTGCGCTGGGCGCACCTGGACGTCGCCGGCACCGCCTGGCGCGGCGGGCGCGAGAAGGGCTCCACCGGGCGCCCGGTGCCGCTGCTGGTGCGCCTGGCGCTCGGCCGGGCCTGGCAGAGGGCGTGACCGAAGTCGACTTCTACTTCAACGCCGCGGACCGGCTCCAGGTGGCGTGCCGGCTCGCCGCCAAGGCGCTCGCGCGCGGGCGCAGGCTCGTGATCTACGCCCCGGAGCGCGAGCTCGCGCAGCGCATCGACCGCATGCTCTGGACCTGGCCGGCGACCGCATTCGTGCCGCACTGCCTCGTGGGCGACGCGCTGGCGTCCGACACGCCGGTCCTGATCGCGCCCGCAGCCGGCAGCGTGCCGGCTGCCGACGTGCTGCTCAATCTCGACGCGGATTGCCCGCCGGAGTTCGAGCGCCACGCGCGGCTGCTCGAGGTCGTGCCGCGCGAGGAGGAGGCGCGCGCGGCGGCGCGGGCGCGCTATGCCCGCTATCGCGCCGCCGGCTGCGTGCTGCGCAACCACGACCTCGCTTCCGGGGAGGCGCAGTGAGCGACGAGGCGCGCGAGCCCAACCCGCTGGTGCAGCGGGTGGACGCGCTGCTGCGGCGCCACCAGGAGGCCGCGAGGAGCGCCGAGGAGGAGGTGCCGCTGCTCACCGAGATCGTCGGGCCGGCGGCGGAGTCCGCCGCGCCCGCGCCCGGCCCCCGCCCCGACCGGCTCGCCGCCGACCTCGAGCGGGCGCTGGTGGCGCGCCTCGCGCCCGAGCTCGACCGGCGGCTCGGCGTCCTGCGCGCGGACCTGGAGCGGGAGCTGCGGCGTGCCGTGCGCGAGGCCGTGGCGCGCGCGCTCGCCGCGCCCGAGGCGAAACCGCCCGCGGACTAGCGCATGGCGCTCGAGAAGAGCTTCGATCCGCGCCGCATCGAGGGCGGGTGGTACGAGCGCTGGGAGCGCGAGGGGTGGTTCTCGCCTCGCGCCGGAGACGGCGCACCGGCGTATTGCATCCAGCTGCCGCCTCCCAACGTCACCGGGACGCTGCACATGGGCCACGCCTTCCAGCAGACGCTCATGGACGCGCTCATCCGCTACCACCGCATGCGCGGCTTTCGCGCCAACTGGGTGATGGGCACCGACCACGCCGGCATCGCCACCCAGATCGTGGTCGAGCGCCAGCTCGAGGCCGAGGGCCGCTCCCGGCACGACCTCGGGCGCGAGGCGTTCGTGCGGCGCGTCTGGGAATGGAAGCAGCAGTCCGGCGCCGCCATCACGCGCCAGATGCGGCGCCTGGGCGCCTCGGGGAACTGGACCTTCGCCGACACCGAAGGGCAGCAGGCAGGCTACTTCACCATGGACGCGACGATGTCGCGCGCCGTGGTCGAGGTGTTCGTGCGGCTCTACGAGGAGGGCCTCGTCTACCGCGGCAAGCGGCTCGTCAACTGGGACCCGGTGCTCGGCACCGCGGTCTCGGATCTCGAAGTCGACAGCGAGGAGGAGGACGGCAGGATCTGGGAGATCCGCTATCCGGGCGAGGGCTTCAGCGTCAGTGTCGCAACCACGCGTCCGGAGACGATGCTCGGGGACGTCGCGGTGGCGGTGCACCCGAAGGACGAGCGCTACGCGCAGCTGGTTGGGAAGACGGTGACCCTACCGCTCACCGGGCGCACCATCCCGGTGATCGCCGACGAGCACGTCGACCCGGCCTTCGGCACCGGCTGCGTCAAGATCACGCCGGCGCACGATTTCAACGACTGGGCGGTGGCGCAGCGCCACGGGCTGCCCGCGATCGAGATCCTGACGCTCGATGCGCGCATCCGCGGCACCCGGTACGAGGGGCTCGACCGCTTCGAGGCGCGCGATCGCGTGCTCTTCGACCTGCGCGCGCAGAAGCTGCTCGTCTCCGAGAGGCCCTACCGCCTGCGCGTGCCGCGCTCGGGCCGCACGGGGGTCATCGTGGAGCCGATGCTCACCGACCAGTGGTTCGTGAAGATGGAACGGCTCGCGAAAGCGGGGCTGGAAGCGGTGGCGAGCGGCGAAGTGCGGTTCTTCCCGTCGCACTGGACGACGACCTACAACCAGTGGCTCGAGAACATCCAGGACTGGTGCATCTCGCGCCAGCTCTGGTGGGGCCACCGGATCCCGGCGTGGTACGACGAGGCGGGAAGGATCTACGTAGGGCGGTCGGAAGGGGAGGTGCGGGCGAAGCACGGCGTCACGGGGCCGCTCAAGCGCGACCCGGACGTGCTCGACACCTGGTTCTCCTCGGCCCTGGTCCCCTTCTCCTCGCTCGGCTGGCCGGAGAAGACCAACGACCTCGAGACCTTCCTGCCCTCCTCCGTGCTGGTCACCGGCTTCGACATCATCTTCTTCTGGGTGGCGCGCATGGTGATGATGAC
>CAZOWR010000278.1:0-3589 GCA_964583645.1 uncultured Enterobacteriaceae bacterium
ACCGCCACCGCTAAATTGCCTTCAGCGGTGATCGAATCCGCGAAGTCCGGCTAGAAGGGCGAGCCGCCGAAAGCCTCGGCGTAGCGCGCCGCGATCTCGGCGCGTGCAGGCCGGTGGTTCTGCGGCCCGCGGTGCGCGATCTTGATCGCGCCGAGCACCGAGCCCAGCCGCCCGCTGCGCGGCCAGTCCCAGCCCTGCGCGATGCCGTAGAGCAGCGCCGCGCGGTAGGCGTCGCCGCAGCCCGTGGGATCGGCGAGGCCCGCGGCCTTTACCGGCGGGATGTCGTGGCGCTCTCCGCCGGCGAGGATGGTGGAGCCCTCCCCGCCCAGCGTCACGGCGAGCGCGCGCACCCCGCGCGCGATCTCGGCCACGGGCCTGCCGCACTTCTCCTCCAGCAGGCGCGCCTCGTAATCGTTCATCGCCAGGTAGCCGGCGAGCCGCAGCATCTCCTCCATCTCCTCGCGCGAGAACAGCGGCATGTTCTGCCCGGGGTCGAAGAGGAAGGGGATCCCCGCCGCGGCGCACTCGCGCGCGTGCTGCAGCATCCCCTCCTTGCCGTCCGGGCCGACGATGGCGAGCGCGGCGCCGAGCTCCGCGCTCACGTGGTTATCGTGCGAGCGCGCCATCGCCCCGGGGTGGAAGGCCGTGATCTGGTTGTCGTCCAGATCGGTGGTGATGAACGCCTGCGCGGTGAACTGCCCGGGGATGCGCTTGAGCAGCCCGGCCGGGATGCCGAGCGCGGCGAGCCGCTCGAGGTAGGGCCCGATGTCCTCGCCTACGGTGGCCATCACGAGCGGGTCGGCGCCGAGCAGCTTCAGGTTGTAGGCGATGTTGCCGGCGGTGCCGCCGAACTCGCGCCGCATCTCGGGCGCCACGAAGCACACGTTGAGGATGTGCAGCTGGTCGGCGAGCAGGTGGTTGCGGAAGCGGTCCGGGAACACCATGATGGTGTCGTAGGCGATCGAGCCGGTGACCAGGATGCGCGGGCTCACGGGAAGAAGAGGTAGAGGCGATAGCCCACGGCCGGCACCAGGCTCTTGTCGAGGTACACGCGCAGCACCTGCTCGGCGCCGGGGGCGATCCCGCGCGCGATGCGCGCCGGCTCGCCCGCCTCGAGATAGTCGGCGGGCGAGAGCACGCGCCTGACCACCGCCCGGTCGCGCTCGTCGGTGAGCGTCAGTTCCAGCGCCGGGAGCTCCTGGGGGAAGGGCGCGCGGTTGCGGATGACGGCGTTCAGCAGGATCACGTTCTCGCGCCGGCCCTCGGCCTGCAGGTCGGAGGACTCGATCGCCATGAGATCGGGGCGGCGCGGCAGCCGCACGCTGCAGCGCAGGCGCGCGCACGCCGCCTCGAGGAGCGGGCGCGCCTCCGGCGCCAGCACCGCGAGCTCGGTGCGGTAGTGGTACGCCGCTTGCGTGGCGAGCGCGAGGAGCGCGGCGAGCGCGGCGAGACCCCAGGCGAGGCGGTGCCGCGGCGGCGGCGGCGCCCCCTCGAGGAAATCGGGCACCGGCAGCTCCTCGTTGGCCGCGTCCATGGCGGGCGCGATCACGGGGGCGCGGCGCGCCGCCTCGAAGAGCGCGAGCTGCGGCGAGGCCTCGGCTTCGGGCTCGGCGCCCGGCGCCGCGGGCCGCTCCTCGAGCAGCGCGCCGACGCCGTCGAAGACCTGCGCGCACCTGCCGCAGCGCACCTTGCCGCCGCGCGCCGCGAGCTGCGCCGGCAGCACGCGGAACACCGTGGCGCAGCGCGGGCAGCGCGTGCTCAGCTCGGCGCTCACCGCCGCCGCCCCTCCAGCAGCACCCAGCCCGCCTCGGCCGCGGCGCGGCTCACCTCGAACGCCGCGCCATAGGCCCGCGCGACCTCCCCCGCCATCGCCTCGGCGCGCCCGCCATCCAGCTCGAAGGTGATCGCCTGCCAGGCCATGCGGCTACCTCTTCTTCTCCTCCTCGGCGAGCTTCTGCTCGAGGTAGTGGATGGAGGTGCCGCCGCGCAGGAAGCGGCTGTCCGCGAGCAGGTCGCGGTGCAGCGGGATATTGGTCGCGATGCCCTCGACCACCATCTCGGAGAGCGCGATGCGCATGCGCCGGATGGCCTGCTCCCGGTTGGCGCCGTAGGCGATCACCTTGCCGACCATGGAATCGTAGTAGGGCGGCACCACGTAGCCGGCGTAGGCGTGCGAGTCGACGCGGATGCCGGGCCCTCCCGGCGGATGGTAGGAGGTGATGCGCCCGGGCGAGGGCGTGAAGTCGTAGGGGTCCTCGGCGTTGATGCGGCACTCGAGCGCGTGGCCGCGCAACTCCACGTCCTTCTGGCGCAGCGCGAGCTTCTCGCCCGCCGCGATGCGGATCTGCTGCTGCACGAGGTCCACGCCGGTGATCATCTCGGTCACCGGGTGCTCGACCTGGATGCGGGTGTTCATCTCGATGAAATAGAACTGGCCGTCCTCGAACAGGAACTCGAAGGTGCCGGCGCCGCGGTAGCCGATGCGGCGGCAGGCGTCCGCGCAGCGCTCGCCGATCCTCTCGCGCAGCTTGGCGGGCAGCTCGGGGGCGGGCGCCTCCTCGATGACCTTCTGGTGGCGGCGCTGCATCGAGCAGTCGCGCTCGCCCAGGTGGACCGCGTTCCTGTGCTCGTCGGCCAGCACCTGGACCTCGATGTGCCGCGGGTTCTCGAGGAACTTCTCCAGGTACACGGTCGGGTTGGCGAACGCGGCCTGGGCCTCCTGGCGCGTCAGGCTTACCGCGGCGAGCAGTGCCGCCTCGGTGTGCACCACGCGCATGCCGCGCCCGCCGCCCCCGCCCGCGGCCTTGATGATCACCGGGTAGCCCAGCCGCCGCGCGGTCTTGACGATCTCGGGGCCGCTCTCGGGCAGCGCGCCGTCGGACCCCGGCACCACCGGCACGCCCGCCTTGAGCATCGCGCGCTTGGCGCTCACCTTGTCGCCCATCAGCCGGACGTTCTCGGCCCGCGGGCCGATGAAGACGAAGCCGCTCGCCTCGACCTTCTCCGCGAAATCGGCGTTCTCGGCGAGGAACCCGTAGCCGGGGTGGATCGCCTCGGCGTCGGTGACCTCGGCCGCGCTGATGATCGCCGGGATGTTGAGGTAGCTCTGCGCCGCCGGCGCCGGCCCGATGCACACCGACTCGTCGGCGAGCTTGACGTACTTCGCCTCGGTGTCGGCCTCCGAGTGCACCACCACCGTGCGGATGCCGAGCTCGCGGCAGGCGCGCTGGATGCGCAGCGCGATCTCGCCGCGGTTGGCGATGAGGATCTTCTCGAACATCTAGGCGAGCAGGAACAGCGGCTGGCCGTACTCGACCGGCTGGCCGTTTTCCACCATCACGGCGCGCACCGTGCCCGCGGCGTCGGCCTCGATCTCGTTCATCAGCTTCATGGCCTCGATCACGCACAGGATGTCGCCCTCCTTCACCGCCTGGCCGACCTCGACGAAGGGCTTCGCCTCGGGCGAGGGCGCCCGGTAGAAGGTGCCGACCATCGGCGACTTGACCACGTGTCCCTCCACGCCCGGCTCGGCAGGCGCCGGGGCGGGCACCGGCGCCGGCGCGGGAGCCGCGGCAGCGGGCGCGGGCGT
>CAZOWR010000279.1:0-3545 GCA_964583645.1 uncultured Enterobacteriaceae bacterium
TGCAGTACGGGCTGATGCGCATCATGAACATCTCGCACGGCGAGTTCCTGATGCTGGGCGCCTACCTCACCTGGCTCGCGCACACCACGTTCGGGGTGAACCCCTTCGCCCTCATGCCGCTGGTGGCGCTCGCGCTCTTCGCGCTCGGCCTGGTGGTGTATCGGCTCTGTTTCCAGCGCATCGCGCGCACCGCCCCCGCGGTCGAGGTGATCGAGGCGAGGAGCCTGCTGGTCGGCTTCGGCCTGATGTTCCTGGTGCAGAACGCGGTCTACCTCGCCTGGGGCGCGGACCTGCGCGGCTACTCCTACCTCGTAGAGCCGGTCGAGATCGCGGGGGCGCGCTTCCAGGCCAACCGCCTGGCGGTGTTCGGCTTCGCGGTGGCGGCGAGCCTGGCGCTGCTCGCGCTGCTGCGCTGGACCATGTTGGGCAAGGCGGTGCGCGCGATGATGCAGTCGCCCGCCGGGGCGCAGCTCGTGGGCATCGACACCCGCACCCTGCACCCGGTGGTGTTCGGAGCCGGGCTCGCGCTCGCCGGCGTCGCCGGGGGGCTGCTCTCGATGGTCTACGAGATCTCGCCCTCGATGGGCGAGCCCTATACCGTGACCGCGCTCATCGTCATCACGCTCGGGGGCCTGGGCAGCGCGCTCGGCAGCCTGCTCGGGGGCTTCATCCTGGGGCTGGTCGAGGCCTTCGGCATGCACTTCACCAGCCCCTCGCTCAAGATGGTGCTCTCCTACGGGGTGCTCGTGGCGGTGCTCCTGGCGCGGCCCAAGGGCCTGTTCTCCCGATGAAAACGACGCGCGAGCAGCTGCTTGCGACGCTTGCCTGCGGCGTCGTGCTCGCGGCTGCGCCCTGGCTGCTGTCGGATTTCCTGCTCGCGCTCGCGCTCAGTTGCCTGATGTACGCGGCGCTCGCGCTGAGCTGGGCGATGTTCTGCGGGCCCACCAACTACCTCTCGCTCGCCACCTCGGCGTTCTTCGGCCTGGGCGCCTACGTCACCGCCTGGAGCCTCGGCACGCTGCCCTACGGCGCGGCGGTGCTCGCGGGCGGCCTCGCCGGATCGGCGTTCGCCGCCCTCATCGGCGCAGGCGTGCTGCACCTGCGCGGCGCATACTTCGCGGTGATCACTTTCGGCCTGGGAGAGCTCGCGTTGCACTCGATCACCTACACCGAGAAGACGTACTTCCACACTGCGGGCCGCATCATCGGCGACCCGCCGGAGAACGCGGTGATCTACTGGACGGTGCTCGCGCTCGCGCTCGCCGCGGCCGCGACCGCGATCCTGGTGCGCTCGAGCCGGCTCGGCACCGCGCTGCGCGGCATCGGCTCGGACGAAGAGCGCGCGCAGACGCTCGGCGTGGCGACGCGCCGCGTCAAGGTGCTCGCCTTCTCGGCTTCGGCGTTCTTCCCCGGGGCGCTGGGCGCGGCGATGGCGGTGCGCTGGACCTACATCGAGCCGCTCTCGGTGTTCAACCCGTTCATCGGCTTCCAGACCGTGCTGATCGCGATGCTGGGCGGCGCGCAGACGCTCCTCGGGCCGATCGTCTCCGCGGTCTTCTTTACCCTGGTGAGCGAGTTCCTGCGCCTGCGTTTCCCCTATGTGTTCCTGATCCTGCTGGGGCTCCTGCTGATCGTGCTGATCCTCTACCTGCCGGGGGGGCTGGCCTCGCTGCTGCAGCGCCGCTTCTGGAGGGCCGGTGCCCGCTGAAGTCCTGCTCGCGGCGCGCGCGATCACGGTGCGCTTCGGCGGCCTCGTGGCCGTGGACCGCGTCGACCTGGAAGTGCGCCACGGGGAGCTGGTGGGCCTCATCGGCCCCAACGGCGCCGGCAAGACGACGTTCTTCCACGCGCTCTCCGGGGTGCTCGAGCCCGATGAGGGGCGCCTGCTCGTAGGGGGCGAGGACCTCACCGGCAGAGCGCCGCATGTTTTCGCCAGCCACGGCGTGGCGCGCACCTTCCAGACGCCGCGGGTGTTTCGCGAGATGACGGCGGAGCAGAACGTGCGCTTCGGCCTGGAGTTCGCGGGCAGAACGCGCGCGCACGCGCACCACGCGTTCGACGACGCGGGCACCATCCTCGGCGTCCTCGGCCTGGAGGCCGCCGCCGAGGTGCCCGCCGGCGCGCTCACGCCCGCGCGCCAGCGCCTGCTCGAGATCGGCATGGCGCTCGGCGCGCGCCCGCGCGTGCTGCTCCTGGACGAGATCGCCGCCGGCCTCACGCACGCGGAGATCGACGGCGCGGCGCAGCTCATCCGGCGCGTGCGCGACGAGCTGGGCGTGGCCGTGATCTGGATCGAGCACGCCGTGCGCATGCTGATGAGCCACGTGGAGCGCGTCGCGGTGCTGCACCAGGGACGCAAGATCGCGGATGGCGACCCGCGCGCGGTGGCCAGGGACCCCGGGGTGATCGAGGCCTACCTCGGCGAGGAGGGCGAGCCGGTGCGGGAGGCCGCGTGAGCGCCGGGCTGGCGGTGCGCGGGCTCTGCGCGGGCTACGGCGGCATCCGCGTGCTCGATGGCGTGAGCCTCGAGGCGCCGCCAGGCGAGCTGACCGTCGTGGTCGGCTCCAACGGCGCCGGCAAGACGACGCTCTTGCGCGCGGTTTCGGGCCTGATCCCGCGGACCGGAGAGGTGCTGTTCGACGGCGCGCCGCTGCCCGAGGCCCCTTCGGCGATCGTCTCGCGGGGCCTCGCCCAGGTGCCCGAGGGGAGGCAGCTGTTTCCCCAGATGACGGTACGGGAGAACCTCGAGCTGGGGGGCTACCTCCTGCCGCGAGGCGAGCGCGAGGCGCGCCTTGAGCGCGTGCTCGAGCTCTTCCCGCGGCTCGCCGAGCGCCGGGCGCAGCTCGCCGGCACGATGTCGGGCGGCGAGCAGCAGATGCTCGCCGTGGGCCGCGCCCTCATGGGCCGGCCGCGCCTCCTGATGCTCGACGAGCCCTCGCTCGGCCTCGCGCCGAGGATGGTCGACGAGCTGCTCGCGATCGTGCGCCGCATACGCGACGACGGCGTCACCATCCTGCTCGTAGAGCAAAATGTCGCCAAGGCGCTCGCGATCGCGCAAGGCGCGTACGTCATCGAGCGCGGCGCGGTGGTGATGAAAGGCCCCGCAGGCAGGCTGCTCAAGTCCGAGCAGCTGCGCGCGGCCTACCTCGGCGCCGAGCGCAGGCCCGGAACGCTCACCTGGAAGGGAGGACTCTTCATGGCCCAGCAGCAGACCACCGCGGTGACCATCGCCGCCGAGAACGCCTGGAAAGGCAAGCTCTTCACCGGCCGCTGGCAGATGGCGAAGGGCGGCTCGCGCGAGGTGCTCGAGCCGGCGACCGGCAAGGTGCTGACCGAGGTCGGCGTCGCGGACGCCGAGGACGTGCGCGAGGCGGCAGCCGCCGCCGCGGCCGCGCAGCCCGAGTGGGCGGCGACGCCCGCCGAGCAGCGCGCCGCGGTGCTGCGGCGCGCGGCGCAACTGCTCGAGGCGCACGCCGAGTCGCTGCGGCCGTGGATCGTGCGCGAGACGGGCTCGATCCCGCCCAAGGCGGACTTCGAGCTGCACA
>CAZOWR010000280.1:0-3529 GCA_964583645.1 uncultured Enterobacteriaceae bacterium
CTCGAGGTTCGAGCCGCGGGGATGCTGCTCGCGCTGTGCCTTGCCTCGACGCTTGCGATCGCCGGCGGCTCGAACTACGGCGTCGCCGCGGGCAGCCGCGCGATCGCGGGCAAGATCACCGAGTGGCCGGTGCCCACGCCGCGCTTCGCGCGCGACCCGGCGCCCGCGCCCGACGGCAGCATCTACATCGCGGTGATGGCCGGCAACCGCATCGCGCGCTTCGACCCGCGCACGCAGGCCTTCAGGGAATGGGACCTCCCCGAGGGCGCGCGCCCGCACGGCCTGGTGGTGGCGCAGGACGGCAAGGTGTTCTACACCGGCAACGGCGACGGCTCGATCGGCGAGCTTGACCCCGCGACCGGCAAGGTGGTGAGCCACTTCACGCCGTCGCGCGGGGGTAACCCGCACACGGCGGTGCTCGACGCCGAGGGCAACGTCTGGTTCACCGGCCAGGGCGGCGGCTACCTCGGCAAGCTCGAGCGCAGGACCGGCAAGGTGAGCGAGATCCCGATGCCGGGCGGGCCCTATGGTCTGGCGATCGACCGTCAGGGCCGCATCTGGGTCTGCCGCATGAGCGTGAACTCGCTGGGCGTGTACGACCCGAAGAGCGGCAAGACGGCCGAGATCCTCACCGGTTCCGGCACGCGGCCGCGTCGCATTGCCGCCGCGCCCGATGGCACGCTCTGGGTGACCTACTACGGCGGCGGGGTGCTGGCGAAGGTCGACCCCACGGCCATGAAGGTGGTGAGGCAGTACCCCATGCCGGCCGGGTCGCGCGCCGGCCCCTACGCGGTCACCGTGGACGGGGCGGGGCGCGTATGGGCCAACGAGATCGACACCGACACGGTCGCGCTGTTCGACCCCAAGCTCGAGACGTTCCGGGTCTTCAAGCTGCCCTCGAGTGGCGTGGGCATCCGCAAGGCGATCGTGGATGCCGAGGGCAGGTACTGGTACGTGGGCAGCCACAACGGCAGGCTCGGAGTGATCGAGTAGCGGTCCGGAGTTATCATGGCCGGCGGGGGAAAACAGGGGATGCGCGCCTGGTTGAGGAGGGTGGCCGTGCTCGCGGCGCTTGCCGCCGCGGCGCTCCCGCTGCGCGCGCAGCAGGAGCCGCCGTCGCAGGCCCCCGAGGGGCCCGGACAGCTGCTCGAGGGCCTCGGCGAAGCCCTCAAGGGGATCTTCCGCTCGATTTTCACGCCTCACGAGGCGGAGCTGCCGCCGCCGCAGGAGACCCCGTCCGAGGCGCCTCGCCCCTTAGAGGCGCCGCAGCCTGCGCCGTCCTCGCGCGAACGCGCCGCGACGCCGCCTCCGCCCGTGAGCGCGACGCCGAGCGCGCAGGCCACGCCGCAATCGCTGCACGCGGCGATCGCGCGCGGCGAGGACGCGGCGGCGCTCAAGCTCATCGAGCAGGGCACGGACATCGAGGCCAAGGACCCGGGCGCGGGCGCCTCGCCGCTGCACTACGCCGTGATGATGGGCAAGGTGACGCTGGTCGACGTGCTGCTGAAGCGCGGCGCCGACGTCAACAGCCGCACCAAGAGCGGCACCACGCCGCTGCACACGGCCGTCCTCTACGGGCGGCTCGAGGTTGCCGAGTACCTCATCGACAACGGTGCGGACGTGAACGCGAAGAGCTCGAGCGGCACCACGCCGCTCAGCCTCGCGCTCGCGGCGCAGTCGAAGTCGCTCGAGCGCATGCTGATGCGCCGCGGGGCGAAGTGAATGCGGGGTAGAATGGCGGCCATGAGAGCGCTCGCCGTGCTGCTCGCCGCGCTGCTGTTCAGCCCGCTGTGCGCGGCGCAGAAGTGGGTCGACGACCAGGGCAAGGTGTACTACGGCGAGAAGCCGAAGGGCGTGAACGTCAAGCCCGCGCCGATGACCGGCGGCACCACCTCCACGATCGGCTCGGGCTCCTCGGGCAAGGGCGCGCCGCCCGCTCTCCCGAGCGCCGGTCAGGCCGAGGGCAAGTCGTCGAAGGCCGTGCCCGGCGAGGTCAGGCCGGGCATGAAGCGCAGGGAAAAGAAGAAGAAGACGTAGGCATCCGGGTCAGGCCGTCGTGGCGGCCCGACACGCAGGCCGCTCACGGCCGGATCACCTCGGGGGAACCGCTGTAGAGCGTCTCTACGAGCGCCGCACGCCGCTCCAGCACCGCGCGCTGGTTCATGTAGCCCTTGTCGGTGATCTCGTTGGCGTCGATGGACGGCGGATCGCCCATGACGAGCGCGCGCACCGGGTGCATCGAGCTGCCGCCGCCCAGGGCGCGCAGCGCCGCGGCGATCCGGGCGCGCAGCTCCTCGGCCGGCAGATCCTTCGCCGCGGCCGGGTTGAGGAACACGAGCGCGCCGACCTCGTCACGGTCGTGCCCCGTGATCACCGCGTCCTGGATGAGCGGGTTGCCCGCGGCGATCAGCTGCACGCGCACGGCGCCGACGTGCACCCAGGTCCCGGTGGCGAGCTTGAAGTCCTCCGCGACGCGGCCGTCGAACACGATGCCGCGCGCGGCATCCGCCGGGTCGGCGAGCTTCACCGCATCGCCGATGCGGTAGAAGCCCTCCTCGTCGAACGCGGCGCGCGTCAGGTCCTCGCGCCGGTAGTACCCCGGCGTGACGTTCGGCCCGCGCACCCGCACTTCGAGCTTGCCCGCGGCCGGCAGCAGCTTCAGCTCGCAGCCCGCGACCGGCAGGCCGATCACGCCGGCGCGCTCGATCGGGAAGTGCACCTGGGTGGCGAGCGGGGAGGTCTCGGTGGAGCCCCATGCCGAGAGCATGGCGGGGCGGCTGCCCGCCTGCGCGGCGAGCCGCTCGATGCGCTCCCAGAGGTTCTGCGGCAGCGCCGCGCCGGCGTAGAACACGAGGTCGAGCTCGCGAAAGAAGCGCGCGCGCAGCGCCGCGTCGGACTCGAGGAGCGGCAGCAGCAGGTCGAAGCCGCGCGGCACGTTGAAGTACATCGTCGGCGACATCTCCGCCAGGTTCCTCGCCGTCGCCTCGATGAGCCCCGGCGCCGGCTTGCCGCCGTCCACGTACAGCGTGCCGCCGTTCCTCAGCACCATGTTGAAGTTGTGGTTGCCGCCGAAGGTGTGGCTCCAGGGCAGCCAGTCGACGATCACCGGGGGCCGGTCCTCCACGAACGGCCACCCCTGAGCCAGCATCTGCTGGTTGGCGCAGAGCATGCCGTGGGTATTGATCACGCCCTTGGGCGCGCCGGTGGAGCCCGAGGTGAAGAGGATCTTGGCCACCGTGTCCGGGCGTACCGCGGCATGCTCGCGCTCGAGCGTCGAGCCGGGATTGGTCTCGAGCAGCTCGGCGAGCGGCGTGGCCCGCGCCTGCACCGCGGCGAGCGCGGGCGCGAACTTCTGCGGGTCGGCGGCGTACACCAGCCCGGGGCGCAGCAGCTCGAAGATCGCCTTGAGCTTGGCGTGATCGCGCGACATGAGCGAGTAGGCGGGCGAGATCGGCGCCACCGGGACGCCGACGTGCATCGCGCCGAGCGCGAGCAGCGCGTGGTCGACCGAGTTGTCCGAGAGGATCGC
>CAZOWR010000281.1:0-3528 GCA_964583645.1 uncultured Enterobacteriaceae bacterium
GCCTCACGACGCGAACGAGGCTATCCACTACTCATGAAATATCCGGGCTAGGCGGGCATCGCGCGCCAGCGCTCGCCGTCGAACGCGGCGCGCCCCGCGGCGGCGAGCGCATCGAGGTGCCTGCGGATCGTGTTCCGCTCCACGTCCTCGACGAAAACCTCCTGGTGCTCGGGCGGGTAGAGGAAGCGGTGCGCGACCAGCTCCTCGAGCGTGGCCGGGCGCCGGCGCAGGAAAGCCTCGATCGCGCGCTCCCTCACCTCGATCTTGTCGCGGAACGCGGCGAGCAGCCGCAGGAACTCGCCGCGCTCGGTGAGCACGCCCTTGTGATGCGAGGTGACCCAGGCGCGCGCCGGGACGTCCGCGACCCGCTCGAGCGTGCTCCGGAACGCCGGCAGGTCCGAGCAGGCGTCGCCGTAGTAGGGGCCGAAGCCCGAGAGGTCGATGTCGCCGATGAACGCGACCATGTCCGGCTCTACGAGCAGCACCGTGTGGCCCGCGGTGTGGCCCGGCATGTGGATCGCGCGCACGCGGGCGCCTCCCAGATCCCACAGCGCGCCGTCGTCGTAGGCCTGAGCGTCCGGCCGCGGCACGAAGTGGAAGTCGCGCTCCACCTTGTGCTTCATCGCGGCCAGCACCGGCGGCGAGTAGCCGTAGTGGCGCGCGAGGCCGTCCCAGCTCTGCACCGCAGGCAGATCGGCGCCCGGGGCGAGCACGCGCGCCTTCGCCAGCCGGCCCAGCCCCGCTTGGTGGTCCTCGTGGGCGTGCCCGAGAATCACCAGCTCCACGGCGTCGAACTCCGGGCCGAGGCGGTTCGCCACCAGCGGGGTGTCGAAGGCGACGAGCGTGTCGCGGCCGCGCACCACCACCTGGTTGCCGTCGGGGTATTTGCCCGATCTTTCGCCGAAGTGCACGGTCACCGGGCCGCGCTGCCAGAGGTTCGCCTGCATGCGCGCAATGTACTGTACATTGCGAGCCTTTCGCATGCCCACGCTTACCGGCCGCGCCGCGTTCCTGCAGCTCCTCGTCGACGAGGGCGTGACGCACCTCTTCGGCAACCCCGGCACCACCGAGCTGCCGATCATGGAGGTGGTGCCGGACTTCCCGCAGCTCAAGTTCGTGCTCGGGCTGCACGAGTCGGTGGTGCTCGGCATGGCCGACGGCTTCGCGCGCGCCTCCGGAAGGCTCGCCGCCGCCAACGTGCACGTGGCGCCCGGCCTCGGCAACGCCATGGGCGCGCTGTACAACGCGCAGTTCTCCGGCTCGCCGCTCGTCGTCACCGCCGGGCAGCAGGAGCAGGGGCACGGCCTGCTCGAGCCGCTGCTCTACGCGCCGCTCGTGCCGCTCGCGCAGCCGCTCGTCAAGTGGGCGGTCGAGGCGACGCGCGTGGAGGACCTGCCCCGAATCCTGCACCGCGCCGCCAAGGTCGCGCTCACGCCGCCCACCGGCCCGGTGTTCATCAGCCTGCCGGGCGATGTCCTCGACCGGGAGGCGGAGCTCGACCTGGGCAGGCCGGTGCGCGTGGATGCCCGCGCGCGGCCCTCCGACGAGTCGCTCTCGCGCCTCGCCGACCGGCTGCTCGCCGCGCGCCGCCCGGTGATCCTCGCCGGGCAGGAGCTCGCCTCGCGCGACGCGTTCGCGCAGGCCGCCGAGCTCGCCGAGCTCCTCGGCGCGGCGGTGCTCGGCTCGACGACGGCCTACTCGGCGCAGTTTCCGACGGGGCACGCAGCGTTCCTCGGCACGCTGACGCGCAACCAGAAGCTCACGCGCGCCGCGCTCGAGCCCTACGACCTGCTCGTGTGCCTCGGCGCGGACCTGCTGCGCATGTCGGTGTACTCGCCGGTCGAACCGCTGCCCGAGGGGCTGCCGGTGGTCCACCTGAGCGAGCGCAGCTGGGAGCTCGGCAAGAACTACCGCACCGACCTCGCGATCCAGGCGAACGTGAAGGAGACGCTGCGCGCGCTGCTGCCCCTCGTGAAGGCGCGGCGCACGCCGCAAGCCGCGGCGCAGGCCGCTTCGCGGCTCGCCGAGCTCGCGCCGCGCAACTGGTCGGCGCAACGCGACCAGGCCGCGGTCGCCGCGCTGGCGGAGGCCGAGACCTCGCCGATCGATCCGCGCTACCTCATGCTGCGCCTCTCCGACAACCTGCCGAAGGACGCGGTGGTGGTGGAGGAGGCGCTCATCTCCTCGCTCCCGCTGCCCGGGTTCCTGCGGCTCGCCGACCGGCAGGCGTTCTACGGCCTCGCGAGCGGGGGACTGGGCTTCGCCATGCCGGGGGCGGTCGGCGTGAGCCTCGCTCCCGGATCGGCCCGTGGTCGCGGTGGTCGGTGACGGCAGCGCGATGTACGGCATCCAGGCGCTCTGGACCGCCGCTCACCTCAAGCTGCCGATCACCTACGTGATCGCGAACAACCGCAGCTACCGCATCCTCAAGGAGCGGCTCGTGTCGATGCGCGCCACCGACAAGTTCACCGGCATGGACATCCGCGATCCCGAGATCGACTTCAGCGCGCTCGCGCAATCCATGGGGCTCGCCGCGCGGCGGGTGGCGAAGCCCGAGGACATCGTGCCGGCGCTGCGCGAGGCCGCCGGCCGCCAGGGACCCAGCCTGGTCGAGGTGATGGTGGCGGACGGCTTCGGCGGTTGACGACTTGCGCGGCGGCGCCCGCGTGCTATAGTGCGCCCATGACCTCGGCGTACGCACTTCTCGTTGCGACGCTCATCCGCCTGGAAGGTGTGAACCTTCTGGCTGGCCTGCTGCTGCGCCTCGCGCGCACAGACTAAAACCCCCAATTCGGCAGTACCCCTTGACCGCCCACCCGGCGGAGAGGACGCATCACACCCCCACAAGGAGCGGCACATGAGCGGAACAAGCGGCACCGACCAGTTGATCATCTTCGACACCACCATGCGCGACGGCGAGCAGTCGCCCGGCGCCTCCATGACGAAGGAAGAGAAGCTGCGCATCGCGCGGCAGCTGGAGCGCATGCGCGTGGACGTGATCGAGGCGGGCTTCCCCGCCTCTTCCAACGGCGACTTCGAGGCGGTGCGCGCGATCGCGAACGTGATCAAGGACTCGGTGGTCGCGGGCCTGTGCCGGGCCAACGACAAGGACATCCAGCGCGGCATCGACGCGCTCAAGGGGGCGAAGGCCTGGCGCGTGCACACCTTCATCGCCACCAGCGCCCTGCACATGGCGAAGAAGCTGCGCATGACCCCGGAGCAGGTGCTCGAGCAGGCGATCCTCTCGGTGCGCTACGCGCGCAACGCCTGTCCCGACGTCGAGTTCTCGCCCGAGGACGGCAGCCGGTCGGACCCGGACTTCCTCTGCCGGGTGCTCGAGGCGGTGATCAAGGAGGGCGCGACCACCATCAACGTCCCGGACACGGTCGGCTACGCCGTTCCCGAGCAGTTCGGCGAGATGATCCTGAACCTGAGGAAGAGAATTCCGAACTCGGACCAGGCGGTCTGGAGCGTGCACTGCCACAACGACCTCGGCATGGCGGTGGCGAACTCGCTCGCCGCGGTGCG
>CAZOWR010000282.1:0-3527 GCA_964583645.1 uncultured Enterobacteriaceae bacterium
AGGCGCTCTGCTGCGGCACGATGCGCACGCCCTCGATGACGAACACCACCACCACGGCGAGGAAGAAGATGAGCACCGCGTACTTCTCGGTGGCGGGAAAGAAGGCGGAGGCGATGGCCACCGCGACCGCGATGAGGAGCTTGGAGAACATGTGGACCTCCCTGTTGCCGAGACCTCAGCCCGGGCGCCGTGCGCTCACGCGCAGCGTGTTCCCGGCGCTCGAAATGACGTAGACCGTGGCCCCGGTCTCGGGCGCGGCATCGCCCTCCACCACCGCGTCCCACAGCGCGCCGCGGTAGCGCACGCGCGCCAGCCGCGCCGCCTGGTCCACCCAGGACTCGAAATTCGCCGGCTGGCCGGCGTCCACCGGCGCCATGACCTGCCCGGCGTTGCGCGCGCGCCAGGCGTGCACCCAGTAGCAGCCGGCCCCCGCCATCGCGGCCGCGACCAGGCTCTGCACGGTGAACTCCTGGCCGAGCCAGGCGGCGAGCGCGGCGCCGAACGACGCGACGCCGAGCACCAGCAGGTAGAAGGTGCCGGTGAGCAGCTCCGCGATCACCAGCGACAGCCCGATGATCGCCCAGGCGAGGTATTCCTCCACGGCCCTAATTTGGCACGCGGCGGGGCGTTGCGCAACCGCGCAGGTAGAATTCCCGCCCCATGAAGCGGCCGCTCGAGGGCGTCACGGTGGTGGGGCTCGAGCAGGTCATCGCGGGGCCGTTCTGCACGCGCCAGCTCGCCGAGCTCGGCGCGCGCGTCATCAAGATCGAGCGCCCGGGGCCGGGGGACGCCTCGCGCGACATGGACCGCACCGTCAAGGGGCTGTCCTCCCACTTCGTCTGGGTCAACCGCTCCAAGGAGAGCCTCGCGCTCGACGTCAAGCACCCCGCGGCGAGACCGATCCTCGATGCGCTGCTGGCGCGCGCCGACGTCTTCGTGCAGAACCTCGCGCCCGGCGCCGCCGAGCGGCTCGGCTTGGGCGCGGCCGAGCTCCGGGCGAAACACCCGAGGCTCATCTGGTGCGGCATCTCGGGCTACGGCCCGGCAGGCCCCTACGCGGGCAAGCGCGCCTACGACCTGCTGGTGCAGTGCGAGGCGGGATTGCTCTCGGTGACCGGCACGCCGGAGTCCCCCTCCAAGGCCGGCATCCCCGTCGCCGACATCGCCGCCGGCATGTACGCGATGTCGGCGATCCTCGCGGCGCTGCTGCGGCGGGAACGCGAGGGCGTCGGCGCGACGCTCGACATCACGATGTTCGAGGCGCTCGGCGAGTGGATGGGGTTTCCGGCCAACTTCACGCGCTACGGGGGAGAGCCGCCGCCGCGCTCGGGGGCCTATCACGCCACGATCGTGCCCTACGGCCCGTTCCGCGCGGGCGACGGCGGCACGGTGTTCCTCTCGATCCAGAACGAGCGCGAGTTCGCGCGCTTCTGCGACGAGGTGCTCGCGAATCCGGGGTTGAAGTCCGACCCGAGATTTTCCAGTGCGCCGGCGAGGGTGGAGAACCGCGACGCGATGCACGCGGAAATCGGGCGGGTGTTCGAGGGACTGTCCTCGACCGAGGTGATCTCCAGGCTGGAAAAGGCGGGCATCGCCAACGCACGCTTGAACACGATGCAGGAGTTCTGGGACCACCCGCAGCTCGCGGCGCGCGGGCGCTGGGCGCGGATCGGCTCGCCCGCCGGCGAGCTGCAGGCGCTCAAGCCCCCGCTCAACCTCGACGGCTTCGAGCCGCGCATGGAAGCGCTGCCGGGGCTCGGGGAGCACACGCGCGCGATACTCGCCGAGCTCGGCTTCTCCGGCGGGGAGATCGAGCGCCTGGCCGCGCAGGGCGCGATCTAGCCAAGCGGCCTGCCCGCGCGCAGGGCAACCCAACCCTTCGCCACGCGGTAGACGTACCAGATCGCCGCGACGAGCAGGATCAGCATCCCGACCAGGACAATCAGCGTCACGACCCCGAGCACGCTCCAGGCGAGCGTCCACCAGAACGTGCGGATCTGCCAGCGGACGTGCGACTCGAGCCAGGTCCCGGCCGCCTCGTCGCGGCTCAGGTAGTCGATCACCACGCCGGCGACCATCGTAATGCCGGTGAGCAGCGCGGCCGCCTGGAGCACGTAGACGAGCGTCACCATCTCGCGCAGCCGCGCCTGCGGATCGGGAGCCGCCGTGGGCTGCGGAGCCGTGCTGGCGCCGGGCCGCGCCACCGGGCTCGCTCCGGCCCGCGTGCCGAGCACGTACACGAGCATCCCGATCCCGCCGCCCGCTCCGAGCAGGCCGAGCGCGAGCGCGCCCCCGATCGCGGCGAACATGCGGCCGGTGAAATCGGGCGCGACCGCGATCACGCGCGGCTCGAAGCTCCCCTCGACCCGCAGGACATGGCGCCCCGGCACCTCGGCCACGAAGCGGCCCACCTCGCGGCGCGCGATGTCGCCCTCATCCCAGGTCTGCTGCCCGGCCGGCTCGAGCTCGAGGCGCCGCCCGTCGGGCGCGAGAATGGTGAAGCTCGCGCCTCCCGGGAATTCCGGCTCCGCGCGGTAGGTGCGGTCGCCCAATACCGTGCGGTGCTCGTGCCAGACGATCTGCGTGCCGGCTTCGCCCACCTCGACCACGCCCTCGCCGGGCACGGCAAAGCGCGCGCTCGCGCCGAGCGAGGCGACGAACCAGGCCGCGAGCGCGACCGCGCCGCCGATGCCGGCGAGCGCTACGGCGCCCGCCGCGACGTACCAGCCCGTGCCGGCGGCGCGCGCGCTCAATTGAACTTCAGGACGTTGCCTTCCTTGTCGGTGAACTTCTGCACCACGATGATGATGAAGTCGACGAGCGCCCAGATTCCCAGCCCGCCGAGCGTGACGAGCTGCAGGATGCCGGTGCCGATCTTGCCTACGTAGAACCTGTGCACCCCGAGAACGCCGAGGAAGAAGCACAGGAGCAGCGCCACCGTGTTGCTCTTGTCGCTGGTTCCGCCTGCCATGGGACCCCCCTTCAGGTCGCGCGGCGAGCCGCCGCGGGGCCCAGTTTAGGCCAAACGGGCCGCCGGCGAGGGGCCGATCCTCAGGGCTTCTTGCTCGCCTCGATGCCCGCGGCGCGCGTCAGCTCGCGGTGGATGCGGGCCACGCGCTCGACCTCGCCCTTGGCGGCGAAGCGCTCGTAGAAGCCCTCCTCGCGGAACTGCTTCGCCAGCTCGCCCCACGGGGCGAGGCGCTGCGTCCAGCGCTGCTCGCGCCCCTCCTCGCGCTCGCCGTCCTCGCGCACGAGGTCGGCGCAGACGCGGATCAGCGCCTTGATGGTCACGGGCTTGGTGACCATGTAGCCGTCCTTGCCCCAGACCGAGTCGCCAAAGGCGGCGCGCGCCGCGCGCAGGAAGTCGCGCGTCATGCCGTAGTAGCGCGGCACTTCCTTGGAGCTGCCGCCCGCAAGCTGGATCGAGCGCCACTTGCCGCGCACCCAGCGGTGCAGCTCGTTGAAGAGCTCGGCCTGCAGCACCCACTTGTCGCGCTGGCTGCGCCCGCCCAGGCGGTTGATGCGGT
>CAZOWR010000283.1:0-3521 GCA_964583645.1 uncultured Enterobacteriaceae bacterium
GAGGTGCGCTGCTGCTCGAGCGCCTCCTTGGTGTCGTTGAAGAGCCGCACGTTCTCGATCGCGATCGCCGCTTGGTCGGCGAAAGTCTTGAGCAACGCTATGTACTTGTCCTCGAACGGGCGGACCTCCTTGCGTCGCAGCAGGATCGTGCCGAGGGCCCTGCTCTCCCGCAGAAGCGGCACGGCGAGGATCGTCCGATGGCCATGCTTGCGCGAAAGTTCCTGGCCGAGCGGGAACTCCTCGCCGGCGCTCGCCAAGTCGGCGACATGCACGACCGCTCGGTCGATGATCGAGCGACCCATCACGGTTCGGCGGTCCAGAGGCACCTCCCCCGGCGCAGGCCGGCCGATCTCTCCGATGGACGCGGCGATACGAATCTTGTCGTCGTCGGGCAGCACGATGTCCACGATCTCGGCGTCGCAGATCCGCGCCGCGCGCTCCGCGACGGCCTCGAGCACCGGCTTCACGTCGCTCGGCGAGCTGGAAATCACGCGCAGCACTTCGGCGATCGCGGTCTGCTGCTCGAGGGACTCCTTCGTCTCGTTGAAGAGCCGCACGTTCTCGATCGCGATCACCGCCTGGTCGGCGAAGGTCTTGAGAAGCGCGATCTCCGTCTCGCTGAAGAGGCCGGGCTGGCTCCGAGCGACGAAGATGACGCCGATCACCTGCCCGTCGCGGATCATCGGGGCGCCGAGGCAGCTGCGGAAATGGCCCACCCGCGCCGCCTCCTTGGCTTCATAGCGCTCGTCGGCGAGAACGTCGCGCACATGCACGACGGCGCCTGTGCGCACGACGCGGGCAGTCACGGTTTCGCTGCTGCGGCGCATGGGGTAGACCCGCCGCGCGGCCTCGACGCCTTCTCTGCTCATGCCGTGGATCGAGACGAGCTGAATCAGGTCGCCCTCGACCCTCGACACCACGCCAACGTCCGCCCGGCAGAGCTTCTCCGCGCGCACGCCGATGATGTCGAACACCGGCTGCACGTCGGTCTGCGACCTGCTGATCACGCCAAGGATCTCCGCCGTCGCCGTCTGCCGCTCGAGCGCCTCCTTGGTCTCCTTGAAGAGCCGCACGTTCTCGATGGCGATGACCGCCTGATCGGCGAACGAGCGCAGCAGGGCGACTTCCTTCTCCTGGAAGCACCCTTTGCCCTGCCGGGCGACGACCAGCGCGCCGATTCCCTGCCCCTCGCGCAGCAGCGGAACCTGGATGCCGGAGCCGAAACCGAACGACTTGGCGACGACCTTCTCGTGCTCCGGGATGTCGTCGGCCTCCCAGTCCGGGATATGGAGAACTTCGCGGTTCAGGATCACGCGCGACGGGAAGTTCCTGTCCGGATCGAGCGGCACGGTGGTGAGCTGCGGCGGCATCTCCTCCAGCCCCGCCACGGAGTATGCAGCCGCGACGAATTCCGATTCGCGGCGCAGGAGAAGCGCGACCGACTTGCCGACCATCAGGCGTTGCGCGCTTTGCACGATGGCGTCGAAGACCGGTTTCGTGTCGGTGGGCGTGCTCGAGATCACGCGCAGGACTTCCGCCGTCGCCGTCTGCTGCTCGAGCGCCTCCTTGGTCTCGTTGAACAGCCGCGCGTTCTCGATGGCGATCACCGCCTGTGCGGCGAAGGTCTCCACCAGCGCGACTTCGTCGGCGGCAAAGGTGCCGGCGCTGCGGCGCGTGATCGACACCACGCCGAGCACGTCGTCCTGGCGCAGCAGCGGCACGACGAGCGCGCTGCGCCAGCCGCGCGCCCGGCTGGTCTCGCGCACCGCATCCGTGACATCGGCGCTCTGCACGTCCTCGATAGCGTAGGTGCGCCGATCGCGCGCCGCGCGCGCTGCCGTCGACAGGCTGGCCAGCGGCATCGGGAAGGCGTGGATGAGCGAGTCGTCGCCCTCGGCGCTCGTCGAGGTATAGGCGGCGAGGTGGAGCTGCTCGTCGCGGATGAGCAGCATGGCCGCCGAGTGGCCGCCGAGCAGGCGCAAGCCGCTCGCGACGATGGCGTCGAAAACCGGCCGCGTGTCGGCGATGGAGCGGCTGATCGACGCAAGGATGTCGGCGCTCGCCGCCTGGAACTCGAGCGCGCGCTTGAGCTCCGCGGCGGTGGCCGTCTGCTGCGCGAGCGCCTCGGTCGCTGCATCGCGCGCCCGGCGCAGCTCGATCTCGGCGAGCTTGCGCTGGGTGACGTCGGTCAGCGCGCCGACCATGCGCGTCACCCGCCCGGCGGCGTCGCGCACCGCCACGGCGCGGTCGACGACCCAGGAGTAGCCGGCGGCGGCGTTGCGGATACGGTACTCGTGCTCGAACTGCGCGGCGCCGCCCTTGAAGTAGGCGGCGATGGCGTCGCGGTAGCCCTGGAAGTCCTCGCCGTGCACGCGCGCGTTCCACGCCGCCGGGGTGAGCGCCTCGCCCTGGACCGCGAAGAACTCCTTGGCGCGCTCCGAGAGGTAGAGCGAGCCGGTCTCGAGGTTCCATTCGTAGATTCCCTCGGTCGCCGCACGCGTGGCAAGGGCGTGGCGCTCCTCGCTCGCCTTGAGCGCCTCCTCGACGCGCTTCAGCTCGGTGATGTCGCCGGTCGAGCCGATCATGCGCACCGCGCGGCCGCTCGCATCGCGCTGCGCGATGCCGTGCGTTCTCGCCCAGCGCCAGCTGCCGTCCTTGGCGCGGTAGCGGTACTCGCATTCCAGGCGCCTGCTCAGGCCCTTGAAATGCTCGGTGTGGGCGTCGAGGAACCGGCGCAGATCGTCGGGATGCACCCGCGCCACCCAATCCTTGGTGCTGCGCAGATCGCGGGACGAAAGCCCGAGCACGCGGCGCACGCCGTCGGAGTAGTAGACCTTTCCGCCGGCGATGTCCCAGTCGTACACGCCCTCGTTGATGGCGCTCATTGCGAGCTCGTAGCGCTCCTCGCTCGCCTTGAGCGCCTCCTCGGCGCGCTTGAGGTCGGTGATGTCGCCGATCGAGCCGACCATGCGGATGGCGCGGCCCTTGGCGTCCCTGAGCGCCATGCCGCTCTGCCGCGCCCAGCGCCAGCCGTCGCGGCCGCGGTAGCGGTGATCCAGCGCGAAGCGCGCGCTCTTGCCTTTCACGTGCGCAGCGAACGCGGCGAGGTAGGCCGGCAGGTCGTCGGGGTGGATCAGGCGCCGCCAGTCGGCCGCGGTCTTGAGCTTGCGGCGCGGCACGTCGAGCACCTGGTAGATGCGCGGCGAGTAATAGATCCTGTCGGCCGCGATCTCGTAGTCGTACACGCCCTCGTTGACGGCGCGCATCACCAGCTCGAGGCGATCGGTGCTGCGGTGCGTGCGTTTCGCCTTACGCGCCATGGCGCACCGGCAGCGTGAAGCGGAAGGTCGAGCCCTTGCCCGGGGCGCTCTCGACGCGGATCTCCCCGCCGTGCAGCTCGACGAAGCGCCTGGTGAGCGCGAGCCCGAGACCCGTCCCCTGCGCCTTGCGCGCCGCGTCGCTCCCGACCTGCTTGAACTCCTCGAACACCGCCGCCTGGTCTTCCGGCGCGATGCCGATGC
>CAZOWR010000284.1:0-3458 GCA_964583645.1 uncultured Enterobacteriaceae bacterium
TGACGCGCTGGAACACGTCCTGCTGCGGGATCGAGCCGATGGCGAGCGTCATCCACGCGGCGAGGAACGCCAGCCACTCCCGGGTTCCGCCCCTGGGCCAGAATTCGAACTTGCCCGCCTCGGAGGCCGCGGCGATCACCCTGCCCGCGCCCCCCGCCATGTCGCCCACGAGCCACGCCACCAGCACCAGGCCGACGAGGATCACCACCGACTGCACGAGGTCGGTCATCGCCACCGACCACATGCCGCCCCAGATCGTGTAGGCGAGCACGAAGGCGGCCCCCAGGTAGATCCCGGTCTCGAGCGGGATCGCGCCGCCGGAGAGCACGGAGAACACGAGCCCCAGCGCGGTGAGCTGCGCCGAGGTCCACCCCAGGTACGAGGTGGTGATGGCGAGGCTCGTCACCACCTCGACCGGCTTGCCGTAGCGCCGGCGGTAGAAGTCGCCGATCGTCAGCAGGTCCATGCGGTAGAAGGCGCGCGCGAAAAAGAGCGCCACGAACAGCAGGCAGAAGCTCGCGCCGAAGGGATCCGCGGGGATGCCGTTGAGGCCGTCGCGCGTGAAGGTGGCCGAGACCGAGAGCACGGTCTCGGCGCCGAACCAGGTCGCGAACACCGTCGCCGCGCTCATGTACAGCGGCAGGCTCCTGCCCGCCAGCACGTAGTCCTTGGAGTTGTGCACGCGCAGCGCCGCCCACAGCCCGATCGCGATGGTGACCACGAGGTAGGCGACGACGAAGCCGATCAGCACGGGTCGATCATAGCGCCAGGACGCCGAGCACGATCAGCGCCACGATCACGCCCGCGAGCAGCCGGTTCCTGCGCCGGCTCTCCTCGGCCAGCCGCTCGAGCGCGGCCGCGAGCTCTCCCGCCCGGTCCTGCGCGAGCAGCCGGTGCGCAAGGCGCGGCAGCGCGGGCAGCGTCGCCGCCCAGTACGGCGCCTCGCGCGCGAGAGACCGCGCGAGCCCGCGCCAGCCGATGCGCTCGTCCATCCAGCGCTCGAGATATGGCTTCGCCGCCGCCCAGAGGTCGAGCTCCGGGTCGAGCTCGCGCCCCAGCCCCTCCACGTTGAGCAGCGTCTTCTGCAGCATCACGAGCTGCGGCTGCACCTCGACGTTGAAGCGCCGCGAGGTCTGGAACAGGCGCAGCAGCAGCCGGCCGAAGGAGATGTCCTTCAGCGGCCGGGCGAAGATCGGCTCGCACACGGCGCGGATCGCGGCCTCGAACTCGTCCAGGCGCGTGCCCTCGGGCACCCAGCCCGCGTCCAGGTGCGCCTGCGCGACGCGCTTGTAGTCGCGCTTGAAGAACGCGAGCAGGTTGTGCGCGAGGTACTCCTGGTCGCGCTCGGTGAGCGTGCCCATGATGCCGAAGTCGAGCGCCACGTAGCGGCCGTCGTCCGACACCAGGATGTTGCCCGGGTGCATGTCGGCATGGAAGAACCCGTCGCGCAGCACCTGCGTGAAGAAGATCTCGACCCCCGCGCGCGAGAGGCGCGGGAGATCGACGCCCTTCTTCCTCAGCGCCGCCACCTGCGAGATGGGCGTGCCGTGCATGCGCTGCATCACCATGACGCGCTGCGCGCAGTGCTCCCAGTACACGCGCGGCACATGGAGCAGCGCCGAGCCCTCGAAATTGCGCGCCAGCTGCGAGGCGTGGGAGGCCTCGCGCATCAGATCCATCTCGTCCTCGAGGTGGCGCGCGAACTCGGCCACCACCTCGCGCGGCCTGAGGCGCCTGCCCTCCGACGAGAGCCGCTCGAGCAGGGCCGCCGCCGCCTGCAGCAGCGCGACGTCCTTGGCGATGGCCCGCTCCACGCCCGGGCGCAGCACCTTGACCGCCACCTCCGTGCCGTCCAGGAGCGTCGCGAGGTGCACCTGCGCGACCGAGGCGCTCGCCTCGGCCTCGGGCGAGAAGCCGGCAAACACCTCCGCGGTGGACCGGCCGAGCGCGCGCTCGACCTCGGCGCGCGCGAGCTGCGGAGCGAAAGGCGGCACCCGGTCCTGCAGCTTCGCCAGCTCGTCGGCGAGGTCCGCGGGCAGCAGGTCGCGGCGGGTGGAGAGCACCTGGCCGAACTTGACGAAGATGGGGCCGAGCGCTTCCAGCGCCTCGCGCAGCCGCACGGCGCGCCCCGGGTCGCTCTCCGCGGCGAAGCGCGGCAGGAACCGGTACAGGCGATACCGCAGCCCGATCCAGAGGATGCGCGCCAGGCGCGCGAGGCTCGCCACGCCTTAGCCCCCGAGCCCCTCGAGGCGCTTGTCCAGCCGCTCCAGCGCGTCGCGCAGGCGCGCTGTCCCGGCGGCAAGGCGCTCCATCTCGGCGCGCCCCACCAGCAACCCGCGCTCGTGCAGCGCCCACTCGATCACGCCCTCGGCGAGGCGCCGCGCGGCCTCGGCGTGCCACGCCGCAGCCGTGCGCGCCGCGCGCGCCACGCGGTGGGCGGCGGCATCCCCCACCAGGGCGGAAAGGTCCTCCTCCGCGTCCCAGCGCAGGTGCCGCATCAGGAACACGAGGGCGGCGCCGAAATCGGTGTCTCCCGCCACCTCGATCGCGCGCAACATCGCCTCCTCGCCCTGCAGCGCCGCGGCGAGCGTCCCCGCACCCGCCGTCACGGTGAGCGAGGGCTCGACCCCCGGCGGGGAGGGCCCCACGCGCCCGTCGGCAAGCACCGCGAGGCGCAACGGCGGCAGGGGCGGGGCGCGCAGCTCGAGCACGCGGCCGGCGAAGGGCGCCAGCCGCTCGCGCGCCCACGGCTCGGGCGCGAGCAGGTGGTTGAGCGCCGCGACGAAGGGGGATGCGGGGATCATGGCGCCAAAAACAAAAGGCCACCCCGGGGTGGCCTTTCGCCGTTTCTGCGCCGGCCTAGTGCATCTGCTGGATGCCGGCGAGCAGCCATCCGGAGGAGCCGTCGACCGGCTTGGCGAGGTTCCACACCTCCTCGAAGCCGACCGGGGCGCTGCCCGCGCTCTCGCGCGCGAGCCCCGAGAAACGCACGCTCGCCCAGTGCCGCTCGCCCTCGGTGACGACTTCGAGCAGGTCGGCGTTGAGCGATAGCACGTCGGTGTGCTGCGGCGCGCCGGCGCGCCCGGCGACGTCGCGCTCGAGCTCCGCGAAGAGCTCCGGCGTGGTGAACTCCCGCAGCGCATCCAGGTCGCCGGTGTCGTTGGCCACCTGCAGCTTCATGAAGTTGAGCTTCGCGCCGTGCAGGAAGCGGGCGGCGTCGAACCCCGCCGGCAGCCCGGCGGGCGCTGCCGCCGGCTGCGGCTCGAAGCCGGCCGCCTGGGAGGGCGGCGGCGCCGCGACCGTCTCGCTGCCCAGGCCCGCGTACTGCATCTGCTGCTGCGTCGCGCCGCCGCCGCGCTGCGCCAGCACGCGCAGCGCGAACAACGCGCCAAACGCAAGCAGCGCGAGCAGCATCATCCCGACGAGAAGCCCGCCCAGGCCGTTGGCGCCGAGCAGCC
>CAZOWR010000285.1:0-3434 GCA_964583645.1 uncultured Enterobacteriaceae bacterium
CCGGCGGTATTGCGGCGCTGGCGCCGCGTCGAGCTCGCGCTGCCCGAGGCGCGGTTCGAGTGGCTCAACTCGATGGTGTTCCGCGGCATGAAGGCGCTGCCGCTCAGGGTATGCGCTTGACCGCAGTCAAGCATCCGGCCCTCGGCGTGGCCGATAATACGCGGCGATGAATTCCCGCGTCCGCCCGAGCCCCAAAGGCAGGACCGTAGAGCCCGAGGCGCTGCGGGAGGTGCGCGAGCTGCTGGGCGAGGCGCCGCGCCGGCGCGACCTGCTGATCGAGCACCTGCACCGCATCCAGGACCGCTACGGGCATCTCGCGGCGCGCCATCTCGCGGCGCTCGCCGAGGAGATGCGCCTGTCGCAAGCCGAAGTCTACGAGGTCGCGACCTTCTACCATCACTTCGACGTGGTGAAGGAAGGCGAGCCCGCCCCGCCCGCGCTCACGGTGCGGGTGTGCGATTCGCTCGCCTGCGAGATGGCGGGCGCGGCAGCGCTGCTCGAGCGGCTCCCCCGCCTGCTCGGGCGCGAGGTGCGCGTGAAGCACGCGCCCTGCGTAGGGCGCTGCGAGGAGGCGCCGGTGGCCGTGGTGCACCAGCACCCCGTGACGCGCGCCACCCCGGACAAGGTGAAGGCCGCGGTCGAGGCGGGAAAGACCGCCTGCCTCGTGCCCCCGGCGATCGGCTACGCCGAGTACCGCAAGGGCGGCGGCTACCGGCTGCTCGCCGAGTGCCTCGCCGGCAAGCGCACGCGCGAGGGGATCACCAGGATCATCGAGGACTCGGGGCTGCGGGGCCTGGGTGGCGCGGGGTTCCCGGCGGGGCGCAAGTGGCGCCTGGTCGCCGCCGAGCCCGAGCCGCGCATGATGGCGGTCAACATCGACGAGGGCGAGCCGGGGACGTTCAAGGACCGCTACTTCCTCGAGCGCGACCCGCACCGCTTCCTCGAAGGGATGCTGGTCGCAGCCTGGTGCGCCGGCGTCGGCGCGATCTACGTCTACCTGCGCGACGAGTACGCCGGCTGCCGCGCGCTGCTCGAGCGCGAGCTCGCGGCTCTGAAGAGAGGCCCGCCCTGCGCTCTGCCGCCGATCGAGCTGCGGCGCGGGGCCGGCGCCTACATCTGCGGCGAGGAGTCGGCGATGATCGAGTCGATCGAGGGCAAGCGCGGCATGCCGCGGCTGCGTCCGCCCTACGTGGCGCAGGTCGGCCTGTTCGACTACCCGACCCTCGAGCACAACATGGAGACGGTGTACTGGGTGCGCGAGATTGTGGAGAAGGGCGCGGCGTGGTTCGCCTCGCACGGCCGCCACGGCCGCAAGGGTCTGCGCTCGTTCTCGGTCTCGGGGCGCGTGAAGCAGCCCGGCGTGCACGTCGCGCCTGCGGGCATCACGTTGCAGGAGCTGGTGGAGGAATACTGCGGCGGGATGGAGGAGGGCCACGAGCTCTACGGCTACCTTCCCGGCGGCGCCTCCGGCGGCATCCTGCCGGCGGCGAAGGCCGACCTCCCGCTCGACTTCGACACCCTGCAGCCGCACGGCTGCTTCATCGGCTCGGCGGCAGTGATCGTGCTCTCGGACCGGGATCGCGCCACAGCCGCGGCGAGGAACCTGATGCGCTTCTTCAGGGACGAGTCCTGCGGCCAGTGCACCCCCTGCCGGGTGGGCACCGCCAAGGCGCTCGGGCTGATGGAGGAAAAGCAGTGGAACCAGGGGTTGCTGCAGGAGCTCTCACAGGCGATGATGGACGCCTCCATCTGCGGGCTGGGGCAGGCCGCCCCCAACCCGGCGCTGAGCGTGCTGAAATACTTCCCGCACGAAGTGCAGTAGCGAGGACCGAGCCATGGACCGCGCAAGCCAGCAGCAGCTCGCCACACTGCCGATCGAGTTCAAGCTGAACGCCCGCAGCGTCGTCGGCCGACCCGACGAAACCCTCATCGAGTGCGCGCGGCGGCACGGCGTCGAGATTCCGCACCTGTGCTATTCGCCCTCGCTGCGGCCCGACGGCAACTGCCGCGCCTGCGTGGTCGAGATCAAGGGCGAGCGCGTGCTCGCGCCTTCCTGCTGCCGCTATCCCGCGCAGGGGATGGAAGTCACCACCGACAGCGCGCGCGCACTCGCCTCGCAGAAGATGGTGCTCGAGCTGCTCGCCGCGGACATGCCGCAGAAGCGCTACGCGCCGCAGAGCGAGTTCGAGCGCTGGAGGAAGAAGCTCGGCGTGGGCAAGCCGCGCTTCGAGGCCCGGGAGCAGCCGCCGGAGGATCTCTCGCACCCCGCGATCGCGGTCAACCTGGACGCCTGCATCCAGTGCACGCGCTGCCTGCGCGCCTGCCGCGAGGAGCAGGTGAACGACGTCATCGGCTACGCCTGGCGCGGCGAGGAGTCGAAGATCGTGTTCGACTTCGACGACGCGATGGGCAAGTCGACCTGCGTCGCCTGCGGCGAGTGCGTGCAGGCCTGCCCTACGGGCGCGCTCATGCCGGCGCGCGGCGCGGGCCTCGCGACCATCGACAAGACGGTGGACTCGGTGTGCCCGTTCTGCGGCGTGGGCTGCCAGCTCACCTACCACGTGGGCGAGAACAAGATTCACTTCGTCACGGGCCGCGACGGTCCCTCGAACCACGGGCGCCTGTGCGTGAAGGGGCGCTACGGCTTCGACTACGCGCATCACCCGCACCGGCTCACCCGGCCGCTGATCAGGAAGCCGGGGGTACGCAAGTCCGCGGACGCCGCGGTCGACCCCGGCGACTGGTGCGAGGCGTTCCGCGAGGCGAGCTGGGAGGAGGCGCTGGAGGCCGCGGCGGCGGGGCTGCGGCGGATTCGCGACCAGGACCGCTTCGCGCTCGCCGGGTTCGGCTCGGCCAAGGGCTCGAACGAGGAGGCCTACCTGTTCCAGAAGCTGGTGAGGACCGGCTTCGGCACCAACAACGTGGACCACTGCACGCGCTTGTGCCACGCCTCCTCGGTGGCGGCGCTGCTGGAAGGCATCGGCTCGGGCGCGGTCTCCAACCAGGTG
Source organism: uncultured Enterobacteriaceae bacterium (assembly GCA_964583645.1). Lineage (GTDB taxonomy): Bacteria > Pseudomonadota > Gammaproteobacteria > Burkholderiales > SG8-39 > RBG-16-66-20. The sequence goes on from CAZOWR010000285.1 coordinate 3,009, forward strand.
AACGACGTCGTCAACGCCGAGGTGGTGTTCCTGATCGGCGCCAACCCGACCGTCAACCATCCGGTCGCGGCGACCTGGATCAAGAACGCCGCGCAGCGCGGCATGAAGCTCGTCGTTGCCGACCCCCGCCGCACCGAGCTGGCGCGATACGCGACCCATTTCCTGCAGTTCCGACCCGACACCGACGTGGCGCTGCTCAACGCGATGCTGCACACGATCGTTGCGGAGGGTCTGGTCAACGAGGCGTTCGTGCGCAGCCGCACCTCCGGCTACGAAGCGCTGGCCGAGAACGTGAAGAAGTTCTCGCCCGAGCGGATGGCGCCGATCTGCGGCGTCCCGGCGCGGACCATCCGCGAGGTCGCGCGCCTGTACGCGACCTCGAAGGGCTCGATGATCCTCTGGGGCATGGGCATCTCGCAGCACGTG
>CAZOWR010000286.1:0-3433 GCA_964583645.1 uncultured Enterobacteriaceae bacterium
CGATCACGATGAGGCCGCCGAGGTCGCGCAGCCGCAGCTGGCGCGCGATCTCGTCGGCGGCCTCCAGGTTGGTGCGCAGTGCGGTCTCCTCGATGTCGCCGCCGCGCGTGGCGCGCGCCGAGTTGACGTCGATCGCCACCAGCGCCTCGGTGTGATCGATCACCACCGAGCCGCCCGAGGGCAGGGTCACCTGGCGCGAATACGCGCTCTCGATCTGGTGCTCGATCTGGAAGCGCGAGAACAGCGGCACGTCGTCGCGGTACAGCTTCACCTTCGCCACGTTGGCGGGCATCACGGTCTGCACGAAGGCGCGCGCCTGCTCGTAGATCTCCTCGGCGTCGATCAGGATCTCGCCGATGTCGGGCTGGAAGTAGTCGCGGATGGCGCGGATCACCAGGCTCGACTCGAGGTAGATGAGGAACGGTTTGGCCGACTGGTCGCGCGAGGCCTCCTCGATCGCCTGCCACAGCTGCAGCAGATAGTTGAGGTCCCACTGCAGCTCCTCCAGCGAGCGCCCGATCGCCGCGGTGCGCGCGATCACGCTCATGCCCTGCGGCACCTGCAGCCGCTCGACCTGGTCGCGGAGCTCGTTCCTCTCCTCGCCCTCGATGCGGCGCGACACGCCGCCGCCGCGCGGGTTGTTCGGCATCAGCACCAGGTAGCGCCCGGCGAGGCTGAGGAAGGTGGTGAGCGCCGCGCCCTTGGTGCCGCGCTCGTCCTTCTCGACCTGGACGATCAGCTCCTGGCCTTCGCGCAGCGCGTCCTGGATGCGGGCGCGGCTCGGGTCGCCGTCGCCGCGGAAGTAGCCGCGCGCCACCTCCTTGAACGGCAGGAAGCCGTGGCGCTCCTCGCCGTAGTCGATGAACGCCGCCTCGAGGCTGGGCTCGATGCGGGTGATCAGGCCCTTGTAGATGTTGCTCTTGCGCTGTTCCCTGGAGGCCGACTCGATGTCGAGGTCAACGAGCTTCTGCCCGTCCACGATGGCGACGCGCAGCTCTTCCTGCTGCGTCGCGTTGAACAACATGCGTTTCACTTCTTGTTCTCCTGCGCGCGCTGCGCGACCGGGGCCCGTGGGGCAAGTGCTCTCCGAAGAGGAAAGGACCGGTCATGGGGACCGACGCCGCTGGCGCGTCTCAAGTAACATCGCTGCTCGGTGAGCGAAAGTAACCGCTGCTTCGGGCCCGGCGACTGGCCGGGCGGGAGGCGGGTGGCAGGCGCCGGCGCGGGCTTGTCGTGCGCCGCGTCTTGTGGCTCCTGTGCCTCGCAACTCGAAGAAGCTTTCGGATTGTAAGCAAAATGAACGACTTAAGCAAGCCGACGGCGACCTGGCTCGAAGTCGGCGAGGAATCGGCCGCCCAGCGCATCGACAACTTCCTCCTGCGCAGGCTCAAGGGCGTGCCCAAGAGCTACGTCTACCGGGTGGTCAGGAGCGGCGAGGTCAGGGTCAACAGCGGCCGCGTGAAGCCGGATTACCGGCTGCGCGTCGGCGACCGCGTGCGCGTCCCTCCGGTCAGGCTGGGTGCGAAGGCGCCGGCGGCCGCGCCACGGCCCCTGAGCCTGAAGGTCGTCTACGAGGACGCCTCGATCCTGGCGATCGACAAACCCTCCGGCATCGCGGTGCACGGAGGCAGCGGCATCAGCCACGGGGTGATCGAGTCGCTGCGGGCGGCGCGCCCGCCGGCCGAGCTGCTCGAGCTCGTGCACCGGCTCGACCGGGACACCTCCGGCCTGCTGCTGGTGGCGAAGAGGCGCAGCGCGCTCACGGCGCTGCACGCGCTGCTGCGCGAGGGCAAGGTCGAGAAGACCTACATCGCAGTCGTGGCGGGGCGCTGGCGGGGCGGCGCCCGGGTCCTGCGCGAGGCGCTTCACAAGTACGTCACGGCGTCGGGCGAGCGAAGGGTAAGCGTGCACGCGGGCGGCAAGGAGGCGGTGACGCGGGTGAAGCCGCTCGCGGTTCGGGACGAGTCGAGCCTGCTCGAGCTGCGCCTGCTTACCGGCCGCACGCACCAGATCCGCGTGCATCTCGCGCACGCGGGCCATCCGGTGCTCGGAGACGACAAGTACGGCGACTACGCGCTCAACCGCGCCCTGGCCAGGCAGGGCGTGAAGCGGCTGTTCCTGCATGCCCGGCGGCTGGCGTTCGATCACCCGCTCGAGGGCGAGCGCGTCAGGCTCGAGGCGCCGCTGCCGGAGGACATGCTCCGTTTCTGTCGCGCGAGCTTCGGCAGCGTGATCGCATGATTGATGCTACCGGACACGCACTCAGGTACTCGCTGATCGTCTTCGACTGGGACGGAACGCTGATCGACTCCGCCCCGGCGATCGCCGAGTGCATCCAGCTCGCCGCGCGCGACATGGCCCTCCCGGTGCCCGACCGCGAGCGGGCGAGCCACGTCATCGGCCTGGGGCTGCACGACTCGCTGCGCCACGCCGTGCCTGCGCTGCCAAGGGAGCAATACTCCGAGTTCGTCGCGCTCTATCGGAAGTACTTCCTCGAGCGCGAGGACACGATGGGCCCCTTTCCGGGCGTGCGCGAGCTGCTGCCGGAGCTGCGCGCGCGCGGCCACTGCCTCGCCGTGGCGACGGGCAAGAGCCGCAAGGGCCTGGAGCGGGCGCTCGAGGCGAGCGGCCTGGGCGCGCTGTTCGCCGCCTCGCGCTGCGCCGACGAGACGAGCCCCAAGCCCCACCCGGCGATGCTGCGAGAGCTGATGCAGGAGCTGGAGGTCGGGGCGCGCGAGCTGCTCATGGTGGGCGACACCTCGCACGACCTGGAGATGGCGCGCAACGCCGGGGTGGAGGCGCTGGCGGTGACCTACGGCGCGCACCCGGCGGCGGCGCTGCGGGCGCTGGAGCCGCGCGCCTGCGTGGCGAGCGTGGCGGAGCTCTCGGCATGGCTCAAGAAGCACGGCTGATCTGCGCCTCGGGCGCGCTGGTCGACTCCGGGCGCGCGGTGCGCTTCGAGGTCGAGTACTGGGGTGAGCCTGCGCCGGCGTTCGCCATTCGTCACGCGGGGCGTGTCTACGCCTACCTCAACCGCTGCGGCCACATGCCGATGGAGCTCGACTGGCGCGAGGGCGAGGTGTTCGATTGCGACGGGCGCGATTTGATATGCTCGACGCACGGGGCGACGTACGCGCCGGAGAGCGGCAGGTGCCTCGGCGGCCCCTGCGGCGGCACGCCGTTGGTGGCGCTGCGGGTCGAGGAGCGCGACGGCGCGATCTACTACCTGGGATACGACGATGGCTGACGACGACGGCAAGTGGGAACGCGGCTTGATCGAGAAGCTGGCGGTGGCGGCGCTCAAGGAGCAGCAGCGCGCGCGGCGCTGGGGCATCTTCTGGAAGCTGCTGGGCTTCGCCTACCTCACGGTGATCATCCTGCTCGCGGTGGGCTGGAAGGGGGCGGGCGAGCGCAAGACCGGCAAGCACACCGC
>CAZOWR010000287.1:0-3431 GCA_964583645.1 uncultured Enterobacteriaceae bacterium
CGAGCTCGCCGGCGACATCAAGCTGGGGCCCGGCGGCATCCTCGAGATCGAGTTCGTCGCGCAGGCGCTGCAGCTGGTGCGCGGCGGGCGCGATCCCGCGCTCACGGTGCGGCCGACGCTCGAGGTGCTGGCGCGCCTGGCCGAGCGCCGCCTCCTGTCCGCGGAAACCTCCGGCGAGCTGGCCGGCGCCTACGTGTTTCTGCGGCGCCTCGAGCACCGGCTGCAGTACCTGGAGGACGCGCAAACGCACGCGCTGCCGGTGGATCCCGATGACCGGCTGCGCGTCGCGCGCATGATGGGGTTCGAGGACTGGGGGGCGCTCGGACCGCGGCTGCAGGCCGAGCGCGACGCCGTCTCGCGCCACTTCAGGGACGCGTTCGCCGGCGCCGGTGCCGCGCAGGAGCCGCCGGCCTGGCCCGCGCACCCGCGCGCCGCAGCGCTGCGCGCGAGCCAGCGCTACGCGGCGCTTCCCGAGGACTCGCGCCGTCGCGTCGACCAGCTGGTGCCGGTGCTCGCCGCGGCCGCGGCGGCGACGCCGGACGCCGAGGCGACGCTCGCGCGCGGCATCGACCTGATCGAGGCGATCGCGCGCCGCGCCGCCTACCTTGCGCTGCTCGCCGAGCGCCCCGAGGCGCTCGAGCGCGTCGCGCGCATGATCGGCGCCTCGAGCTGGGCGGCCGAGTACGTCACGCGCCATCCCCTGCTGCTCGACGAGCTGCTCGACGACCGGCTGCTGCACCCAGCACCGGACTGGCCCGCCTTCGAAGCGCGGCTGCGCGGGGCGCTCGCGGCCGCCGCGGGCGACACCGAACGCCAGATGAATCTGCTGCGCGAGCACCACCAGGGCCAGGTGTTCCGGCTCCTCGCGCAGGACCTCGCGGGGCTGCTCACCGTGGAGCGCCTTGCCGACCACCTTTCGGAGCTCGCCGACCGCGTGCTCGGCATCGCCCTCGACTGCGCTTGGCGCGAGCTGCGCGCCCGGCACCGCGAGCACGCGCGCTTCGCCGTGATCGCCTACGGCAAGCTCGGGGGCAAGGAACTGGGCTACGCGTCCGACCTGGACATCATCTATCTGTACCAGGATGCGGACGAGCGCGCGGCCGAGAGCTACGCGCGCCTTGCGCAGCGCCTCGGGGCCTGGCTCACCACGCGCACGTCGTCGGGCGTGCTCTTCGAGACCGACCTGCAGCTGCGGCCCTGGGGCTCCAAGGGCCTGCTGGTGCTGCCGGTGGACGCGTTCGCCGAGTACCAGGAGCGCTCGGCGCGGGTCTGGGAGCACCAGGCGCTGACGCGCGCGCGCTGTTGCGTCGGGGACCGGGAGGTCGGCGCGGCGTTCGAGGCGGTGCGGGAGCGGATTCTCACGCTCGTGCGCGACCCGGCCGGGCTGGCGCGCGAGATCCCCGCGATGCGCGCGCGGATCCTCGCGGCGCACCCCAACCGCTCGGGCCTGTTCGACCTCAAGCACGACCGCGGCGGCATGATCGACATCGAGTTCGCGGTGCAGCACCTGGTGCTCGCGCACGCGCGCCGGCACCGCCCGCTCACCGGGAACCTCGGCAACATCGCGCTGCTGAGGATCGCGGCGGAACTGCGCCTGATCGATCCGGACCTGGCGGCGCGCTGCGGCAACGCCTATCGCGAGTTCAGGCGCCTGCAGCACGCGCTGCGCCTGAACGGGGCGCAGTACGCGCGCGTGCCGCAGGCGCAGGTCGCCGCGCACGCCGCGGCGGTGAACGCGCTGTGGGCGGCGCTCTTCAGTCGGGCCGCCGCAGCGTGATGTCCCCGTCTCCCCCGGGGTCGCAGCCTGGCACTAGATGGCCTCCCGGGGCAGGCGCCGCAGCGGGCCGTCGACCTCGGAGGCGAAGCGCGCGAGCGCGCCGAGCAGCGCCTCGCGGTCGATGCGGTAGAGCACGCGCCGGCCCTGCCGCTCGGTCTGCACCAGCCCGGCGTGCGCCAGCAGCGCGAGGTGCCGCGAGACCGCCGGCGGGCTCATGCCGAAGCGCGCCGCGAGGTCGCTGGTGGTCAGCGCGGTCTGGGCGAGGATGGCGATGATCCGGCGCCGCGGCAGCGAGGCCAGGGCGTGGAACACGCGGTTCATATGATTAACAGCCATGTTAACAGTATGGCGCAGCCGGGACCGTTGTGCCTAGAATGCCGCACCTGCCGACCGAAAGAGAACCTGCCATGAGGAAACCCAAGGCCGCGCCCAAGGCGCCGCTGTCGATGGCCGACCGCGACGGCTGGATCTGGCACGACGGCAAGCTCGTGCCCTGGCGCTCCGCGACCACGCACGTGCTGACGCACTCGCTGCACTACGGCCTCGCGGTGTTCGAGGGCGTGCGCGCCTACAAGACGGTGCGCGGCACCGAGATCTTCCGCCTCAAGGAGCACACCGATCGCCTGTTCAACTCCGCGCACATCTACATGATGCCGATCCCGTACACGCGCGAGAAGCTCGCGCAGGCCCAGATCGACACCGTGCGCGCCAACGGCCACGAGGCCTGCTACATCCGCCCGATCGCCTTCTACGGCTCGGAGAAGATGGGCGTCTCCCCGGTCGGCGCCAGGGTGCACGTCGCGATCGCCGCCTGGCCCTGGGGCGCCTACCTCGGCCCGGAGGCGCTGGCCAAGGGGATCCGCGTCAAGACGGCCTCCTACGCCCGCCACCACATCAACGTGACGCTGGCGCGCGCCAAGATGTCCGGGACCTATCCGAACTCGGTGCTGGCGACGCTGGAGGCGACGCAGCACGGCTACGACGAAGGGTTGCTGCTGGACGTCCACGGCTACGTCGCCGAGGGCGCCGGCGAGAACATCTTCATCGTCTCCGAGGGCAAGATCATCGAGCCGGAGCTCACCTCCGCGCTCACCGGCATCACCCGCCGCACCGTGATCGAGCTCGCCGGCGAGCTCGGCTACGAGGTGATCTCCCGGCCGATGACGCGCGACGACATCTACGTCGCCGACGAGTGCTTCTTCACCGGCACCGCGGCCGAGGTCACGCCGGTGCGCGAGCTCGACGGCCGCACCATCGGCGCGGGCAAGGCCGGCCCGGTGACGCGCCGGCTGCAGCAGGCGTTCTTCGACGTCGTCACCGGCAAGGACCGCAGGCACCGGCACTGGCTTACCCCGGTGCCAATGAAGCCGCGATGAGCACGGCCGACCCCGATCGCGCGCGGGAAGTCGAGGTGACGGAGAAGGACCTTCCGCTGCACTGCCCGCTGCCGGGGGCGCCGCTCTGGGCGCGCCACCCGCGCGTCTTCCTCGACGTGGTGAAGAAAGGCGAGATGCTCTGCCCCTACTGCGGCACGAGGTTCGTCTACAAGGGCGCCGCGCCGAAGGGGCACTAGTCCTGCCGCGGCTCCTGGTCGTCGCCCCGAACTGGATCGGCGACGCGCTGATGGCGCAGCCGCTGCTCGCGCGGCTGCGCG
>CAZOWR010000288.1:0-3328 GCA_964583645.1 uncultured Enterobacteriaceae bacterium
CGGCGGCGATGTTGACGATGTGCGGGATGCCGCGCTGCTCGGCGACCTGCGCCATCGAGGCGGTCTGCCCCGAGTCGAAGGCGCCCACCAGCACGTGCGCCCCCTCCTGGATCAGGCGCTCGGCGCGCGTGCGCGAGACGTCGACGTTCGACTCGTTGTCGGCGCTCATGATCTCGATGTCCACACCGAGCATCTCCTTGATGACACCCGGGGCGAGGTCGGCGCCCTTCTGGCAGGACTGGCCGATGAAGCCCTGCACGCCGGACTTCGGCAGGATGACGCCGACCTTGAGCCGGGCGGGCTGGGCGCGGACGATGCCGAACGGGGAAAACGCGGTGACAACCCCGGCGGCGGCGAGCGCCCGGTTGAAGTGTCTGCGGTTCATCGCTCCTCCTCAGATGGAGCGGTTGTTATATAGCATTACAATATGCGGGTCAATGCGCCGCGCCCGTGCCACGCACCGCGGGCCGCGCGCCAGCAGCGTGGCGCGCGTGCCCGGGATCCATTACGGCAATCTCCATGCCCATTTCGGCTACGCGCTGAGGCGCGCCCAGCTCGCCGCGTTCGAGGCGTTCGCCCGCGCCACCGACGGCTACGGCATCACCCCGCCGCGCTACACCGCGCTGGTGATCCTGGAGGCCAATCCCGGCATCTCGCAGAGCACCCTCGGCGAGGTGCTCGGCACCGCGCGCTCCGGCGCGATGCTGCTCACCGACTGGCTGGTCGGCAGGAGCCTCGCCGAGCGGCGGCACCGTCCCGACGACGGCCGCGCCTGGGGGCTGTACCTGACGCGGCGTGGCAAGCGCCTCACCGCCGGGTTGCGGCGACGGGTATTCGCGCACGACCAGCGCTTTGGCGCGCGGCTCGCGCCCGCGGAGCGCCGCGAGCTGCAGCGCCTGCTCGGGAAGCTGGCCGGATGACTCGTCCGGTGCGGGCAGTGCGCCTCGGTGCCACCGCGGTGGTGGCCGAACGGCACCCCGGCGGCGAGTGGCGGCTGCGCTCGCCGCACGCGCTGGGCGCCTACCCGCTCAAGCTCACCGAGCGGCTCGAGCACTGGGCGCGCGAGGCGCCCGGCCGGGTGCTGTTCGCGCAGCGCGACGCCGGCTCCTGGCGGACCCTGAGCTACGCGCAGGCGCGCAGCCGTGCCCGGCGCATCGCCGCTGCGCTCCTCGCGCGCGAGCTTTCGGCCGAGCGCCCGCTGGTGGTGCTCTCGGGCAACGACCTCGAGCACGCGCTGCTGCACCTGGGCGCGCTGTACGCTGGCATCCCCTACGCGCCGGTGTCGCCCGCGTACTCGCTGCTCTCCACCGATTTCGCCAAGCTGCGCGCCATCGTCCAGCTGCTCGAGCCGGGGCTGGTGTACCTGGCCGATCCGAAGGCGTTTGGTGCCGCGACCGAGGTCGCGGTGCCGCGCCACGTCGAGGTCGTCACGGCGGCCGGCTTCGCGCAGCTCGAGCGCGTCGCCGCGGACGCCGCGGTGGAGGAGGCGCACGCGCGCGTGGGCCCGGACACCATCGCCAAGTTCCTCTTCACCTCGGGCTCCACCGGCGCGCCCAAGGCGGTGATCAACACGCAGCGCATGTGGTGCTCGAACCAGGCGATGATCGCCGCCGCCTTCGAGTTCTTCCGCGACGAGCCGCCGGTGCTCGTGGACTGGGCGCCCTGGCACCACACCGCGGCGGGCAACCACGACTTCGGTCTCGCGATCTACAACGGCGGCTCGTACTACATCGACGAGGGCAAGCCGCTGCCGGGCGCGATCGAGGCCACGGTGCAGAACCTGCGCGAGATCGCGCCGACCTGGTACTTCAACGTGCCCAAGGGGTTCGAGGCGCTGCTGCCGTACCTGCGCGCCGACGAGCGCTTGCGGCGCAACTTCTTCAGCCGCCTGAAGGTGCTCTGGTTCGCCGGGGCGGCGCTGCCGCAACACGTGTTCGACGAAATGAAGGACCTTGCCTTCGACACCTGCGGCGAGACCATCCCGTTTCTCACCGGGCTGGGCTCCACCGAGACCGCGCCGTTCGCGATCGGCAGGCTGTGGGAGACCGATGACGCCGCCAACGTGGGGCTGCCGCCGCCTGGCGCCGAGGTGAGGCTGGTGCCGGTCGAGGGCAGGCTCGAGATGCGCGTGAAAGGGCCGCACATCACGCCCGGCTACTGGCGCGCGCCCGAGCTCACCGCGCAGGCGTTCGACGAGGAAGGCTTCTACCGCCTCGGGGACGCCTTCACGCTCGCCGACCCGGAGGATCCCGCCCAGGGGCTGCGCTTCGCGGGGCGCCTCGCGGAGGACTTCAAGCTCGCCACCGGCACCTGGGTGCATGTCGGCCCCTTGCGCGCGCGCTTCATCGAGCATTTCGCGCCGCTCGTGCGCGACGTGGTGATCGCCGGCGAAGGCAGGGGCGAGCTCGGGGCGCTGATCTTTCCCGCCGGCGCCGCCGCCCGCGAGGCGTACCTCGCCAGGCTCAGGACCCTCGGCGGCACGGGAAGCTCCAACCGCATCGCGCGTGCGATGCTTCTCGAGGAACCGCCCTCGCTCGATGCCGGCGAAGCGACCGACAAGGGCTCGATCAACCAGCGCGCGGTGCTCGCGCGCCGCAAGGACCTCGTCGAGGCGCTTTACCGCAACCCGGCATCGGAAAGCGTGCTATGGATCTGAGCGGCCTCGTCGCGATCGACGTGCACACGCACGCCTGGAAGTCGGCGCTGCGGGTGGACGATGCGCCCACCGAGTCGCAGGAGGCGATGGGGCGCTACTTCCGCTACGCGCCGCAGCACCAGACCGTCCCCGAGATGGCCGAGATGTACCGCCGGCTCAGGATGGCCTTCGTCGTCTTCACGGTGGACGGCGAGAAGGGCGCGAGCCGGGCGGTCACCAACGAGGAGATCGCCGAGCTCGCGCACCGGCACGCCGACGTCGCGATCCCCTTCGCGAGCATCAGCCCGCACCGCGGCGCGGAGGGCGTGCGCGAGGCGCGGCGCCTGATCCGGGATTTCGGCGTGCGCGGCTTCAAGTTCCACCCCTCGGTGCAGGGCTTCTACCCCAACGACCGCCTCGCCTATCCGTTGTACGAGGCGATCGCCGAAGCGAAGCTCCCCGCGCTCTTCCACACCGGGCAGACCGGGGTGGGCGCGCAGACCCGCGGCGGCGGCGGCATCCGGCTGAAGTACTCCAACCCGCTGCTGCTGGACGATGTCGCCGCGGACTTCCCGGACATGCCGATCGTGCTCGCGCATCCCTCGTTTCCCTGGCAGGAGGAAGCGCTCTCGGTGGCCACGCACAAGCCGCAGGTCTACATCGACCTCTCGGGCTGGTCGCCGAAGTACTTCC
>CAZOWR010000289.1:0-3267 GCA_964583645.1 uncultured Enterobacteriaceae bacterium
TCCTGGAAGGGGTGTGCTTCTACATCCTGCAGAACCTCTCGCCGATGCGCGTCGCCAACCGCTGGACCAACATGGTCTCGAACTCGGCCAAGATCGTGAACATCATCGGCGCGCACCGCTTCAACACCATCCTGCGGCGCACCGCCGAGTGCGCAGAGATCGCCTGCTCGGGCGCCCTCAAGTGATCATCCGCGTGCGGCGGGCGTTCGGCCCGGTGGTGGAGGGCGAGGCGCTCCTCTCCGAGGAGGGGTTCTCGCCGCGCTACGATCTGGACCGCTGGTCGGGGGTCATCACCAAGCCCGGGCACAAGCTGGAGGGCATGAGCATCGTGGACAAGGTGTGCTTCTTCCCCACCGCGAAGGGCGGCATCGCCGCCGGGTGGGCGTTCCACGACATCAAGTGGAAGGGGATCGCGCCGAAGGCGTTCGTCTTCGGGGTGACCAACCCGGTGATGGTGCAGGGCGCGATCTTCGCCGGCATCCCGATCACCGAGGGGTGGGACCCCCCGCCCGGGGGAGTCGTGAAGACGGGCGACCGGGTCAGGGTGGATCCGCAGCGCAGGCTGATCGAGGTACTGCGGCCGGACTGAATCCGGTTCGGATCCCGCTGCCGCGCCCCGCAACGCGCGCAGAACCTGTCGCGGGCGCCCACCGGAGTGCCGCAGTTCCAGCAGCGCCGCATCCGGGGACCGCGCGCGCTCACTTCTTCGGGTTGAAGTCGAGGTCGTGGATGCCCTCGAGCTCGTCCTTGTACCTGCGCCGCACCGCGTCGAATTCCTTTTCCACGCTGCGGAAGGCGGCGACCATCCGGGGATCAAACTGCTTGCCGGTTTCCGCCGCGATGCGCCTGCCTGCCTCCTCCGGCGCGATCGGGCTGCGATGGCGCTGCGTGGCGGTCATCGCCTCGTAGGCGTCGGCGAGGGCCATCAGGCGGCCCGACACCGGGATGGCATCGCCCCTGAGCCGCTTCGGGTAGCCGGTGCCGTCCCAGCGCTCGTGGTGCGTGAGCGCCATCAGCCGCGCCTGCTCGAGCAACGGGTCCTTGTGCTCGCCGATGATGCCGGCGCCGATCTCCGGGTGCCGGCGCATCTCGCTCCACTCGGCCTCGTTGAGGGCTTCGCTCTTGTTCAGGATGTAGTCCGGCACGCCGATCTTGCCGATGTCGTACAGCGCCGCCGCCTGCGACAGCACCTCGCAGGCCTTGCCCCTCAGGCCGAACGCCTGCGAGAGCGCCTCGACGTAGCCGCTCACGCGCATCACCCGGTTGGAGAGGCCGCCCTCGCGGTACTCCATGGCGCGCGCCAGGCGCCGGATGAGCTGCAGGCGCGTCTCGTAGAGCTCCTCGGTGCGCTCCTGGATTTGCTGCTCGAGCGCGAGGCGCTGGTCGACGAGCGCGAGCTGGGTGCGCACGCGCAGCAGCGTGATCGGGGCGCTCACCGGCTTGGTGATGTAGTCGACCGCCCCTGCCATGAGGCCGCGCGCCTGATCCCTGGGGTCGGTGCGGCCGGTGACGAAGATCACCGGGATCGAGGCGAGCGCGGGATTGGCCTTGAGCTGCGCGCAGACCTGGTAGCCGTCGGCGTCGGGCAGCTCGACGTCGAGCAGGATCAGGTCGGGCAGCGGCTCGGTGTCGGCCTGGATCAGCGTCTCGTCGCCCGTGGCCGCGAACTTAACCTCGTAGTCCTGCCGCAGCATGGCGCCGAAGAGATTGCGGATGTCCTCGTCGTCGTCGGCGACGAGAATCAGCGGGCGCTGGCTCATGCTGGCGCGGATTATAGGAGCTTGCGCAGCTCCGTCTTGAGGACCTTGCCGTAGTTGTTCTTCGGCAGCCCGGCGACGAAGCGGTACTCGCGCGGGCGCTTGAAGCGCGCGATGTGCGCGAGGCACACCGCATCCAGCTGCGCCGCCCCGAGCGGGCCCCGCGCCACCACGAAGGCGACCACCTCCTCGCCCCACTCGGGGTGCGCGCGGCCGACCACGGCGCACTCGGCCACCGCGGGGTGCCGCAGCAGCGCCTCTTCGACCTCGCGCGGGTAGATGTTGGAGCCGCCCGAGATGATCATGTCCTTGGAGCGATCGCGCAGCGTGAGGAACCCGGCCTCGTCGAGCGAGCCGATGTCGCCGGTGTGCAGCCAGCCGCCGCGCAGCGCCTGGCTGCTTGCCTCGGGGTTCCCCCAGTAGCCCGCCATGACGCAGTCCGAGCGCGTCACGACCTCGCCCGGCTCGCCGGGCGGCAGCTCGCGGTCCTGCGCGTCGAAGATCTTCACTTCCACCCCGGTGCGCGCGAAGCCGCAGGTCTCCAGCCGGCTTCGTGCCGCGTGCTCCGACTGCGGCAGCCCGGTGATGGTCATCGGGCTCTCGCCCTGGCCGAAGAGCTGGTACAGGCGCGGCCCGAAGAGGTCGATCGCGCGCAGCGCGTCCGCCACGTACATGGGCGCGCCGCCGTAGCTGATCGTCTTCAGGTGGCGCAGGTCGGCGCGTCCCGCGGCCGGGCTCGCGAGCAGCCGCACGATCATCGTGGGCGCGGCGAAGAACGAGGTGCCGGGCCAGCGCGCGACGAGCGCGAAGATCTCGGCCGGGTCGAAATGGCCCGACTCCGGGATCACGTTGACCGCGCCCGCGGCGAAGTGCGCCAGGCCGTAGAGCCCCGAGCCGTGCGAGAGCGGCGCCGCGTGCACGATGGCGTCGCCGGGCGCGAGCTTGTCGATGTCGCAGAGGTAGGCCTGGGTGGCGAAGAGGAGGTTGCGGTGCGTGAGCATCGCGCCCTTGGGCACCCCGGTCGTGCCGCTGGTGTAGAAGAGCCAGGCCAGGTCATCCGGCCGCGCGGGGAAGGGGTCCTGCGGCTCGTCCCCGAGGCTCCGGTATTCGGGCGAAGAGACCGAAACGACGCCGGAGAAGAAGCCGAGCGATGCTTCGAGGTCCGGCGTGACGAAGCAGCGCCTGGCGCCGGAATTGCCGAGGATGTACTCGAACTCCTTCGGATGGAGCTTGGCGTTCATCGGTACCGCGGCGAGGCCCGCGTGCCAGCAGGCGAACAGCACCTCCCAGTACTCGGGGCAGTTCTGCATCGCGAGGGCGACGCGGTCGCCGGGCGCGAGGCCGAGCCGCGTACGCAGCGCGGAGGCGAGCCGCGCGGAGCGCGCGGCGAGCTCGCCGTAGCCCGCTACCGCGCGCGCGCCGAGCGCGAGCGCCGGACGCTCAGGCAGCCAGCGCGCGCTGCGCAGGAGCAGATGCGCCAGGTTCATCGCCGTCGATGCCGAACAGCCTG
>CAZOWR010000290.1:0-3259 GCA_964583645.1 uncultured Enterobacteriaceae bacterium
GCGCTGCGCAGGAGCAGATGCGCCAGGTTCATCGCCGTCGATGCCGAACAGCCTGCGGGCGTTGCGCGCGGTCTCGGCCGCGACTTCCTCGGCAGGGCGCCCGAGCGCACGCGCGACCGTCCTTACGATATGCGGCAGGAAAGCGGGCTCGTTCCTGCGCGCCTTGGGCTGCGGGCGCAGGTCGCGCGGCGCGAGGTAGGGCGCATCGGTCTCCACGAGCAGCTGCTCGGGCGGGATCACGCGCACCAGCTCCAGCAGGTGCGCGCCGCGGCGCTCGTCGCAGATCCAGCCGGTGATGCCGATATACAGGCCGAGCTCGAGGTAGGCGTGCAGCTCCTGCCTCTCGCCGGTGAAGCAGTGCGCGACCGCGCGCGCGACGCCGTGAGCCCTGAGCATCTCGGCGAAGCGCGGGTGCGCGTCGCGCGAGTGCAGAAACAGGGGCTTGCCCAGCTCCCGGGCGAGCTCGAGTTGCGCCGCGAACCACTTCTCCTGGTCCGGATGCGGCGAGTAGTTGCGGTTGTAGTCCAGGCCGCATTCGCCGAGCGCGACGACGCGCGGGTGCGCGGCGATCCCGCGCAGCGCGGCAATCGTCGCGGGCCCGCACTCGCGCGCGTGGTGCGGGTGCACGCCGGCGGTCGCCCGGAGCAGAGCCGGGTGCGAGTCCGCCAGGGCGAGCGCCTTCTCCGATTCCCCGACCGTGGTCCCGGTGACGACGATGGTGCGCACGCCCGCCTCGCGCGCGCGCGCGAGCACCTCGTCGAGGTCCTCGCGGAACGCGGGATGCGTGAGGTTGGCACCGATGTCGACGAGCGTCACGTCACAGCTTCTTCAGGCGGTAGAGCAGCTCCAGCGCCTCGCGGGGCGAGAGCTCGTCCGGGTTGGTCGCCCCGAGCGCCTCGCGCAGCGCATCGAGCGCCGGCTCGGGCTCCGGCGCGCGCGCCGCCCCGGCGAACAGGTCGTCCTGCCCGCCCCGCCGCAGGCTGCTCTCTTCCAGCATCTGCAGGTACTTCCTCGCCTGGCGCAGCACCGGCTTCGGCACCCCGGCGAGCGCCGCGACCTGCAGCCCGTAGCTCTGCGAGGCGGGGCCTTCCTCTACGGCGTGCAGGAACACGATGCTGTCCTTGTGCTCCACCGCGTCGAGGTGCACGTTCGCCACCGCGCGGTGCTCGAGCGCGAGGCGGGTGAGCTCGAAGTAGTGGGTGGCGAAGAGCGTGAGCGGGCGGCCGCGCTCGACCAGGTGCTGCGCGATCGCCCAGGCGAGCGCGAGGCCGTCGAAGGTCGAGGTGCCGCGCCCGATCTCGTCCAGCAGCACCAGGCTCGAGGGCGTGGCGTTGTGCAGGATGCTGGCGCTCTCGGTCATCTCGACCATGAAGGTGGAGGCGCCCCCCGCGATGTCGTCCGAGGCGCCGATGCGGGTGAAGATCTGGTCGATCGGGCCGATGCGCGCCGCGCGCGCCGGCACGAAGCAGCCGGTGTGGGCGAGCAGCGCGACGAGCGCCACCTGCCGCATGTAGGTGGACTTGCCGCCCATGTTCGGCCCGGTGACGAGCAGCAGCTGCCGGGCCCGCGAGAGGCGGCAGTCGTTGGCGATGAAGCGCTCGATGCGCGCCTCCACCACCGGGTGGCGCCCCGCCTCGATCTCGATCAGCGGCTCGTCGACGAACTGCGGGCGCGTATAGCTTCGTGCCGAGGCGACGGCCGCGAAGCACGCGAGCACGTCGAGCCGGGCGAGGGCGCGCGCGATTGCCTGCAGCCGCGGCAGCTCCGGCGCGAGATCCTCGAGCAGCTGCTCGTAGAGCGTCCTCTCCAGCGCCAGCGCGCGGTCGCGCGCCGAGAGCGCCTTGTCCTCGAACGCCTTGAGTTCCGGCGTGATGTAGCGCTCGGCGTTCTTCAGCGTCTGGCGCCTGCGGTACTCGGCCGGCACCTTGCCGGCGTTGGCGTTGGTCACCTCGATGTAGTAGCCGTGCACGTGGTTGTAGGCGACGCGCAGGTTGGCGATGCCGGTGCGCGCGCGCTCGCGCGCCTCCAGCTCCACCAGGAAGCTGCCCCCCGAGGACTGCAGCTTGCGCAGCTCGTCGAGCTCGGCCGACCAGCCGTCAGCGATGACGCCGCCGTCGCGCAGCATGGCCGCGGGCTCCGGGGCGATGGCGCCGGCGAGCAGGCGCATTGCCTCGGGCGGATCTTCCAGGTCCCGGATCGTCTCCTCGAGCAGTGTCGCCACGCGCGGGATCGCCTCGCGCAGGCCGGCGAGCAGCCCGAGGCTCTCGCGCAGCCCGGAGAGATCGCGCGGGCGCGCACTCCTCAGCGCGATGCGCGCCGCGATCCGCTCCACGTCCGCGAACCTGCGCAGGCACGCGTTCACCGACCTGGCCGCCTCCTGCAGCGGCTCGATGGCATCGTGGCGGCGCGCGAGCTCGGCGCGGTCGCGCAAGGGGTGGTGCAGCCAGTGGCGCAGCAGCCGGCTGCCCATCCCGGTGGCGCACTCGTCGAGCAGCGAGAACAGGGTAGGGGCCGCTTCGCCGCGCAGCGTCTCGGTGATCTCGAGATTGCGGCGCGTCGCCGCGTCCATGCGCAGGTATTCGCCCGCGCGCTCGGCGCGCACCGCGCCGACATGCGCGAGCGCCTGGCCCTGGGTCTTCCTCGCGTAGTCGAGCAGCGCGCCGCAGGCGGCGATCGCCGGGCGCAGGTCCTCCACGCCGAAGCCTTCGAGGGAGGCCGCGCCCAGCTGCTCGAGCAGGCGCGCCCTGCCCGAGGCGTAGTCGAACTGCCAGGCCTGCAGCCGCGTCACGCAATAGCCGTTCAGTTCCACGCCTTCGGCGGCAAGCACCTCCGCGGGCGCGATGCGGCGCAACTCGTTCTCGAGGGCCTGGGGCGCGACTTCCGCCACCTTCAGCTCACCGCTCGCGAGCGAGAGCCAGGCGAGCCCGATGCAGGCCTTCTCGGGCGCGAGCGCGAGGAGCACGTTGTCGGCCTTGTCCTCCAGCAGCGCGGGATCGGTGAGGGTCCCCGGCGTGACGATGCGCGTCACTTCCCGCTCGACCGGCCCCTTCGCGGTGGCGACGTCGCCCACCTGCTCGCAGATCGCGACCGATTCGCCGAGCTTCACGAGCTTCGCCAGGTACTGCTCGGCCGAGTGCCAGGGGACGCCCGCCATGCGAATCGGCTCGCCCGCCGAGGCGCCCCGCGTGGTGAGCGTGAGATCGAGCAGCCGCGCCGCCTTCTCGGCGTCGTCGTAGAACAGCTCGTAGAAGTCGCCCAT
>CAZOWR010000291.1:0-3209 GCA_964583645.1 uncultured Enterobacteriaceae bacterium
TCGGCAAGCGCATCGGCTACGGCAAGGAAGCGATGCCGGCGCACAACCTGCCGCTCACCATGATCGGCGCCTCGCTCCTCTGGGTGGGCTGGTTCGGCTTCAACGCCGGCTCGGCGCTGGAGGCGGGCAACTCGGCGTCGCTCGCGTTCCTGAACACCTACCTGGCGACCGCGTGCGCGGTGCTCTCCTGGAGCTTCGGCGAGGCGATCTTCAAGAGCAAGCCGACGATGCTGGGCGCGGCCTCGGGCGCCGTGGCCGGGCTGGTCGCGATCACGCCTGCGGCGGGCAACGTCGGGGTGCCCGGGGCGTTCGTGATCGGGCTCGCCGCGGGCCTGGTGTGCCTCTGGGGCGTGAACGGCCTGAAGCGGCTGCTGGGAACGGACGACACGCTGGACGTCTTCGGCGTGCACGCGATCGGCGGCATCCTGGGGGCGCTCCTCACCGGCATCTTCAACGATCCCTCGCTCGGCGGGCCGGGGATCGTCACCGACTGGGTCACGGGGGCCACGGGCGCCGCCGGCATCGGCGCGCAGTTCTGGATCCAGCTGAAGGGCGTGGTGCTGACGATCCTCTGGTCGGGCGTGGTGGCGCTCGCCGCCTACAAGCTGGTGGATGTGACGATCGGGCTGCGCGTCAGCGAGGAAGAGGAGCGCGAGGGCCTGGACACCACCTCGCACGGCGAGGCGGCGTACCGCATGTAGCGCAAAGGAAGTCTCTCCTCCCGGTTCGGGGCGCCTCAGGCGCCCCGTTTTCTTTCCGGACGCCCCTAGCGCCCGGCGATCCTGGCGAGCAGCGCGAGCAGCTCGCGCCGCTCCGCCGGGGAGAGCCGCGCCGCGATGCGACGCTCGTGCGCGGCGATGGCGCGCAGCGCCCGCGCCAGCAGCAGCTTGCCGGCGCGCGTCAGCCACAGGCCGTTGGTGCGCCGGTCGGCGCCGCGGCGGCGCTCAAGCCAGCCCCGCGCCTCGAGCTGATCGAGCACGCCGACCATGGTCGAGCGGTCCCGGCCGGCGGCCTCCGCGAGCCGGCTTTGCGTCACGCCCGGGTTGGCGTCGATCAGGATCAGCAGGCCCACGCGCCCGGGCGAGAGCCCGTGCACGCTCGCGGCAAAGTCGCGAAACACCGCCTGCTGCGCGAGGCGCAGCCGATAGCCGATCAGCTCGGGCAGCGCGCCCTGCTCGAGGCTGCCGCGGTCGTCGCGCTTCACGGATTCGGGCACAATCTGTTTGGACCCCAAACAATCTTACCCCGAAGTGAACGCCGCCGAGCTCCTGCTGGGCGCCGCCGCGCTCGAGCACCACGGCGCGCGCGAGGCGCTGCGCTGCGCCGGGGAGCGCGTCGGCTACGCCGAGCTCGCCGCGCGCGTGGCGCGCGCCAGCGCCGCGCTGCGTTCGCTCGGCCTCGCCCCCGGCGAGCGCGTGCTGCTGCTCATGCGCGACACGCCGGAGTTCGCCGCCGCCTGGCTCGGCGCGGTGCGCGCCGGCGCCGTGGCCATCGCCCTCAATACCAAGCTCTCGGAGGAGGAGTTCCGCCACATCCGCACCGACAGCGGCGCGCGCCTCGCGCTGGTCGAGGACGTGTTCGCCGCGGCGCGGCCCGACCTCGCCGGGGAGCAGGCCCGCGAAGGAACGCTCCTGGTTGCGGGCGCGGAGGCCCCCGCCGGGCTGCGCGCCTGGCGCGAAGTGCTCGCCGGGGCGCCGGCCGACGCCGCGCCGTTCGCGGCGCGACCTGCCGACCCGGCGTTCTGGCTGTACTCCTCGGGCACCACGGGAAAGGCCAAGGGGATCATTCACACGCACGCCTCGATCGCAGCCTCGGGAGAGGCCCTGCGCCTGCTCGGCATCGGCCCCGGCGAGCGCGTGCTCGCGACGTCCAAGTACTTCTTCGCCTACGGCCTGGAGCACGGGCTGCTCGGGCCGCTCGCCGTCGGTGCCACCGGCGTGGCGTTGGCCGACTGGGCGGAGGCCGGCGCTGCGCTCCAAGCCGTCGAGCGCGAGCGCCCGGCCGCCTTCTTCAGCGTGCCCTCGTTCTACCGGCGGCTGCTCGCCGAGCCGCGCGAGCGCCTGGCGCCGCTGCGCTCCGTGCGCCACTTCGTCGCCGCGGGCGAGCGCCTGCCGCTGCCCATCGTCGAGCACTGGCGCGAGGCGGTAGGCGGGGAGATCCTGAGCCTGTACGGCATGTCCGAGACCTACTGCGCCTGCATGATGATGCCGCCCGGCAGCCGCAGCGAGGGCCGCACCGGGCGGCCGCTCGCGCTCACCGAGCTGCGGCTGCGCGACGCCGCCGGCGCCGAGCCGGCGCCCGGCGAGCCCGGCGTGCTGTGGGTGCGCCACCCCGCGCTCGCCCTGGGCTACGCCAACCGGCCCGAGCAGACCGCGGCGCAGTTTCGCGACGGCTGGTTCTGCAGCCAGGACCTGTTCGTGCGCGACGCCGAGGGCTGCTACAGCCACCAGGGACGCGCCGACGAGCTGGTCAAGATCGCGGGACAGTGGGTGCAGCCCGGCGAGCTGGAGGAAGCGGTGGCGGGCGACGCCGCGATCGCGGAAGCCGCGTGCGTTCCGGTGCTCGATGCCGAGGGCTTCGAGCGGCTCGCGCTCTTCGTCGCCGCGCGCGGCGACGCCGCCGCCGCGCTCGCCGCCGCGGGCAGCGCCTGCGAGCGCAAGCTCCCGCGCTACAAGCGGCCGAAGTGGATCCGCGCGGTGCCGGAGCTGCCGCGCACCGCGACCGGCAAGGTGCAGCGCTACCGCCTGCGCGAAATCCTGCAGCGCGAGCTCGGCGGGGAAAGCTAGAATCGGGCTCTTTCCTCCCGCGGTGCAGGTGATGACCTACGCGATCCCGCTCTGGACGCCCCCGGCGCTCGGCGTCGCCGGCTCGGCGAATCTGTTTCCGGTACGCCGCATCTTCTGCGTCGGCCGCAACTACGCCGAGCACCAGAAGGAGATGGGCGGGGACGGCCGCGAGGCGCCGTTCTTCTTCGCCAAGTCGGCGCACGCGCTGGTGCCGGGCGGGGGCGACGTGCACTATCCCCTGAAGACCTCCAACTGCCACTACGAGACCGAGATGGTGGTGGCGCTCGGCAAGGGCGGCCGGCGCATCGCGGCGAAGGACGCCAACGGGCACGTGTTCGGCTACGGCGTCGGCTTCGACCTGACGCGGCGCGACCTGCAGCAGTGGGGCAAGGACCACGGCCGGCCGTGGGACTTCGGCAAGGA
>CAZOWR010000292.1:0-3198 GCA_964583645.1 uncultured Enterobacteriaceae bacterium
GCACCGAGATGGTGATGCCGGGGGACAACGTGAAGATGGTGGTGACGCTGATCACCCCGGTGGCGATGGAGCAGGGCCTGCGCTTTGCCATCCGCGAGGGCGGCAAGACCGTGGGCGCCGGCGTGGTGGCGAAAGTGATCGAGTAGGGAAATGCAAAGCCAGCGCATCCGCATCCGCCTCAAGGCGTTCGACTACCGGCTGATCGACCAGTCGGCGCTCGAGATCGTCGACACGGCCAAGCGCACGGGCGCGGTGGTGCGCGGCCCGGTGCCGCTGCCCACGCGCAAGCAGCGCTTCGACCTGCTGCGCTCGCCGCACGTCGACAAGACCTCGCGCGACCAGCTGGAGATCCGCACGCACCTGCGGCTGATGGACATCATCGACCCGACGGACAAGACGGTCGATGCGCTGATGAAGCTCGACCTGCCCGCCGGAGTGGACGTCGAGATCAAGGTTCAGTAGGGAGCGCCATGGCGATAGGACTGGTCGGCCGCAAGGTCGGCATGATGCGCATCTTCACCGCGGAGGGCGATGCCCTCCCGGTGACCGTGCTCGACGTCTCGAACAACCGGATCGCGCAGATCAAGACCACCGAGAAAGACGGCTATACCGCCGTGCAGGTCGTGTTCGGCAAGCGCCGGGCGAGCCGCGTGCGCAAGCCGCTGGCCGGGCACCTCGCCAAGGCCGCCGTCGAGGCCGGCCACACGCTGAAGGAGTTCCGTGCCGACGCCACGGCGCTCGAGAACCTCAAGGTGGGCGGCAGGATCGGCGTCGAGATCTTCAAGGTCGGCCAGAAGGTCGACGTGCAGGGCACCACGCTCGGCAAGGGCTTCGCCGGCGTCATCAAGCGCCACCATTTCTCGTCCAACCGCGCCACCCACGGCAACTCCGTGACCACCAACACGCCGGGCTCAACCGGGCAGCGCCAGGACCCGGGCCGGGTGTTCCCGGGCAAGCGCATGGCCGGCCACCTCGGCAACGCCCGCCGCTCGGTGCAGAACCTCGAGGTGGTGCGGGTGGATGCCGAGCGGCAGCTGCTGCTGGTCAAGGGCTCGGTGCCGGGCTCGAACGGCCGCGATATCGTGGTGCGGCCCGCGGTGAAGGGCTAGCGCCATGGAGCTGAAGCTGATCGGCGAGGCGGGCGCGGCGGGCACGGTGAACGCCGCCGACGCCGTCTTCGGGCGCCGCTACAACGAGGCGCTGGTGCATCAGGTGGTGGTCGCCTACGGGGCGAACGCGCGCCGCGGCACGCGGATGCAGAAGGACCGCGGCGACGTGCGGCACTCCACGCGCAAGCCCTGGCGCCAGAAGGGCACCGGCCGGGCGCGCGCCGGCATGACCTCGAGCCCGCTGTGGCGCGGCGGCGGCAAGATCTTTCCCAACACGCCTGAGGAGAACTTCTCGCACAAGGTGAACCGCAGGATGTACCGCGCCGGCATCTGCTCGATCCTGTCGCAGCTCGCGCGCGAGGACCGCATCCGCGTGGTCGAGGAGTTCCGCCTCGCCGGGCCGAAGACCAAGCTCCTGGCGCAGAAGGTCAAGGCGATGGGCTTCGAGCAGGTGCTGGTGATCACCGACGAGCTGGACGAGAACCTGAGGCTCTCGGCGCGCAACCTGCGCCACGTCGAGGTGATCGCCGCGCGCCATGCCGATCCGGTGTCGCTGGTGCGCTTCCCGAGCGTGCTGCTGACGCGCGGCGCGATGGCGAAGCTCGAGGAGATGCTCAAGTGACCGCTGCCGTGAAGTACGTGCCCGAGCAGCTGATGAACGTGGTGCTCGCCCCGGTGGTCTCGGAGAAGAGCACACGCGTCGCCGACCGCGACCGGCAGTACGTGTTCCGCGTCGCCGATCGCGCCACCAAGCCGCAGATCAAGGCGGCGGTCGAGCTGCTCTTCAAGACCAAGGTGGACGCGGTCACGGTCTCGCGCGTCAAGGGCAAGGAGAAGCGCTTCGGGCGCTTCATGGGCCGCCGGCGCAACTGGAAGAAGGCCTACGTGCGCCTGGCCGCCGGCCAGGAAATCAACTTCGCCGCGACGGAGTAGCCATGCCGCTCGTCAAAGTCAAGCCGACCTCGCCCGCGCGGCGCGCCTTCGTGAAGGCGGTGACCCCCGAGCTGCACAAGGGCGAGCCGCACTGGCCGCTGCTCGCGAGGCAGGCGAAGTCGACGGGCCGCAACAACGCCGGCCGCATCACCATGCGGCACAAGGGCGGCGGGCACAAGCAGCACTACCGGGTGGTCGACTTCCGCCGCGACAAGGACGGCGTGCCGGCGCGCGTGGAGCGCCTGGACTACGACCCCAACCGCAGCGCGCATCTCGCGCTGCTGCTCTACGCCGACGGCGAGCGCCGCTATGTCGTCGCGCCCAAGGGCGTCGCGGTCGGCGCGCAGTTGCTGTCGGGGTCCGAAGCGCCGATCAAGCCCGGCAACGCGATGCCCCTGCGCCACATTCCGATCGGCACCACGGTGCACTGCGTCGAGATGCTGCCGGGCAAGGGGGCGCAGCTGGCGCGCTCCGCCGGCGCTTCGGCGCAGCTGCTCGCGCGCGAGGGGTCGTACGCGCAGCTGCGGCTGCGCTCGGGCGAGATCCGCAAGGTGCACGTGGATTGCCGCGCGACCATCGGCGAGGTCGGCAACGAGGAGCACAACCTGGAATCGGTGGGCAAGGCCGGCCGCATGCGTTGGCGCGGCGTGCGCCCGACGGTGCGCGGCGTGGCGATGAACCCGATCGACCACCCGCATGGGGGCGGCGAGGGCCGCACGGCCGCCGCCGGACCGCCGCAGTCGCCCTGGGGGGTGCAGAGCAAGGGCTTCAAGACCCGGCGCAACAAGCGGACGCAGGTGATGATCGTCCGCGACCGGCGCAGGGCGTGAGCGAGGTAGCGCGATGGCACGTTCGATAAAGAAAGGCCCGTTCGTCGACCACCACCTGATGGGCAAGGTCATGGCGGCGCGCGAGGCGAGCGACAAGCGGCCCATCAAGACCTGGTCGCGGCGCTCGACCATCGTGCCCGAGTTCGTCGGCTTCACGCTCGCGGTGCACAACGGCAGGCAGCACGTGCCGGTGTACGTGACCGAGAACATGGTGGGGCACAAGCTGGGCGAGTTCGCCGCGACGCGCATCTTCAAGAGCCACTCGGCTGCCGGCAAGCGGGTCGCCGAGGCCGCGCTGGCCGAGCGCCGCCCGGCGGGCGCGCCCG
>CAZOWR010000293.1:0-3182 GCA_964583645.1 uncultured Enterobacteriaceae bacterium
CCTGGATGGTCTGGATCACGGTGTTGGTGCAGCCGTCCACCGACTCGAAGGCGCAGACCGCGGCCGACATCGCCTCCTGCACCGGGTACAGGCGCACCGTCACCTCGGTGATGATGCCCAGGGTCCCCTCCGAGCCCACGAACAGGCGCGTCAGGTCGTAGCCGGCGGCGGACTTCTTCGCCCGGCGCGAGGTCAGCACCACGCGGCCGTCGGCGAGCACGACCTTCAGCGAGAGCACGTTCTCGCGCATCGTGCCGTAGCGCACCGCGTTGGTCCCGGAGGCGCGCGTCGCCGCCATGCCGCCGAGGGTCGCGTCCGCGCCGGGGTCGACGGGGAAGAACAGGCCCGTGTGCTTGATGAACTCGTTCAATTGCTTGCGCGTCACGCCCGCCTCGACCGTGGCGTCGAGGTCCGCCTCGTGCACCTCGAGCACGCGGTTCATGCGCGACAGGTCGATCGAGACGCCGCCGCGCACCGCGAGGATGTGCCCCTCCAGCGACGTGCCGACGCCGAACGGGATCATCGGCACGCGGTGGCGCGCGCAGATGCGCACCACCTCGCACACCTCGCCGGTCGACTCCGGGAACACCACCGCGTCGGGCGGCGCGTAGGGGAAGTAGGACTCGTCCTTGCCGTGGTGCTCGCGCACCGCGGCCGAGGTGCTGACGCGATCGCCGAGCAGCGCGCGCAGCTCCTCCAGCGCCGAGGCGTCGAACTCGCGCGGCTTGTTCATGCGGTCATTTTAGCCTGATCTCGCCGTCGAACGGCACCTTCACGCCGAGCGAGGGCAGCTCCAGCGTCACCTTGGCCGCGAGGGTCTCGGTCCCCGAAAGGCGCTTCTGCTCGAGCGCCTTCTGCACCGCCTGCTCGATCTCGCGCTGCGAGCTCACCCCGACGAGCTTGAGGAACTTGCGGATGCTCAGGTTGAACGTTTCCTGGTCCATGCCTATTTCCCCTTCCCGAGGATCTCGTTGGCGAGCTGCTTGCCCAGCTCCACGCCCCACTGGTCGAAGCTGCAGACGTTCCAGATCACGCCCTGGGTGAACACCTTGTGCTCGTAGAGCGCGATCAGCCGCCCGAGCCCTTTCGCGTCGAGCGCCTCGAGCCGGATGGTACTGGAGGGACGGTCGCCGGGGTAGCGCTGGTGGGCGGGGAGCGCCGCGTCGCGCGTGCCCAGCGCCAGCGCGCGCGCCTGTGCCTCGGCGTTGGCGTCGAGCAGCGGATCGACGCCCGCGACGACGAAGTCCACCGGCACCACCTGCGTGCCCTGGTGCAGCAGCTGGTGGAAGGAGTGCTGGCTCAAGGGGCCCTCGGCGCCCCAGACCACGGGGCAGGTGGCGTAGCCGAGCGCCCGCCCCTCGTGGTCGACACGCTTGCCGTTGGACTCCATCTCGAGCTGCTGCAGGTAGGCCGGGAGCAGCCGCAGGCGGTGCGCGTAGGGCACCACGGCGTGGGTGGCGCAGCCGAGGAAGTTCACGTTCCACACCCCGAGCAGCGCCATGAGCGCGGGCACGTTGCGCGCCGGGGGCGCCTCGGCGAAGTGGCGGTCGATGTCGCGCGCGCCCTCCAGCATGGCGTCGAACTGCAGCGGGCCGATGGCGAGCATCGCGCCGAAGCCGGCCGCCGACCAGATCGAGTAGCGCCCGCCCACCCAGTCCCACATCGGCAGCACCTCGCCGGCGCCGAACTCGCGCGCCGCGGCCGGGTTCGCGGTGACGGCGACCAAGCGCGCGGGATCCGGGCACCAGCGTTTCGCGGCGCGCGCGTTCGCCAGCGTCTCCTGCGTGCCGAAGGTCTTCGAGACCACCACCAAGACCGTCGAGGCCGGGTCCGCGCCCTCGAGCGCGCGGCCGAGCTCGAGCGGGTCCGGGGTCGCCGCGAAGCGCACTTCGAGCGCGCCGTCGCCGAGCGCGTCCGCCACCAGCCGCGGGCCCAGGTCCGAGCCGCCGATGCCGATGTTGACGACGCGCTTCGCCGCGCCGCGCAGGCGCGCGGCGAGCGCGCGCATGCGCGCCAGCGTTTCCTTCACCTCGGGCGGCGCGGACGCGCCCGCGCGCAGCGCACTGTGCCGGGCCGCGCGGCGCTCGGTCGTGTTGACGATGCCGCCCGAGAGCAGCGCCTCGCGCCAGGCGTCGAAGCCGCGCTCGGCGGCGAGCTCGCAGAGCAGCTCGAGCGCCGCCGCGTCCAGCCGCTGGCGCGAGTACTCCAGGCGCACCCCCGGCGCGCCGGCTGCGAAGCCTGCAGCGCGCGCGGGGTCGCCCTCGAGCAGCGCGCGCAGGCTCGCGCAGCGCGCGGCGTGGTCTGCGAGCGCCCGCCAGGCGGGGCAGTCGGTGGGCGGCGTCGTGTTCACGGTGCGCGGCGGTACAGGCGGTAGCGCTCGGACTTGTCGCCGGGCCGGCCGACGTCGGCGAGCTTGCGCCAGCCCGGGCCGGGGCCGAGCTCGCGCTGCGGGCTGCCCTGGAGGAGCAGATACCCGCATTTCGCTCCGGGCGCAACCGTGCGGATCCCGGCGTGGTAGCTGAGCGCGGCGCGCTGCGGCGCGCCGAGGTTGCGGCCCTCGATACAGCCCGCGTCCGGCGCGATGCGCTGCTTGAGCTGCAGCGCGACCGCGCGGTAGCTCTTCTGGTGGTCGGCCCACGGCATCCAGAGCGCGGCGAAGCTGCCCCAGAGCAGCGCCACCCCGGCCGCCCAGCGCGTCACCCCGCGCGCGGGCGAGGGCGCGCTGCACGCGATGACGTAGAGCCAGGCCAGCGCGAGCGCGGCGGCGGCCGCGAGCGCGAGAGCGTCCAGCTGCAGGGCGAAGCCGGGCGCGGTCTTGGCGAAGTTGCGCGCGATGCGCGGCGGCCAGCCCGTGAGCATGGCGACGTAGCCGAGCCAGACGAGGCCCGCGAAGAAGCTGAAGGTCATGACGCCGAACCAGTCGAGCGCGTTCGCCGCGCCGCGGCGCAGGCGCGCCGCGCCGAGCGCGCCGAGCAGCGCGAGCGGCGCCAGCAGCAGGGTGGCGTTGATGTCCTGCTGCGGCCCTGCCCAGGCGATCGCGGGCAGCGCCGCGGCCGCCGCGGCGAGCGGCACGAAGACGCGCGGGGCGAGCCACTCGCGGCGCAGCGTCCAGACGCCCCAGAGCGCGAGCGGCCACGCCGGCCAGGCGAACCAGCTCGCGGTGACCGCGTAGTAGCGCAGGT
>CAZOWR010000294.1:0-3150 GCA_964583645.1 uncultured Enterobacteriaceae bacterium
CGTGAGGCCGAGGAAGCGCTGCGCGCGCTCGATCGCCACGCGCACCTCGGGCCGCCCGCTCTCCAGGTTGTCGACGCGCTGGCCGCGCCCGAGCTGCCCGCGGGCCCATTTCTCCAGGCCGTCCACCGCCTCGCGCGGTCCCGCCGCATAGAGGTAGTGCGAGACGCGGCTGCCGGTCTGCACCAGGCCGGTAGCGGGCACGTCCTCGAGGTTCATGAACAGGCGCGGCGCAACGTTGAAGAAGTTGGCGCCGCGCTCGGGCTCGAGCGTCAGCACCGCCGCCACTTCGAAGCTCGCCGCGCCCAGCCGCAGGCGCGAGCCGACCGGCGCCTCGAGCGCGGTCACCAGCCGCTCCTCGATCCACACCGTGCCGCGCGCCGGGCCGGCCGTGGCCGGCGCGTCCGGCGCGTTGGGCGTGGGCGCAATGCGCAGCCTGCCGCGCAGCGGGTAGTTCGCGCTCGCCGCCCTGACGCCGGCGAGCTGGCCGCGAACGGCTTCGCCCGAGCCGCTGTGCGCCATGCTGATAAAGGTGGTCGCGAGCGCGCGCTGCAGCCCGCGGCGGGCGATCTCCTCCGCCATGCCGGATTGCCAGGGGTGGTCGGAGACCAGCACCAGGTCCGCGCCGAGCAGCTGGTGGGCGTCGCGCACCAGGGCACGGCTCACGCGGTCGGCGAAGAACGCGACGCTGGTGACGCTCGCCACGGCGACCACCAGCGCGGCGGCGAGCACCCGCAGCTCGCCGGCGCGCCAGTCGCGCGCGAGCATCGTCCAGGCGAGGCCGCGCATCAGCCCACGATCCTCCCGGCGGCCAGCCGCACCAGCCGCGTGCAGCGGCGCGCGAGCGGCTCGTCGTGCGTCACGAGCACCAGCGTGGTGCCGAAGCCGCGGTTGAGCTCGAACACCAGATCCGCCACGCCCGCGCCGGACTCCGCGTCCAGGCTCCCGGTGGGCTCGTCCGCGAGCAGCAGCTTGGGGCGCACCACGAAGGCGCGCGCCAGCGCCACGCGCTGCTGCTCGCCGCCCGAGAGGTGCTTGGGATAGTGCCCGAGGCGCTCGCCGAGGCCGACGCGGCCGAGCATCTCGCGCGCCGCGTCCTCGGCGTCCGCGCGCCCCGCGAGCTCGAGCGGCAGCATCACGTTCTCGAGCGCGGTGAGCGCGGGCAGCAGCTGGAACGACTGGAACACGAACCCCACCGCGCGCCCGCGCAGCTCGGCGCGCGCGTCCTCATCGAGCGAGAAGAGGTCGTCGCCGTCCAGCTCGACGCTGCCGCTGGTCGGCGTGTCCAGCCCGGCGAGGATGGCGAGCAGCGTCGACTTGCCCGAGCCCGAGGCTCCGACGACCGCCACCGCCTCGCCCGCGCTGACGGCGAGGTCGATTTCGCGCAGAATCACGAGGTCGCTGTCACCGCTCTTCACCGTCTTGCCGATGCCGCGCGCGCGCAACATCGTCTTCGCTTCGATCATCGTGGGGCTGGCGTCCATGCTGCTCTCGGGTGCGGCGCTCGCCGCGCCGAAGATCCTCGTGTTCGGGGACAGCCTCGCTGCGGCCTACGGCATCGCCGAGCGGCGCGGCTGGGTGGCGCTGCTCGCCGAGCGCCTCGGGCGCGAGAGGCTCGATTATATCGTCGTCAACGCGAGCATCTCGGGCGAGACCACGGCCGGGGGCCGCGCGCGCCTCGCCGCGGCGCTCGAGGCGCACCGCCCCGCGGTGCTGGTGCTGGAGCTGGGCTCGAACGACGGCCTGCGCGGGCTCCCCGTCGCCGCGATGCGCGAGAACCTTGCCGCCATGATCGGGCAGGCGCGCAAGGCGGGCGCTCGCGTGCTGCTCGTAGGCATGCGCCTGCCGCCCAACTACGGGCCCGACTACACCCGTGCGTTCGAGGCGGCCTTTGCCGAGCTGGCGCAGCGCCACGGCGCCGCGCTCGTGCCGTTCCTGCTCGAGGGCCTGGGCGAGCGCCTGGAGCTCTTCCAGGGCGACCGCATCCACCCCACCGAGGCGGCGCAGCCGGCGATCCTGGACAACGTCTGGAGAGGGCTCGCCCCGCTGCTGCGCCCTAGGTGAAGGCGAGGCGCGCCGGCCCCTCGGCGAAGCGCCCGATGGTGCGCGCCCCTGCGAAGCCGCGGCGCGCGAATTCGCCGAGCACCGCCTGCTCGACCTGCGGCGCGCAGGCGACGAGCAGCCCGCCGCTCGTCTGCGGGTCGGTGACGATCGTGCGCGTCCACTCGGGCGCGCCGGCAGCGAGCGCGACCTCGTGGCCGTAGCTCTTCCAGTTGCGCTCGGTGGCACCGGTCCGGGTACCCTGCTTCGCCCACTCGAGCGCCTCGGGAATGATCGGCAGCGCCGCGAGCTTCACCTCCGCCGCGAGCTTCGAGCCCCGGCAGATCTCGAGCAGGTGGCCGGCGAGCCCGAAGCCGGTGACGTCGGTCAGCGCGTGCACGCCCTGCATGTCGGCGAGCGTCTCGCCGGGGGTGTTCAGCTTCGTCGTCGAGTCGAGCATCGCGGCGTAGCCGTCCTGCGAGAGCTTGCCCTTCTTCAGCGCCGCCGAGAGGACGCCCACGCCGAGCGGCTTGCCGAGGACCAGCACGTCGCCGGCGCGCGCGGTGCTGTTCTTCTTCACCTTGTCCGGATGCACCAGGCCGAGCGCGACCAGGCCGTAGATCGGCTCCAGCACGTCGATCGAGTGCCCTCCCGCGATCGGGATGCCGGCCTGCTCGCAGAGCGCCCTGCCGCCCTCGAGAACCCTGCCGATCACGGCGACCGGCAGCTTCTCGAGCGGCATGCCGACCACCGCCAGCGCGAGGATCGGCCGCCCGCCCATGGCGTAGATGTCCGAGAGCGCGTTGGTCGCGGCGATGCGGCCGAAGTCGTAGGGGTCGTCCACGATGGGCGTGAAGAAATCGGTCGTCGCGACGAGCGCCTGCGTCTCGTTCAGCCGGTAGACCGCCGCGTCGTCGGCGGTCTCGGTGCCCACGAGCAGCTCCGGCGGCAGGCCCCGGATCGGGGTCGAGGCGAGGATTTCCGAGAGCACCGCGGGGGCGATCTTGCAGCCGCAGCCGCCGCCGTGGCTGAACTCGGTGAGGCGGATCTTCTCCAGCGCTGCCGGCATGGGATTTCCTTTCAGTGGCGGTCGATTCTAGTCGAGGGCGCAGG
>CAZOWR010000295.1:0-3139 GCA_964583645.1 uncultured Enterobacteriaceae bacterium
ACGCCCAACATCGAGTGGCACGTGCAGCCGCTGTCGCTCGACAGGTTCGGCGAGCCGCTGCACCCCTTCCCGGCGATCACGCCGAGCGTGTGCAACCTGCGGCCCACCTCGCGCGGCCGGGTGCGGATCGTCTCTGCGGATCCCGCGGCCCACCCGGAGATCAAGCTCGACTACCTCGCCACCGAGGAGGATCGCAAGGTGGCGGTGGACGGCATGCGCTTCACGCGCCGCATCATGGCGGCGAAGGCGCTCGCCAAGTACGCGCCGGAGGAGTTCCGCCCGGGCGACAAGGTCGACTCGGATGCCGCGCTCGCCAAGGCGGCGGGCGAGCTCGGCACCACCATCTTCCATCCGGTCGGAACGTGCAAGATGGGGAACGATCCGCTCGCCGTCGTCGACGACCGGCTGCGCGTGCGCGGCGTCCAGCGCCTGCGCGTGATCGACGCCTCGATCATGCCGCGCATCACCTCGGGCAACACCAACGCGCCGACCTGTGTCATCGCGGCGCTGGGCGCGCGCTTCGTGCGCGAAGCGGCTAGCGCTGGTTGAGCGACCAGTCGAACTCGGCGTAGCGCAGCGCGCAGTCGCCGCCGCGCCGGTCGAGCGCCTCGATGTCCTCCTCGCGCTCCAGGCGGTTGGCGACGAAGGCGCGCACCCCCTCCTCGCCGCCGAAGTCGGGCGCGTACCACTGGAAGAGCTTCGGCACGCGCAGCACCGCGCCGTCCTCCTCCAGCCGCGCATGCCGGCGGACGTAGTCGCAGGCGGCCTCCTCCAGCACCGCGCCGAGCGATTCCCTGCCGTAGATGCGCAGCGGCGGCGAGGAGCGGCAGGCCGAGTGCAGCGCGAAGTGCGCCCGCTCGTCGAACACGTAGGGCGCGAAGGCGAGCCGCGGGTCCCCGGCCGGCATCTGGCGCCGCATGCCCAGGAAGCGCGGCGCGTTGCCGCGGATCAGGCCGTGCTCGATGTCGTCGAGCGAGAAGGCATGGCCGCCGACGACCAGCCTGGACTGCGCGAAGAAGTCCTTGCCGAGGCGCGCCGCGAGCGCGGCGCCGAGCGCCGCGACCGCCTCCAGCGCGAGCGCGTTGTAGACGTTGAGCCAGAAGGGCAGGCGCTTGCCCACCGCCAGCTGCCCGCACGGGAACTCGCCCAGCGCGCCGCTCGCCTCGGCGAGCACCCGGCGCTCCGCCGACCCCTGGAAGGCGCGATAGTCGAAGACGTTGGCCTGCGGGTCGTACCAGGCGGCGTGCGCCGCGGCGAGCGCCCGCTTGAG
Organism: uncultured Enterobacteriaceae bacterium; assembly: GCA_964583645.1. Classification (GTDB taxonomy): domain Bacteria; phylum Pseudomonadota; class Gammaproteobacteria; order Burkholderiales; family SG8-39; genus RBG-16-66-20. Next base: position 1,271 of record CAZOWR010000295.1, read on the forward strand.
CGCCGCGTAGGCATCCGCAGGCTCTTGAACTTCCCGGGCTCCGACGCCATCTAATGAGGCCATGCAGGCCCGGATTCTAGCGGCGTTGCCGCCCCGGCCGCGCCCGGGGGTAGAATCCGCGCCCACCTCATCTGCGGAGATTCCGGAAGGACCATGAAACGCGTCATCCTGCTCGTCGCCACCAACTTCGCCGTGCTGCTGCTGCTGTCGGCGATCGCGAGCCTGCTCGGCATCGACCGCGCGCTGGCGGCCGAAGGCATCAACTTCACCGGCCTGCTCGTGTTCGCCGCGCTGTTCGGCTTCGGCGGCGCGTTCCTCTCGCTGCTGATTTCGAAGCCCATGGCGAAGTGGTCCACGGGCGCGCAGCTCATCGACGGCACCGAGAGCAGCACCCACTACTGGCTGGTCGAGACGGTGCGGCGCCTGGCCGCACGCGCCGGCATCGGCATGCCCGAGGTCGCGATCTACGAGGGCGCGCCGAACGCCTTCGCCACCGGCGCCTTGCGCGACGCCTCGCTGGTCGCCGTGTCCACGGGGCTGCTCGAGTCCATGAGCCGCGAGGAGGTCGAGGCGGTGCTCGGCCACGAGATCGCGCACGTTGCCAACGGCGACATGGTGACGCTCACGCTGATCCAGGGCGTGGTCAACACCTTCGTGATCTTCCTGTCGCGCATCATCGGCTACCTGGTCGACCGGGTGCTGCTCAAGAACGAGCGCGGCTATGGCATCGGCTTCTACGTCACCGTGTTCGCGGCGCAGATCGTGCTGGGCCTGTTCGCCTCCATGATCGTCGCCTGGTTCTCGCGCCAGCGCGAGTTCCGCGCCGACGCGGGCTCCGCGGAGCTGCTCGGCAGCCCGCGGCCGATGATGGCGGCGCTCGCGCGCCTCGGCTCGCTCGCCCCGGGCGCCCTGCCGCAGTCGTTCGAGGCCTCCGGCATCAGCGGCGGCTCGGGGTGGATGGCGCTGCTCGCCACGCACCCGCCGCTCGAGCAGCGCATCGCGGCGCTGCAGTCCAGGGCGCCCGGCGAGATGTAGCGCGCTGCGCGGAGCCGCGCGGCGCTAGAATCGCGCCATGCGCCACCGCACGGTCTCGCAGTTCCTCATGGAGCGCCAGCGCGCCGGGCGCATCAACCCGGATCTGCGGCTGCTCATCGAGACCATCGCGCGCGCCTGCAAGGCGATCAGCACGCGCGTCAACAAGGGCGCGCTCGCCGACGGCCTGGGCGCGGCCGGCTCGCGCAACGTGCAGGGCGAGGCGCAGAAGAAGCTCGATGTGCTGTCCAACGAGATCCTGCTCGAAGCGAACGAGTGGGGCGGCAACCTCGCCGCGCTCGTCTCCGAGGAGATGGAGGACCCGCACCCGATCCCGACCCGCTACCCGCGCGGCGAGTACCTGCTGCTGTTCGACCCGCTGGACGGCTCCTCCAACATCGACGTCAACATCTCGGTCGGCACCATCTTTTCGGTGCTGCGCTGTCCCAGGCGGTCCGACGGCAACTACTGCGAGCCCGACGAGCAGGCGTTCCTGCAGCCCGGGCACACCCAGGTCGCCGCAGGCTTCGCCGTCTACGGCCCGACCACGGTGTTCGTGCTGACGGTAGGCGACGGCACGCACGGCTTCACGCTCGACCGGGAGACCTACACCTTCGTGGAGACCCACCCGGGGATCCGCATCCCCGAGGACACCGCCGAGTTTGCGATCAACGCCTCCAACATGCGGCGCTGGGAGCCGCCGGTGAAGCGCTACATCGAGGAGTGCCTCGCCGGCGGCGACGGGCCGCGCGGCAAGGACTTCAACATGCGCTGGGTCGCCTCGATGGTGGCCGACGTGTTCCGCGTGCTCTCGCGCGGCGGCATCTTCATGTACCC
>CAZOWR010000296.1:0-3102 GCA_964583645.1 uncultured Enterobacteriaceae bacterium
AGGCCCCTAGAATTCCCGCGTGCCGGTCTCACGCCTCGCCGCGGCTGCCGCCCTGCTCGCCTGGCCTGCGCTCGCGCTCGGGCAGGAGGTGCTTCCGGCCCGGGTCGCGCAGGCGCTCGCCGCGGCGCGCGTCCCGGCCTCGGGCGTGGCGGTGCTGGTGCAGGAGGCGGGCGCCTCGCGCCCCCTGCTGCGCGTGAACGACGGCGCGCCGATGAACCCGGCCTCGGCGATGAAGCTGGTCACCACCTACGCGGCGCTCGAGCTGCTCGGGCCCGCCCACCGCTGGAAGACCGAGGCCTACCTCGGGGGGCCGCTGCGCGAGGGCGTGCTCGAGGGGCCGCTGGTGCTTCGCGGCGGCGGCGATCCGAGGCTCGACATGGAGTCGTTCTGGATGCTGCTGCGCGCGCTGCGCGCCAAGGGCCTGCGCGAGGTGCGCGGCGACCTGGTGCTCGATCGCGGCCGCTTCGAGCCGAACGGCGCGCGCCCGGGCGACTTCGACGGCGAGGCCTTCCGTCCCTACAACGTCCTGCCCGATGCCCTGCTCGTCAACTACCGGTCGCTGCGCTTTACCTTCCTGCCCTCCCCGGAGACGGGCGCGGTGCGCGTCGCGGTGGAGCCGCGGCCGCCCGCCCTGGAGGTGGTGAACGTCCTGCGGCTCTCGAACGGCGCCTGCCCAGAGGGGCGGGCGTTCCGCGACCTGCTGCAGGCCACGTTCGAGCCGGAGCGCCCCCGCGCAATCTTCGCGGGGCGCTATCCGGCGAGCTGCGGAGAAAAGCACATTCACGTGGCGCTGCTGGCGCCGAACGACCACGTCGCCGGCGTGTTCGGGCAGCTCTGGGCCGAGACCGGCGGCGCCTGGAGCGGCACGGCGCGCGCGCGCGCGGCGCCGCCGGGCGCGACGCCGTTCCACGTGCACGAATCCGCGCCGCTCGCGGAGCTGGTGCGCGACGTCAACAAGCACTCGAACAACGTCATGGCGCGGCAGATGTTCCTCGCGCTCGGCGCCGGCAACGGCCCGGCGAGCGCGCCGCGCGCGGCGGCCGCGGTGCGCGCCTGGCTGGCGCAGAAGGCCATCGCCGCCCCCGAGCTCGTCATCGAGAACGGCGCCGGGCTCTCGCGCGCCGAGCGCATCAGCGCCGCGAGCCTCGCGGCGCTGCTGCAGGCGGCCTGGCGCAGCGCGGTGATGCCCGAGTTCGTCGCCTCGCTGCCCATCGTCGCCACCGACGGCACCATGCGGCGGCGCCTGAAGAGCGGCGGCCTCGCCGGCCGCGCGCACATCAAGACGGGGCTGCTCGCCGACGTGCGCGCGATGGCGGGCTACGTGCTCGGGCGCGAAGGCCGCCGGCTGGTCGTGGTGATGCTCGCCAACCACCCCAACGCGCACCAGGCGCAGGAGGCGATGGATGCGCTCCTCACCTGGGCCTACGAGCAGTAGCGCCCGACCGCGGGGTCGCGCGTCACAGCCCCAGCTCGCGCCACATCGCGTCGACGCGCTGCTTCACCTCCGGGTCCATCGCGATCGGCCGGCCCCAGGTGCGCGCGGTCTCGCCCGGCCACTTGCTGGTGGCGTCGATCCCCAGCTTGGAGCCCAGCCCCGCCACCGGGCTCGCAAAATCGAGATAGTCGATCGGCGTGTTCTCCGCGATCAGCGTGTCGCGCGCCGGATCGACCCGGGTGCTGATCGCCCAGACGACCTCCTTCCAGTCGCGCGCGTCCACGTCCTGGTCCACCACGATGATGAACTTCGTATACATGAACTGGCGCAGGTAGCTCCAGACCCCGAACATGACGCGCCTGGCGTGGCCCGCGTACTGCTTTCGCATGCGCACCACCGCGAGGCGATACGAGCAGCCCTCGGGCGGCAGGTAGAAATCCAGGATCTCCGGAAACTGCTTCGCGATGAGCGGCACGAACACCTCGTTCAGCGCCACCCCGAGCATCGCGGGCTCGTCGGGCGGCTTGCCGGTGTAGGTGGAGTGATAGATCGGCGAGCGGCGCAGCGTGATGCGCTCCACGGTGAGCACGGGGAAGCGCTCGGCCTCGTTGTAGTACCCGGTGTGGTCGCCGTGCGGGCCTTCGAGCGCGCTGTCCCCGGGATGGATCGCGCCCTCGAGCACGATCTCGGCCGCGGCCGGCACCTGCAGGCTGCTCCCCAGGCATTTCACCACCTCGCTGCGCGCGCCGCGCAGCAGCCCCGCGAACTGGTATTCGCCGAGCGTGTCGGGCACCGGCGTGACCGCCGCGAGGATCGTCGCCGGGTCGGCGCCGAGCGCGACCGCGACCGGAAACGGCTCGCCGGGATGCGCGATCGCGTGGTCGCGATAGTCGAGCGCGCCGCCGCGGTGCGCGAACCAGCGCAGGGTCACGCGGTTGCGCGCGAGCACCTGCTGGCGGTAGATGCCGAGGTTCTGGCGCCGCTTGAGCGGCCCGCGCGTCACGGTCAGCCCCCAGGTGATGAGCGGCGCCGCGTCTCCCGGCCAGCAGGTCTGCACCGGCAGCCGCGCGAGATCCACCTCGCTCCCCTCCCAGAGCACCTCCTGGCAGGGCGCGGAGGAGACCTCCTTCGGCTGCATGTCCATGAGCTTGCGCAGCAGGGGGAGCTTCTCCCAGGCGTCGCGCAGCCCCTGCGGCGGCTCGGGCTCGCGCAGCTCGGCGAGCAGCACGCCGATATCGCGCAGCGCCCCCGCGTCCTCCGCGCCCATGGCGAGCGCGACGCGGCGCACCGTGCCGAACAGATTGGCGAGCACCGGCATCGAGTACCCAGCGGGCCGCTCGAAGAGCAGCGCCGGGCCTCCTGCGCGCAGGACGCGATCGCAGACCTCCGTCATCTCGAGCCGGGGCGACACCGGCGCGGCCACGCGCTTGAGCTCGCCCAGCCGCTCGAGCTGGCCGATGAAGTCGCGCAGGTCGGCGTAGCGCACGCGCCTACCCGACGGGTGTGCCGAGGCGCTCGCTCAGGCCCTCGGCGAACTCGAACAGCAGGCGGCTGCGTCCGCGCACGGCGAAATTCCGCTCGGTGGCGGCGAAGCACAGGGTGAGCGTGGTGAGCCCCCACCAGTACAGCGCGGCGAGCAGCGCCGCGGTCGCGGCGAGCAGCGCCGC
>CAZOWR010000297.1:0-3066 GCA_964583645.1 uncultured Enterobacteriaceae bacterium
GCATCGCGCGTGCGGCCTCGACCAGCTCGGAGGCGACCATCACGTCCACGTTCCCGGGGCTCGGCGTGAGCGACATCACCGGCTCGCAGCCGCCGAGCAGCGCGCGCTTCGCGGGGTAGATCTCGAGGTAGTAGGTGGTGGCACCGGTGCGCTGCGCGACCCCCGGGATCGAGGTGGCCTGCGCCGGGTAGCCGGCTCGCGTCGCGGCCTCCATCAGCCAGTCGGCCATGACGCCGCCGCCCTCGCCGCCGAGCGCGGCGACGAGGATGGTGAGCGTGCGCTCGGGCAGGCTCATCTGAGGAGGCTCCGCATCCGCTCCAGCGCGCGGTCGAGCCAGCCCGGATTCTGGATCACCTCGGCGCGGTAGAACGAGGGGCAGAGCACCGCCGCGTGCGCGTTCTCGCCGCACAGGCCGCAGCCCACGCAGCCCTCGATCACCGTGGCGACCGGGTCGGTGCGCAGCGGGTCCGGGTTGTCCTTCACCGTGAGCGTGGGGCAGCCCGAGAGCCGGATGCAGGAGTGGTCCCCGGTGCAGGTGTCCTCGTCCACGCCGTACTTGACGCGCACCGTGCGCTCGCCGGCGGCGAGCTTCCTTGCCGTCTCGGGCTTGACGCGCCGCTGGCGCTCGAGCTGGCACTCGCCGTCCGCCACGATGACCTTGAGGCCCTGGTAGTCCGTGGCCATCGCCTCGCCGAGCGTCTTCGCCACCGCCGCGACGCGATAGTTGTCGACGGTGCGGATCCACTCGACGCCGATGCCCCGGAGCGCGCGCTCGATGCTCATGTCGCCTGCCTTGTAGGCGCTGTGGTGGGGCGAGGAGGGCAGCTCCTGCGTGCCGGTGGCCGAGCTGTAGCCGTTCTTCATGATGACGAGGATGCCGTCGTCCTTGTTGAACACGGCATTCGCCACGCCCGAGGTCAAGCCGTTGTGCCAGAAGCCGCCGTCGCCCATGATGGTCACGGTGCGCCGGCCGAACATCGGCTGCACCGCGGAGTTGGACGCGAGCCCCAGGCCGTAGCCGAGGACGGTGTGCCCGATGTTGAACGGCGGCAGCGTCGAGAAGGTGTGGCAGCCGATGTCGGCCGAGACATGGAACGCGCCCGCCTTGCGCTCCGCGACCTTCATCGCCGCGAATACCGGCCGCTCGGGGCAGCCGACACAGAAGCCCGGCGGGCGCGCCGGCACGGCCGCGCCCAGAAGCTCGGCGGCCTTGCGCTTTGCGCCGGTCATGCGCGCGATCGCCGCCTGCGCGCCTGCGAAGCGCGCGATGCCCGTCAGCACCACCTCGCCGGTGTACTCGCCCGCCATCGGCAGCACGTCCTTGCCGTGAACTCTCACGCCGTTCACCTCGTGGCGCCGCAGCGTCGCGAGAACCGCCTCCTCGAGGTACGCCGGCTGGCCTTCCTCGACCACCAGCACTTCGCGCTTGCCGGCGCAGAACTGCACGATCTCCTCGGGAACGAGCGGATAGGTCACATTCATGCAGTAGATCGGCACGCGTGACGTGCCGAAGGCATCCGCCAGCCCGGCGAGCTGCAGGGCGCGGATCACCGCGTTGTACATGCCGCCCTGGCACAGGATGCCGATGTCCGCGCGCTCGCCGGGGAACGTCTCGTTCAGCCCGTGCTCCCGTATGTAGCGCACCGCCGCGGGCCAGCGCACCTCGATCTTGTGCTTCTCCTGCGCGTAGGTGGCGGGCGGCAGGCTGATGCGGCCGAAGTCGAAGTCCGGCGCTTCGATCGCCCTGCGCCGCGAGAAGGCGCTCGCCCGGTTCGACTTGGTGCGGAACGCGCCCTGGACGTGGCAGGCGCGAATGCGCAGCTCGAGCATCACGGGCGTGCTCGAAGCCTCCGAGAGCCCGAAGCCGCGCTCGACCATCTCGACGATCTTCGGCAGGCTCGGGCGCGGATCGAGCAGCCAGATCTGCGACTTCATGGCGAAAGCGTGGCTGCGCTCCTGGATGATGGAGGCGCCCTCGCCGTAGTCCTCGCCCAGCACGATGAGCGCGCCGCCCCTGACGCCGGCGGAGGCGAGGTTCGACAGGGCGTCGGAGGCGACGTTCGTCCCCACGGTGGACTTGAAAGTCACCGCGCCGCGCAAGGGGTAGTTGATCGAGGCGCCCAGCATCGCCGCGGCGCCCGCTTCCGAGGCGTTGGTCTCGACGTGCACGCCGAGCTCGTCGAGGATGTCGCGCGCGTCGTTCAGCACGTCCATCATGTGCGACACCGGCGCGCCCTGGTAGCCGCCGACGTAGGCGACGCCGGACTGCAGCAGCGCCTTGGTCACCGCGAGGATGCCCTCGCCGTGGAAGGTATCGCCCTCGCCCAGGCGCAGCTTTTCCACCTCCTCCTTGAACGAGCGCTCCATGTGGATAAGATTACCAGATGCGCGTCGCGGTTCTCGGCGGCGGCAACGGCGCGTACGCCGCGGCCGCAGACCTCTCGGAGCAGGGCCACGAGGTGCGCCTCTGGCGGCGCAACGCTGCGGCGCTTGCCCCTGTTCGCGACACGGGAACGATCACGCTGCAGGACACCGCCGGTGAGCGCGCCGTGCGCGTCGCGTGCGCCACGGGCGAGCTCGCCGAGGCGGTGCGCGGAGCACAGCTCCTCTTCATGCCGGATCCGGCCTTCACGCAACTGGACAACGCGCGGCGCCTTGCGCCGCTCCTCGCCGACGGCCAGGTGGTCTTTCTCGCGCCCGGTACCTTCGGCTCCTGCGTCATGACCCGCCTGCTGCGTCAAGCCGGCAACCGGGCGCGCTTTGCGATGGCGGAGACGGGGACGCTGCCATGGCTCACGCGCAAGCACGGGCCCGCGTGCGCCGCCGTCACGGCGCGCGCGACGCGGCTCCCCACGGGCGTGTTCCCCGCCCGCGTGCGGGACGCGACGCTCGAGCAGCTCAAGGCCGCGTTCCCCGCGATCGAGCCGCTTGAGGACGCGCTCTCCGCCGCGCTCATGAACGCGGGCCCGATCATCCACCCGCCGCTCGTGCTGATGAACGCGGGGCCGCTGGAGCACTTCGAGCGCTGGGACATCCACAAGGAGGGCACGCAGCCCTCGATCCGGC
>CAZOWR010000298.1:0-3027 GCA_964583645.1 uncultured Enterobacteriaceae bacterium
CGGTGAGGCCGTCGGGCTTGCGCCAGCCCGAGGCGATCTTGGCGAGGAACTTGTTGGGCGCGACGCCGGCCGAGGCGGTCAGCCCCGTCTCCTCCCGGATGCGCGCCTTGAGCCGGCGCGCGACGTTCGTCGCGAGCGGCTCGCCCCAGAGGTTCTCGGTCACGTCGAGGTACGCCTCGTCGAGCGAGAGCGGCTCCACCAGCGGCGTGCAGGAGCGCAGGATCGCCAGCACCTGCTGCGAAACGGCGCGGTAGCGCGCGAAGTCCGGCCGCACAATGACCAGCTCGGGGCACAGGCGCAGCGCCCTGGACATCGGCATCGCGGAGCGCACGCCGAAGGCGCGCGCCTCATAGCTCGCCGCGGCGACCACGCCGCGCGACTCGGGCGCGCCGCCGACCGCCACCGGGCGGCGGCGCAGCTGCGGATCGTCGCGCTGCTCCACGGAGGCGTAGAACGCGTCCATGTCGACGTGGATGATGCGGCGCGGCTCCCCGGTCACGGCGAGGCGCAGTCTAGATTAGGATTGGGATCGACATGGAGCACGCGAGCGGCCTTCTCATCCAGAGCGTGGTGTACCTCGCCTCTGCGGTGCTCGCGGTGGTGGTGTCGCACCGGCTGGGTCTCGGGTCGGTCGCCGGGTACCTGCTCGCGGGCGTCGCGATCGGTCCCTTCGGCCTGAAGCTGGTGGACCGGGTGGAGGATGTGCGGCATTTCGCCGAGCTGGGCGTGGTGTTCCTGCTCTTCGTCATCGGCCTGGAGCTCGAGCCCAAGCGCCTCTGGCACATGCGCACGCGGCTGGTGTCGCTGGGGCTGTCGCAGGTCGCCGGATCGATCGCGCTCATCGCTCTGGCGGGCTGGGCGGCGGGCGTGGACCTGCGCATCGGCATCGTGGCGGGAATGGCCCTCGCGCTGTCCTCGACCGCGCTCGCGCTGCAGCCGCTCACCGAGCGCGGCGCGCTGCAGAACAAGGGCGGACAGGCGACCTTCTCCGTCCTGCTGTTCCAGGACATCGCGGTGATCCCGATGCTCGCGCTGCTGCCGCTGCTCGGCGCCGCCGGGGGCAAGGCGGGGTTCTCCTGGGGCGGCCTCGGCTTCGCCGCGGTGGTCATCGCGGCGACGCTGATCGGCGGGCACTTCCTCGCGCGGCCGGTGTTCCGGCATATCGCCCGCACGCGCCAGCGCGAGATCTTCACCGCTTTCGCGCTGCTGCTGGTGCTCGGCATCGCCTGGGGCTTCGAGTCGGCGGGGCTGTCGATGGCGCTCGGCACCTTCCTCGCCGGCGTGCTGCTCGCCGAGTCCGAGTACCGCCACGAGATCGAGGCCGCGGTCGAGCCCTTCAAGGGGCTGCTGCTGGGGCTGTTCTTCATCGCGGTGGGGATGAGCGTGGATTTCGGGCTGCTGGTCAAGCAGCCGCTCGCCATCCTCGGCCTGATCGCAGGGCTGTTCGCGCTGAAGAGCGCGGTGCTGTGGGTGATCGGGCGCGCCGCGCGCCTGCCCGCCAACGAGCGGCCGCTCTTCATCCTGCTGCTCGCGCAGGGCGGCGAGTTCGCGTTCGTCATCCTCACGCTGGGCGTCGACCGCGGCGCGCTGCCCATGGAGACCGCGCAGGCGATCACGCTCGCGGTGGCGCTCTCGATGCTCTCGACGCCCTTCCTGCTGGTGCTGCACGACAAGGTGCTGATGCCGTGGCTTGCGGCCGCCGAGCCGGCGCGGCCGCACGAGACGCCGCAGGCCGGCAAGGTGATCCTCGCGGGCCTGGGGCGGGTGGGCCAGGTGGTGGCGCGGCTGCTGCACGCCGACGGCCACGACGTCACGATCCTCGACGACGACCCGGACCACGTCGAGCAGTCGCGGCGCTTCGGCTTCCGCGTCTTCTACGGCGATGCGACGCGCCTGGACCTGCTCGAGGCGGCCGGCGCGCGCGAGGCGGGGTTCCTCATCATCGCGCTCGACGAGCCGGGCGCCATCTCGCTCCTCGCGCGCACCGCGAGCAAGCAGTTCCCGAACCTGAGGATCATCTCGCGGGCGCGCGACATGCGGCATCTCTTCGAGCTGCGCGACATCGGGGTCGAGATCATCGAGCGCGAGACCTTCCAGTCGGCGCTCGAGCTGGGGCGCGCGGCGCTCGCCGCGGTGTCCGGGGACCGCGCGCGCGCCAAGCGCGCGGTGCGCAGCTTCGAGGAGCACGACGGGCAGGTGCTCGCCAAGCTCTACGCCGTGCACAGGGAGGAGCCCGACGCCCACGTCACGGTGTCCAACGAGCTGCGCGACCAGTTCGCGCGCACGCTGCGCGAGGACGAGGAAGTCATCGCCGCGGAGGCCCGCGCGGGCGGAGACAAACCGGGCTAGCCGAGCAGCGCGAGGTCCGCGGCGGGGAGCCGCAGCCCCGCTGCGGCGACGTTCTCCTCCAGGTGCGCGATCGACGCGGTGCCCGGGATCGGCAGCATCACCGGCGATCTGGCGAGCAGCCAGGCGAGCGCCACCTGGGCCGCAGGGAGTTTCAGCTTCGCCGCCACCTGCTTCACCTTCGCCGACGCAAGGACGGAGCCGGCGCCGAGCGGATACCAGGGCAGGAACGCGATCCCGAGCCGCTCGCAGGCCCGCAGCACGTCCTCGGAAGCCCGCTCGCCGAGGTTGTACTCGTTCTGCACCGAGACGATGGGACAGATTTTCCGAGCCAGCTCGAGCTGCTTCACGCTGACGTTCGAGATGCCGACGTGCCGGATCTTCCCGGCCTTCTGTCCCTCGGCGAGGGCCCCTACGGAATCTGCGAACGGCACCCTCGGGTCCGGCGCGTGCAGCTGGTAGAGGTCGATGCGATCGATCCTGAGCCGCTTGAGGCTGCCGTCGAGCGCGCGCTTCAGGTGCTCGGGCCGCCCGTCCGGGTCCCAGGCGGATGGACGGGGCCGCAGCAACCCGCCCTTGGTACCGATGACCAGACCCTCGGGATAGGGGTGCAGCGCTTCCGCGAGCAGCTCCTCGTCCACGTGCGGGCCGTAGCTGTCGGCGGTGTCGAAGAAGTTGACG
>CAZOWR010000299.1:0-3027 GCA_964583645.1 uncultured Enterobacteriaceae bacterium
CGGCAGACCGAACTGGCGCTCTGACGCTGTCATGGACTTATACGAGGCTCATTAGGCGGGTCGGCGCCCGCCGCGTGCCCGCCACGCCGCGAGCGCGGCGCGGTAGCGCTCGAGCTGCTCCGCGTAGCGGTCGAAGACGCAAGGGCTGCAGCCCTTGCCGCAGCACTCCTCCGGCAGCGGCTCGCGCGGCGCCACCGGGGGCGGTTCGCGCTTGCGTCTGACCGGCATCAGGCCTGCGCCAGCGCAGGCGCCGGACCGCCCGCGCCCTGCCACGCGATCCGCCGGGTGTGGAACTCGGCGAGGCTCTCGCGGTGCCCGATCGAGACCAGCGTCGTCGCGGGCAGCCGCTGCTTCAGCAGCCGGTAGAGGGCCGCCTGCGCATCGTCGGGCAGCGCGGCGGTCGCCTCGTCCATGAAGAGCCAGTCCGGCCGGTTGAGGAGCGCGCGCGCGATCGCGACGCGCTGCTGCTCGCCGCCCGAGAGCAGCTGCGCCCAGTTCTCCTCGCGCTCGAGCGAGCCGGCGAGGTGTCGGAGATCCACGGCGATGAGCGCATCCCGGACCTCCGCGTCGGAGATGGCCGCAGCGCTCCCCGGATAGCAGACCGCCTGCTTGAGCGGGCCGATCGGCAGATAGGTGCGCTGCGGCAGGAACAGGAAGCGCGCCCCCCTGGGCCGCACGATGCGGCCCTTCCAGTAGGGCCAGATTCCCGCCAGCGCCCGGAACAGCGTCGACTTGCCCGCGCCGGAGGGCCCCATCACGAGCACCGCTTCACCCGGCCGCAGCTCGAGGCTCGTGGCGCCGAGCAGCGGCCTGCCCTGCGGCAGCTCGAGCGCGAGGCGCTCGAGCGTGACCGACGGCTGCTCGGCCTCGACACGGTCGCCGTCGAGCCGTGCGGCCTCGGCGCGCGCGTGCTCCAGCGCCTGCGTGAAGCCGGTGAGGCGATCGACGGTGGCCTTCCAGATGGCGAAGCTCGGGTAGACGTTGATGAACCAGGAGAGCGCCCCCTGCACCTGGCCGAAGGCCGAAGCCACCTGGAACAGCTCCCCGAGCGGCACCTTGCCGCTGAAGTAGCGCGGCGCCGCCACCACGAACGGGAAGATGATCGCGAGCTGCTGGTAGAACGAGGTGAACCAGGTGATCTGCTTCTGCTTCAGCATGATGCCCCACCAGTTGCCGATGACGTTGGCGAAGCGCGCGCGGAAGTTCGCCTGCTCCCCGGCCTCGCCCCTGTAGAGCGCCACGCCCTCGCTGTTCTCGCGCAGGCGCACCAGCGCGAAGCGGAAGTCGGCTTCGTAGCGCTGCTGGTTGAAGTCGAGCATGATGAGCGGCTTGCCGATGAGATGCGTGAGCAGGCTCCCGCCGATGGCGTAGACCAGCGCCACCCAGACCATGTAGCCGGGAATCTCTACTCCGGCGACGCTGAGCGCGCCCGAGAGCAGCCACAGGATGGTGACGAAGGACACGAGCGTCACCACCGCCGAGAGCAGCCCCAGGGAGAGCGACAGCGTGAGATCGACGAAGATGCGCAGGTCCTCGGCGATGCGCTGGTCCGGGTTGTCGGTACCGCGCTCCAGGAGCTGCAGGCGGTAGTAGGCCCGGTCCTCGAGCCAGGCGGCGAGATAGCGCTCGGTGAGCCAGGTACGCCACTCGATGAGCAGCATCTGCTGGAAGTACTGGCGGTAGACCGCGGTGACGATGAAGACCAGCGCGAGCAGCGTGAACAGGCCCAGCTGCCGGTAGAACTCGGCCTGGTCCCGGGTCTCGAAGGTGCTGTAGAAATCGCGGTTCCAGCGGTTGAACTGCACTTCCAGCCAGACCAGGGCCAGGGCGAGGCCGACGACGGTGCCGAGCAGCACCAGCCCCCGCCCGCGCTGCGCGGACACCCAGTACGGGCGGGTCAGCGCCCAGAGCGTTGATAGGAATCGCTTCTTTTGCATGCCGTCGCCCTCGAGGTTTGCCGCGCCCGCGGGGCAGTTTACAGAACGGGCGCAGGGGCGCGAGAATGTCCGCATGCCACAGCAGGTCTACCGCTTCGGCCCCACGCCGGAGCGGAGCGCGAACCACCTGTTCGTCTTCCTGCACGCGAGCGGCGCCAGCGCCCGCTCGATGATCCCCGCGGCGTTCAAGTACCAGGCGCGCTTCCCGAGCGCGGCGCTGGTGGTGCCGAGCGGCTTCTCGCTCTTCCGGCGCGAGGCGGAGAGCCAGCAGTGGTTCTCCACGCAGGGCTTGAACGACGAGAACCGCGAGGCGCGCGTGGCGGCCGTCGTGCCGCGCATCGGGCAGCTGGTGCGCCGCGAGCAGACCAACTACGGCGTGCCGAGCGAGCGCACGGTGCTGATCGGCTACGCCCAGGGCGGCACCGTGGCGCTCGAGACCGTGAAGGCGCTGCGCGGGCTCGCCGGCGCGGTGGTCGCGTACGCGGCGCGCTTCGCGCGCCTGCCCGCGTCCGGGGCGCGCATCGACTCGCGCATCCACCTCGTGCACGGCGGCTACGACTCGGTGGTGTCGCGGGTGCACGCCGAGCGCGCGGCGCGCGTGCTCGCCGGGCTGCACGTGCCGGTGACCCTCGACGTGATCGAGGACCTCGGCCACGCGCTCTCGCACGAGGCGATCTGCCGCGGGTCGCTGCGGCTCTTGCAGGGCATCTACCAGCGCCGCAAGGCCACGCTGCACTAGGCTGAGGGCCGCTGCAGGCGAGAAGCTTGCGCTAGATCAAGGGCGCCCGCGCAGCCGAAGGCAACCTGATGCGTCGGAACGCAGGGGATTGCGATGCGGAAGAACATACTCATTCGTGGCGTTGCTGCCGCCGGCTTGTTGGCGCCGGCCGTGGGCGCGGCGCAGTCCAGCGTGACGATCACCGGCTACGTCAAGATGAGCGTGGAGCAACTGAGGCTCGGCGACACGGCGAAGACGCCCTCGAGCGAGGTGCGGATCGCGGACAATTCCTCGCGCATCTATTTGCGCATGACCGAGGTGTCACTGATCGCCGTAAAGGAGCCGGGGATGATCGGCGTAATGGAGCCAGTT
>CAZOWR010000300.1:0-3000 GCA_964583645.1 uncultured Enterobacteriaceae bacterium
GCGGTGCTCGCGCCCAGGATGTTCGAGGAAATGCCCGGGGTGCTCGCGTTTCCCGTGAATCCGCCCTCCTTCGGCCAGAGCTTCCGCAACCCGCCCGTGCAGTTCGTGGTGCAGGGCACCTCGTACGAAGACCTCGATCGCAGGGTCAATGCGCTGATCGAGAAGGCGCGCGCCTTTCCCGGTCTTTCCAACGTGGACAGCGATCTGAGGCTCAACAAGCCGCAGTTGCGGGTCGATATCAACCGGGAGAAGGCCGCCGATCTGGGCATACAGGTGGAGGCCATCGGACGCACGTTGGAAACGCTTCTCGGCGGGCGGCAGGTGACGCGCTTCAAGCGCGAAGGCAAGCAGTACGACGTCATCGTGCAGCTCGAGGCCAAGGACCGCAGCACGCCCGCCGACCTGACCTCGATCTTCGTGCGCGCGCGCGACGGGCACCTGGTGCAGCTCGCGAATCTCGTTCGCGTGCGCGAGACGGTAGGACCGAAGGAGCTGAACCACTTCAACCGGCAGCGCGCGGCGATCCTGTCGGCGAACGTCACGCCCGGCTACACGCTGGGCGAGGCGCTCGCCGAGCTCGAGGCGGCGGCCAAAGAGGTGCTCGGCCCGACGGCGCGCACCGAGCTCGACGGCCCGTCGCGCGAGTTCCGCGAGTCGGGCGCGGCGCTGGCGTTCGCTTTTGCGCTCGCCTGCGTCTTCATCTACCTCATGCTCGCTGCGCAGTTCGAGAGCTTCGTCGCGCCCTTCGTCATCATGCTCACCGTGCCGCTCGCCTCCCTCGGGGCGCTGGTCGCGCTCAAGCTCACCGGGGGCACGCTCAACGTCTACTCCAAGGTGGGCCTGGTGATGCTGATCGGCCTCATCACCAAGCACGGCATCCTGATCGTCGAGTTCGCCAACCAGCTGCGCGAGCGGGGCAGGAGCGCGCTCGAGGCGGTGATCGAGGCCGCCACCCTGCGCCTGCGGCCCATCCTCATGACCACCGGCGCCATGGTGCTCGGCACCGTGCCGCTCGCCTTCTCCACCGGCGCGGGGGCGGAGGCGCGCCAGCCGATCGGCTGGGTGATCGTGGGCGGGCTGCTGCTGGGGACGTTTTTCACGCTGTTCGTGATTCCTACGGCGTACGTGGTGCTGGCGCGGAAGTCGAGCGTCGGCGTTGAGCCGGGTCATCAAGGTCTCGGGTTTTCCGGAGAATCACCCGGAAAACCCGAGATCGTAGAAAAGCCATGAAGCTCCTGGAGGGGGATACGGCGCTCGTCACCGGGGCGGCGCAGGGCATCGGCAAGGCGATCGCCGAGGCCGTCGCCGCCGAGGGCGCCCGCGTCTTCACCTCGGACCTGCGGGGTTGTGATTTTCAGATCGATCTCGGCCGCCCTGGGGCGGCCGAGACACTCGGCCTCCGATCCATCTCCGCGCTCGGCACCGTCTCCCTCTTCGTCCACGCCGCCTGCCCTTCGCGGCGGGAAGAGCAAACGGCGCTGGCCGTCTCCGAAACCCAGTGGCGCGAGATGCTCGAGGTCAACCTGAATGCCGGCTTCCTCCTCGCGCAGCAGCTCGGCAAGCACATGCGCGAGAAGGGCATCCGCGGACGGGTGCTGTTCGTCACCTCGCTGCACGCCGAGTCGCCGAGGAACCTGCCGCACTACAGCGCCTCGAAGGCGGGGCAGACGATGGTGGTGAAGGAACTCGCGCGCGCGCTCGGACCGCACGGCATCCGGGTGAATGCGATCGTGCCCGGAGCGGTGCCGGGGGCCGGCTTCAAGGGCTCGCCGGGGTTGGTGGAGAAGATTGCGCTCAAGCGCCTAGGCACGCCGGCCGACATTGCGCCGATGGCGGTGGCGATCCTCTCGCAGAAGTACGGCGCCTACATGACCGGGGCGTCGGTGGTGGTGGACGGCGGGCTCGCGCTCTACAACTGGCTGGAGGCAACCGGATGAAGCCGAAGTACCTCGTGAGGCAGGCGGAGGTGACGCCGTACTCGCCGGCGAACCACACCGGGACGCGCAACTTTCGCCTCATCGGCCCGGAGACGGTGGGCGCGAGGCACCTCGAGGTGCTGGTCGGCGAGATCGAGCGCGGCAAGGGCGCGCTGCCGCACGCGCACCCGGGGATCGAACAGGTGTGCTACCTGCTGGACGGGGAGGCTCACGTAGAGGTGGCGGGGGAGAAGTTCGAGATGAAGCGGGGGGAGGCCTGCTTCTTTCCGCCGGATGCGCAGCACCTCTTCATCGTGACGAGCGAGCGCGCACGCGTGCTCGTGATCTACTCGCCGCCTTACGGCGAGGATCCGGCGAAGAGAATCAGGCCATCCGCTGCCTGAAGCTACCTGCCGTAGTGGTAGCGCGTCATGCTTCCTGTACGCATTTCTGGACAGACGGGATGGTAGCATCGCCGCAGAGCCGGCGCGCCTTCGCTCCGGCTCACGCCATCCGCTTCTTCAGCTCGGCGTCCACCGCGTCGAGGAAGTCGTCGGTGGTGAGGAACGGGTGGTCGGGCCGGATGAGGGTGGCGAGGTCCTTGGTCATCTTCCCGGACTCCACCGTGTCCACGCACACCTTCTCCACGAGCAGCGAGAAGGATTCCAGCAGCGGCGTGTTGTCCATGCGCGCCCGGTACTGCAGGCCGCGCGTCCAGGCGTAGATCGAGGCCATCGGGTTGGTCGAGGTGGGCTTGCCCTGCTGGTGCTGGCGGTAGTGCCGCGTCACCGTGCCGTGCGCCGCCTCGGACTCGACCGCGCTGCCGTCGGGCGACATCAGCACCGAGGTCATGAGGCCGAGCGACCCGTAGCCCTGCGCCACGGTGTCCGATTGCACGTCGCCGTCGTAATTCTTGCAGGCCCAGAGGTAGCCGCCGCTCCACTTGAGGCTGGAGGCCACCATGTCGTCGATCAGCCGGTGCTCGTAGCTCAAGCCCGCGGCCGCGAAGCGGTCCTTGAACTCGTTGTCGTAGATCTTCTGGAACAGGTTCTTGAAGCGCCCGTCGTAGACCTTGAGGATGGTG
>CAZOWR010000301.1:0-2831 GCA_964583645.1 uncultured Enterobacteriaceae bacterium
GCTGGTGGGAGGACTACACGCGGCGCAACGGCAACGAGATGAACAACAACCCCTCCCCGGGCAACAAGGCGGGCGGGCTGACCACGATCCTGGAGAAATCGCTCGGCGCGGTGGCCAAGGGCGGCACCACCCGCTTGGTCGACGTCTACGAGTACGCCGAGCCCGTCACCGCGAAGGGGTTCGTGTACATGGACACGCCGGGCTACGACCCGGTCTCGGTGACCGGACAGGTCGCGGGCGGCGCGAACCTCGTCTGCTTCACGACCGGCCGCGGTTCGGCCTACGGCTGCAAGCCCGCGCCCTCGCTCAAGCTCGCGACCAACACGCGCCTCTACGAGCAGCAGGAAGAGGACATGGACATCAACTGCGGCACCATCGTCGACGGCAAGGAGTCCGTCGAGGAGGTGGGCAGGCGCTTTTTCCAGCTCGTCCTCGAGACCGCCTCCGGCAGGAAGTCCAAGAGCGAGCTGCTCGGCTACGGCGAGGACGAGTTCGCGCCCTGGCAGCTCGGGGCGACGATGTAGTCAGACGAACGGGTCGTCGCGCTCGCCGCCCAGCGGCCCGTAGAACAACACCCAGGTCGCAAGATCCCCGCTGAAGTCCTCGAAGCGGTGCGCCGTGCGCGCCGGCACGAACAGCATCGTCCCGGGCCCGAAGGCCACGCGCTCGGTGCCACGCACGAAGGTTCCCGTGCCGCGCGCGACGACGTAGACCTCGTCGCGCTCGTGGGGCGTTTGCGGGTCGGTCCCCTTCGGCGCGTAGTACCGCACCTCGAGGCTGCCGTGCTCGAGCAGCAGCGCCGAGCGCCGCCCCTCGGGCAGCGGCGCGCGCGCGGCCTCTGCGGGGCTCGCATGCCAGGCGCCCTTCATGTTGGCTTCTTACGGTCGAAGTCCGGAGCGCGCATGCGAGAATCCTCCGATGCCGCAGGGGGTGCCCCGATTCTACTTCGAGGGCCAGTTGCGCGAGGGCGAGCGGCTCGCGCTGCCCGAGGAGACGGCGCGCCATGCGCGCGTGCTGCGCCTGAAGGCGGGGGAGGCGATCGTGCTCTTCGACGGGCGCGGCGGCGAGTTCGAGGCGCGCCTGGCGCGGCTCGACGGCCGTCGCGCGGAGGCCGAGCTCGGCGCGCACCGCGACCTCGAGCGCGAGTCGCCGCTCCTGGTGACCCTCGGGCAGGCGATCTCCTCGGGCGAGAAGATGGACCTCACGGTGCAGAAGGCGGTCGAGCTCGGCGTGGCCGCGATCCAGCCGGTGCTCGCCGCGCGCTCGGTGGTGCGCCTCGCCGGCGAGCGCGCGGCGCACAAGCTCGCGCATTGGCGCCGCGTCGCGATCGCCGCCTGCGAGCAGTGCGGGCGCAACCGCGTGCCGGCCGTGCGCGCGCCGCTCGAGCTCGCTCAGTTCTGCCGTCTCGCATCGCGAGGCCTGCGGATCCTGCTGTCCGCTTCGGGCAGTCGGCGCCTGCGGGAGCTGGAACCCGCTGCGGAGATCACGCTCGCGGCCGGTCCGGAGGGGGGCTACAGCCCCGCTGAGGAGGCGATGCTCGAAGCAGCCGGGTTCGTCCGCGTGCGCCTTGGCGCGCGCCTGCTGCGCACCGAGACGGCGGCGCCTGCGGCGCTTGCCGCGCTCAACGCCCTGCGGGGGGATTTCTAGCGAGGCCCTGCGCGGCGAGGTACAGGTCTACAGCGATCCTGTCGCCGCGGCGCACCGCTTCGAGGAACTGCCGCTCGTCCCAGTAGCGCAAGCCCATGGCATGCAGGTCCTTGCGCGCCTGCAGCGCGCGCTCGAGCGGCGCCGCGGCGGCTTCACGCGCCGCCTCGGCCGCGCCGTCGCGCCGCGCGATCGCCAGAATGTCGCGCGCCACCGAGACGAACGCCGCGCGCTGCTCCTGCGGCATGTCGCGCAGCACCTCGTCCATCATCTCGCCGGCGGCGCGATTGGCCTCGGGGTTGCGGCCGGCGAGCATGTCGTCGACGCCCTTGCGCACCACCGCGGGATCCGGCGACTGCGCGGCAAGGCGCACGAAATGCTGCACCAGCGCAAGCGCGTTGCCGAACATGCGCCAGTCCTCGTCATCCTGCACGGCGCGCGCCCCGGGCGAAGCGAGGGCAAAGACCACCACCGGAACCAACAGACGAAGCAATCGCATCGGGAACCTCCGCGCAATGGGACAGCGTCCGCTTAACGCCGTTCCCGTGCGCCGGTTGACCCCCGCCGCGCCTGCCGTAGAATCCCCTGAAAATTCAAAGCTCAGGGAAGATGGCGCTGCCCCACCCCGACCTGTTCGTGCGCTGGTTTCGCCAGGCGGCACCCTACGTGCACGGCTTCCGCGGCCGCACCTTCGTGATCGGGTTCGGGGGCGAGCTTCCGGCCGAGCGCGGCCGCTTTCACCGCTTCCTGCACGACCTGAACCTGCTCGCGGCGCTCGGCATCCGCCTCGTGCTGGTGCACGGGGCCCGGCCACAGATCGAGGCGGAGCTGCGCGCCCAAGGCCGGCGCTCGCGCTTCGCGCGCGGCCTGCGCATCACCGACGCGGCCTCGCTCACCGCGGTCAAGCACGCCGCAGGCGTGCTGCGCGTGGAGATCGAGGCGGCGCTCTCGCAGGGGCTGCCGAACTCGCCGATGGCGGGCGCGCAGATTCGCGTCGCCTCGGGCAACTACCTCGTGGCGCGGCCGGTCGGCGTGCTCGAGGGTGTCGACTACCAGTTCACCGGCGCCGTGCGCAAGGTCGACGGCGCGGCGATCGCGCGGCGGCTGGAGGCGGGCGAGCTGGTGCTGGTGCCGCACATCGGCTACTCGCCCACGGGCGAAGTGTTCAACCTCGCCTGGGAGGACGT
>CAZOWR010000302.1:0-2826 GCA_964583645.1 uncultured Enterobacteriaceae bacterium
CGGCGGCGATGACGGCGCGCCGCTCGGCGCTGCTGCGAGGACGGGGCGCGCACGAGCGCCGCTCGCGCAAGGCCGCCCGGCGCAGCTTCGCGGCGCGCGCGTCGGCCTCGTCCCAGGAGTGGCCCGCGGGGGGCGGCACCAGCGCGATGCAGTCGACCGGGCAGGGCGCGAGGCACAGCTCGCAGCCGGTGCAGTAATCGGCGATCACGGTGTGCAGGAAGCCCTCGGCGCCGGCGATCGCGTCCACCGGGCAGGCGGCCAGGCAGCGCGCGCAGCCGATGCAGCGCGCCTCGTCGATGAACGCCACCGCCCGCCGCTTCATAGGGGATGGAACGGCCGTCCGGTATCGCGCGCGAGCTGCTCGTGCGTGACGCGTCCCGCGTGCACCTGGACCCCGGTGCGCAGCGCCGGCGAAAGGCGGCCGGCGGAGAGCTCGAGGGCAAACGGCAGCAGCGCGCGCTCCAGCGCCAGGCTCGCGGTGAGGGCGCAGGCCGCGGGCATGTTCGGCACGCAGTAGTGGACGATTCCTTCCTCCACGTAGGTGGGCGCGCTGTGGCTCGTCGCACGCGAGCTCTCCGCGATGCCACCCTGATCGATGCCCACGTCCACCAGGGCGGAGCCCGGGCGCATCGAGCGCAGCATGGCGCGCGTCACGAGCTTGGGCGACATCTGCCCGGGCGTGAGCACTGCGCCGATCACGAGGTCGGCCTGGCGCAGCAGCCCGGGCAGGTCGCCGATGCCGATCCGGAATTCGACCCCGGGATAGCGTGCGCGCAGCGCATCGATGCGCCTTGCGGTCTTCGCCAGCACTGCGACGCGCGCGCCGATGCCGTGCGCGACCGCGAGCGCGTTCGAGCCTGCGTTGCCGGCGCCGAGAATCACCACCCGGCCCGGCGCGACCCCTTCCAGGCCGGGCAGCAGCACGCCCGAGCCGCCGTTCTGCTTCTGCAGGCACCAGGCGCCGACCTGGACCGCGAGGCGCCCGGCGAGCGCCGACATCGGCGCGAGGATGGGGAGCGCGCCGCCGGCCTCGCCCACCGTCTCGAAAGCGACAAAGGTCGCGCGCGAGGCGAGCGCCGCCTCGAGGAGCATCGGCTCCGGGCCGAAGTGCTGGAAGCAGAACACCAGCTGCCCGGCGCGCGGCAGCCCGTACTCGGAGGGCTGCAGCTCCTTCACCTTGACGACCAGCTCGCAGGACCAGGGATCGCCGGCACCTGCACCCGCCGCCGCGTAATCGGCGTCCGTGAACCCGAGGCCCGCGCCGGCGCCGGGGGCGGCGACGGTCTCGTGCCCGGCCTCGCACAGCCTGCGCACGCCCGCCGGCGTGAGCGCGACGCGGAACTCGCCGTCCTTCAGCTCACGCGCCAGGCCGATACGCATCGACGCACTCCGCGATGAGGCCCGGGCCCCGGTAGATGAGCCCGGTGTAGAGCTGGATCAGCGCCGCGCCGGCCGCGAATTTCTCGGCGGCATCCGCCCCGCCGAGGATGCCGCCGGCGCCGATCACGGGCAGCTCCCCGCCGAGCGCGGCGGCGAGCGCGCGCACGACGCGCGTGGCGCGCGACCGCAGCGGCGCCCCCGAGAGCCCGCCGAGCTCCTCGGCATGGCGCAGCCCTTCCACGCCCTCGCGCGAGAGCGTGGTGTTGGTCGCGATCACGCCGTCCATCCGGCTGCGGCGCAGGACGTCGGCGATGGCGCGGACCGCGGCCGCGTCGAGATCCGGCGCGATCTTCGGCACCAGCGCGACCTGGCGCCCGTGGCGCTCGCGCAGCGCGTCGCGCCTGGCACGCAGCCGATCGAGCATCGCACCGAGCGCGGCGGCCTCCTGCAGCTCGCGCAGGCCCGGCGTGTTGGGCGAGGAGACGTTGATCGAGACGTAGTGCACGTGCGGATAGAGGACCTCCAGGCAGCGCTCGTAGTCCGCGGCCGCGTCCTCGTTGGGCGTGTCCCGGTTCCTGCCGACGTTCACCCCGAGGATGGTCCGCGCGCGCGAGCGCTTCAGGTTCTCCACGAAAGCCTCGACCCCGACGCTGTTCAGGCCAAAACGGTTGATGATGGCGCGCGCCGCGGGAAGCCGGAAGAGGCGCGGCCGCGGGTTGCCCGGCTGCGGGCGCGGCGTCACGCCCCCCAGCTCGAGGAAGCCGAAGCCGAGCGCCGCGAGCGCGTCGACGTGCTCGGCCTGCTTGTCCAGCCCCGCGGCGAGCCCGACCGGGTTCGCGAACTCGAGCCCCATGGCGCGCACCGGGCGCGCGGGCGCACGCGCAAAGCGCAGCAGCCCCAGGCGCAGCGGGGCGTCGGCCAGGCCGAGGGTCAGCTCGTGCGCGGTCTCGGGATCGAGAGCGAAGAGGAGCGGGCGCGCGAGCCGGTACAGCACGCCGCTACGGTCTCATCCCGGCGCGCCCAGGTCCTTGGCGCCGAGGCGACGCCACGCGCCGGCGACGAAGCCCTCCATGGGGCGAAAGCGCGCCTTGTAGGCCATCTTGGGGCTCTCGTCGATCCAGTAGCCGAGGTAGAGGTAGGGCAGGCCGAGCGCGCGGCAGGCGTCGATCTGCCACAGCACGTTGTAGGTGCCGAAGCTCGCGCTCCTGCGGTCGGGCTCGAAGAAGGTGTAGACCGAGGACAGGCCGTCGGGCAGGTAGTCGACGATCGACACCATGACGAGCTGCCCGGCGTCGCGGAACTCGACCAGGCGCGTGTCGACCCGGCTCTGCAGCAGGAAGTGCGAGTACTGGTCGCGGCTGTCGTTGTCCATGCCGCCGCCGGAGTGGCGGCGCGACTGGTAGCGCAGGTAGAGCGCGTAGTGCTCGAGCCGGAACTTGAGCGGCT
>CAZOWR010000303.1:0-2780 GCA_964583645.1 uncultured Enterobacteriaceae bacterium
GCAGGTTCCTGCCGGCGCGGTTGGCGTGGTAGAGCGCGCGCGGCACGTCGGCGATGAGGGGCTTCAGGCGCGGTGCGAGCGCCAGCGTCTCGTCGCGCGTGCGGGTGTAGTCGACCCGCGCCGCCTTGTAGTAATGCTCGAGCACGAAGTTGTGGTAGTCGAGCAGGTCCTTCAGCTTCTCGGCGAAGCGCGAGGCGTCGAACAGGTCCTGCATGCGGATCGCGCGCCGCGCCACCTTGTCCTCGTAGGCCGGGCCGATGCCGCGCCCGGTGGTGCCGATCTTCTGCGCGCCGCGCGCGGCCTCCCGCGCCGCGTCCAGGGCGGCGTGGTACGGCAGGATCAGCGGGCAGGCCTCCGAGAGGCACAGCCGCGCGACCACGCCGGGAACGCCCCCGCGCTCGAGCTCGTCCATCTCCTCGATCAGCGCCTGCGGCGACACCACGACGCCGTTGCCGATGAAGCAATCCACCTCCTCGCGCAGGATGCCGGAGGGAATGAGGTGCAGCACCGTCTTGCGCCCGCCGATGACCAGCGTATGGCCGGCGTTGTGCCCGCCCTGGAAGCGCACCACGCCCTGGGCGCGGTCGGTGAGCCAGTCGACGATCTTGCCCTTGCCCTCGTCGCCCCACTGGGTGCCGACGACGACCACGTTGCGGCCCGCGCTCATCTGCGCGCGACCCGCTTCATCTTCCACGGGCGCACCGTGCTCACCCCGGCGAGCGCGCGCAGGTCGATCGAGAACCCGGTCGCCGGCCGGCGGCGACCGAAGGCGGCGCCGACCTCGTCGTAGCGCCCGCCGCGCGCCACCGCGCCGCTGACGCCGTCGCAGTAGACGTCGAACACCACGCCCGAGTGGTAGTGATAGCCGCGCAGCTCGGCAAGGTCGAACCCGGCGGCGATGCGGCAGGCGCCGGCGAGCCTCCCCAGGGCCGCGATCGCCGCGCGCACCCCGGGCAGGCGCGGCAGCCGCCGCTCGGCGAGCGCGAGCACCTCGGGCCCGCCGTACAGCTCGGGCAGCGCGAGCAGCGCGGCGCGCGTCTTCGCCGCCAGCCCCCGCGTCAGCGACTCGAGCCGCGGCACGTCCTTCGCCTGCAGCGCCTCGAACAGCTCGACCTCGAGCTCGTGCCCGAGCCCCGCGTCGCGCGCCAGCGTGCGGAACACCGCGACGTGGCCGATGTCGATGCGCGCCCCGCGCACGCCGGCGGCCTCGAGCGCCCGGCACAGCAGCCGCAGGATCTCGAGGTCCCCCTCGACGCCGGCCATGCCGAAGAGCTCGGCGCCGATCTGCAGCGGCTCGCGGCTCGAGGCCGGGGACTGCGCTCGCGCGTGCAGGACGCTCCCCGCATAGCACAGCCGCGTCACGCCGCCCCGGTTGAGCAGGTGCGCATCGATGCGCGCCACCTGCGGCGTGATGTCGGCGCGCACGCCCATCATCCGGCCCGAGAGCTGGTCCACCAGCTTGAAGGTGCGCAGATCCAGGTCGTGGCCGGTGCCGGTGAGCAGCGACTCCGTGTACTCGAGCAGCGGCGGCATCACCAGCTCGTAGCCCCAGGAGGCGAACAGGTCGAGCACGCGCCGGCGCAGCGCCTCGATCCTCGCGGCCTCGGGCGGCAGCACGTCGTCGATCTGCTCGGGCAGCAGCCAGCGCACGCGCTACGCCCAGCCCGCCGCGGCGAGCAGCAGCAGCCCCACCAGCATCGAGGTCAGGCCGAAGAAGCGGAGCTGCCCGTCCGAGAGCTGCAGGATGCGGCGGAAGGCGTCGCGCCAGACGCTAGGCGCGAGGAAGGGCAGCAGTCCCTCGATGATCAGCATGAGGGCGAACGCCGTGAGAAGCGTGCTCGCCATCGGCCGTCATTTCTTGGCGGCGCCGGCGCGGCCGGTCGCGTCTTTCAGGTAGCGGAAGAAGTCCGAGTTCGGCTCCAGCAGCAGCAGGTCCGAGCGCCCGCGGAAGCTCGAGCGGTACGCCTCCATCGAGCGGTAGAAGGAGTAGAACTCGGGGTTCTGCGAGAACGCCGCGGCGTAGGTCGCGGCGGCCCCGGCGTCGCCCTCGCCGCGGGTGCGCTGCGCGTCGCGGTAGGCCTCCGCGAGGATCACTTCGCGCTGCCGATCGGCGTCCGCCCGGATGCGCTCGGCGTCCGCGGCGCCCGTCGAGCGCAGCTCGTTGGCGATCCTCTTGCGCTCGGCCTCCATGCGCCGGTAGACCGACTCGCTCACCTCCGCGGGCAGGTCGACGCGCTTCAGGCGCACGTCGACGATCTCGACGCCGATGCGCCGCAGGTCCTGGTCCGCCTTGTCGCGCACGCGCTGCATGATGGAGTCGCGCTCGCCCGACACCACGTCGTGCACGGTGCGCACGCCGAACTCCTCGCGCAGCCCGCCCGAGATGGTCTGCCGGATGCGCGTCGCGGCGCGGAACTCGTCGCCCTGCACGCTGACGTAGTACAGGCGCGTGTCGACGATGCGCCATTTCACGAACGAGTCCACCAGCACGGGGCGGTTGCCGGAGGTGAGGAAGCGCAGGGGTTCCGCGTCGTCGTAGCTGAGGATGCGCATGTCGAAGTAGCGCACGTTCTGCACCAGCGGCCACTTGAAGTGCAGCCCGGGCCGACTCACGATATCGCGCACCTCGCCGAGCTGGAACACGACCGCGCTCTGGCGCTGGTCTACGGTGAACACCATCGAGCTGCCCAGCAGCGCGAGCGCGACCAGGCCGGCGAGGAGCGGTCCCAGCGCCCTCACGGCCGCTCCCCGCGCTCGCGCCCGCGCAGCGTCTCGCGCGA
>CAZOWR010000304.1:0-2747 GCA_964583645.1 uncultured Enterobacteriaceae bacterium
CCGCCACCGCTAAATTGCCTTCAGCGGTGATCGAATCCGCGAAGTCCGGCTAGCCCCCGCAGCTGCCCGGCGAGCGGCGCGCCGCGCGCGGTCGTGGCGCGCTCCGGCACGACGAGGTAGAGCAGCAGGCTCACCGCCACGGTGAGGGCGACGATGCCGTGGAACACCTCGCGCCAGTGGAGCGTGCGCAGCATCAGCTCCAGGGGCACCGAGGCCGCGATCGCGCCCAGCATCCCGGTGGCGAAGGCGACGCCGTTCATGGTCGCAAGCCGCTCGGCCGGATGCCACAGCGCGAACGCCGTGAGCGCCGACATCAGGCACCCCGACACCCCGAGGCCGATCAGCGCGCGCGCCGCGGTGAGCTCGGTCGCCGTCCGCCCGAAGGCGAACCACAGTCCCCCCGCGGCCGCCACGAGCAGCAACGCAGCGTCCACGCGGCGCGGGCCGAAGCGATCGAGCAGCACCCCGAGCGGCAGCTGGAACGCCGCGAAGGCGAAAAAGTAGATCCCGGTGAGGAGCCCCAGCTCGGCAGCGCCCAGGCCGAGCTCGCGCGTGAGCTCGGGCCCGATGAGCGCGTTGACCGAGCGGTAGACGTAGGAGACGAAATACCCTGCGAGGAACGGCAGGGTGACTCTGAGAAACGTGGTCTGACCCTGTTTCTTCGTTCTACTTCTTGGTTTCGAAGCCGCCGAGGTAGAAGCGGTTCCAGGTCGGGCCGATGATGATCTCGTTCACCGTGGTGCGCGCGGGCAGCGTCGCGAGGAAGAGGATGGTGCGCCCGAGGTCCTCGGGCTGCGACATGCGCGCGAGCTCTTCGGCCGAGGGCGGCACGGGGCGCTTGAGCATGATCGGGGTGGCGACCTCGCCGGGCAGGATCGAGGTGGCGCGGATGCCGTTGGCGCACTCCTCCATGTTGATCGACTCGGTGACGGCGATCACCGCGCGCTTGGTGGCGTTGTACGCCGGGCCGGTGAGCACGCTCGCGTAGCGCCCGGCCCAGGAGGCGAGGTTGACGATGAGGCCGTCCTGCCTCGCGCGCATGCCCGGGATCACGGCGTAGCAGCAGTAGAACAGGCCGTTCAGGTTGATCGCCACCACGTCGTCCCAACCTTCCAACGACAGGGTCTTGAAGTTGCGCTTGCCGCCGCCGATGTTGGTGCCGGCGCTCGCCACCAGGATGTCGATGCGGCCGTGGCGCTTCTCGATGCCGGCCGCGGTCGCCTCCACCGCCTTCTTGTCGGTGACGTCGAGCAGCGTCGCCTCGGCGCTGCCGATCGCTTTCAGCTCGGCGAGCGCGCCCTCGTTGGTGCGCGCGGTGCGCCCCGAGACGACGACGTGCGCGCCCGCGCCGGCGAGCGCCTTGGCGCCCGCGAGCCCGATGCCGCTGCCGCCGCCCGTGATCCAGGCGACCTTTCCCGCGAGCTCAGCGCCGGGCATATTGCGTCGCGCCGAAGAGGACCTCCTTCTGGGCATCCGTCATCTGCGGGCGGCGGCGGTCGGCGAGCACCTGCAGCGCCTTCTTCACTGCGGGCCGTTCGAGCAGCGCATCGCGCCAGCGCTGGAGGTGGGGGTATTCCTCGATGTTCACCCCCTGGCGCTCGGGGAAGCGCAGCCACGGCATGGTCGCCATGTCGGCGATGCTGTACTGGTCGCAGGCGAGGTACTTCGATTCCTTCAGCCGCCGGTCGACCACGCCGTAGAGCCGGTTCGCCTCATTGCGGTAGCGGTTCATGGCGTAGGGGATTTTCTCCGGCGCGTAGCCGAGGAAGTGGTGCGCCTGGCCGAGCATCGGGCCGATGTGGCCCATCTGGAACATGACCCACTGCATGACCTGCCACTTCTTGCGCACCTCCCGAGGCAGGAAGCGGCCGGTCTTCGACGCCAGGTAGAAGAGCATCGCCCCCGACTCCGCGAGCGCCATCGGCCTGCCGTCGGGCCCGTCGGGGTCGACCATCGCCGGCATCTTGTTGTTGGGCGAGATCCTGAGGAACTCGGGCTTGAACTGGTCGCCCGCGCCGATGTCGACCGGGATCACGCGGTAGGGCGTGCCCGTCTCCTCCAGCATGATGTGGATCTTGTGC
The DNA here is from genome assembly GCA_964583645.1 of uncultured Enterobacteriaceae bacterium. GTDB lineage: Bacteria > Pseudomonadota > Gammaproteobacteria > Burkholderiales > SG8-39 > RBG-16-66-20. The sequence goes on from CAZOWR010000304.1 coordinate 2,082, forward strand.
CCGTTGGGCGTAGGCCAGGTATAGAGGTCAATCATCGTCTTCGTCCTTCACCACCAGCGTGCCCGCGAGTTTGTCATGGAAGCCCTGCTTCCTGCGGTCGAAGGCGATCCACAGGAAGCCCAGGAGAAGCGGCAAGGTCGAAACGATGTAGGCGAAATAGCGGCCGACAAGCTGCCCGGTGCTCGGCGCACCGCCCGTCTGCGCGTCCACGATGCGCGCCGAGATGAGCATCTTTCCCGGGGTCGCGCCGCGGAACTTCCAGAACAGGATCACCGCCACCGCCGGCATCACGACCTGGATCACGAAGTCCCAGGCGCCGGCGAAGCCGCCGCGCTCGGCGGCAAGCGCAAGGTACTCGCGGCCGTAGATCGCCAGGATCAGCGGCACCGAGATGACGAGCAGGATCAGGACGTCGATGAGCGTGGCGAACGCGCGCTTCCAGAAGCCGACATAGCGCGGCTCAGGCGAGCTTGACGAGCTGCTTGCCAAAGTTGCCGCCCTTGAGCAGCGAAACCAGCCCTCCGGGGGCGCGCTCGATCCCCTCGAGCACCGACTCGCGGTACTTGAGCCTGCCCGCGGCGAGATAGCCGCCCAGCGCCTTGAGCGCCTCCCCGTAGCGGTCCTTCCAGTCGAACACGATCATGCCCTGCACCTTGATGCGGTTGA
>CAZOWR010000305.1:0-2738 GCA_964583645.1 uncultured Enterobacteriaceae bacterium
GACCTGCAGGCGCGCGACATCCAGTTCAACAACTACACCTTCCTCAAGAAGGGCGAGAAGGCGAACAGCTACCGGACGTTCCTCTGGAAGACCGCCAAGGGCGCGCAGTTCGCGCTCTTCCCCAACCTCAACGCCAACGACCCCGTCTGGCGCAAGGTGCTGCGCGATCCCCGCTTCCGGCGCGCGCTGTCCATGGCGATCGACCGCTCGCTGGTCAACCAGGTGCTCTACTTCGGCCTCGCCAGCGAGAGCAGCAACACGCTGGTGGCCGAGAGCCCGCTGTTCAGGAAGGAGTACCAGACGCGCTACGCGCAGTTCGACAGGAAGGGTGCCGAGAAGCTGCTCGACGAGATGGGCCTGCGGCGCGCCTCGGACGGCGTGCGGCGCCTGCCCGACGGCCGGCCGCTCGAGATCATCGCCGAGACCGCGGGCGAGACCACCGAGCAGACCGACATCCTCGAGATGATCCGCGAGACCTGGCGCGAGGTCGGCATCAAGCTCTTCTCCAAGCCCTCGCAGCGCGAGGTGCTGCGCAACCGCGTCTTCTCCGGCGAGTGCCTGATGTCGGTCTGGAGCGGGCTGGAGAACGGCCTCGCGGGGCCGGACGTCGCCCCGGACGAGCTCGCGCCCACCAGCCAGCAGCAGCTGCACTGGCCCAAGTTCGGGCAGTACTACGAGACCGGCGGCAAGACGGGGGAGGCGCCGGACATCCCCGAGGCGCTCGAGCTGCTGCAGCTGCACAAGGCCTGGCGCGCCGCGGCCGCGCGCGAGGAGCGCGCGAAGATCTGGCACCGCATGCTCGCGATCCACAGCGAGCAGGTGTTTTCGATCGGCGTGGTGAACGGGGTGGCGCAGCCCGTGGTGGTGCGCGACCACCTGCGCAACGTTCCCGAGAAGGGCATCTACAACTGGGACCCGGGCGCCTTCTTCGGCATCTACCGCCCGGACACGTTCTGGCTCGCCGCGCCGGCGGGAGGCACGAAATAGCGCGCCGCGGCGCGCCCGCGCCATGCTGACCTACACCGTACGGCGGATGCTGATCATGCTGCCGACGCTGCTCGTGATCAGCTTCGTCACCTTCGTCATCATCCAGCTGCCGCCCGGGGACTACCTCTCGAACCAGCTCGCCGAGCTGCAGAGCCAGGGGGACAAGGCGGCGCTCGAGCGCATCGCGTTCCTGCGCCAGCAGTTCGGCCTGGACCGGCCGTTCCTCGAGCAGTACGCGGTGTGGGTGGGGCTGTGGCCGGGCGAGCGCGGCTTCTCGGGCCTGCTGCAGGGCGACTGGGGCTGGTCCTTCGAGCACGACCTGCCGGTGGGCACGGTGATCGGCGACCGCATGCTGCTGTCCTTCATCCTCAACCTCTCGGTGATCCTGTTCACCTGGGCGGTGGCCTTCCCGATCGGGGTGTACGCCGCGACCCACCAGTACAGCTGGGGCGACCACGGCCTGACGTTCCTCGGCTACGTGGGCCTGGCGACGCCCAACTTCCTCTTCGCGCTGGTGCTGATGTACTTCGCCAACGTGCAGTTCGGGCTGGCGATCGGCGGCATCATGGACCCCGAGTACCTCGACCAGCCCTGGAGCTGGGCGAAGCTCGGCTCGGTGCTCAGCCACCTCTGGATCCCGGTGATCGTCATCGGCACCTCGGGCACCGCGGGCATGATCCGCCGGCTGCGCGCGAACCTGCTCGATGAGCTGCAGAAGCAGTACGTGGTCACCGCGCGCGCCAAGGGGATGGCGCCGTTCGGGCTGCTGGTGAAGTATCCCCTGCGCATGTCGCTCAACCCCTTCATCGCCGACATCGGCAACCTGCTGCCCTCGGTCATCTCGGGCTCGGCGATCGTCGCGGTGGTGCTCTCGCTGCAGACCTCGGGCCCCATGCTGCTCGATGCCCTGCAGAGCCAGGACCAGTACCTCGCAGGCTCGTTCCTCATGTTCCTCGCGCTGCTCACCGTGATCGGCATGTTCATCTCGGACCTGCTGCTCGCCGCGCTCGACCCGCGCATCCGTCTCACCGGGGGGGTCGCCCGGTGAGCGCGCCGGCGGGCCACGGCGGGCGCCTGCCGCATTTCGTCTCCGGCGAGCCGTTCGAGCCCTACGCGGCGGAGACGCTCACCCCCGAGCAGGAGCGCTTCTACCGCGCCTCGCAGTGGCAGATCATGTGGTGGAAGTTCCGCCGCCATCGCATCGCGGTCGTCTCGGCGCTGATCCTCGCGGCGCTGTACGCCTCGATCCTGGCGAGCGAAGCGCTCGCGCCGTACCACCTGCACACGCGCGACACGCGTCACATCTACGCGCCGCCGCAGCGGCTGCACCTGTTCCACGAGGGCCGCTTCGTCGGACCGTTCGTCTACGGCTACCAGGTGCGGCTCGATCTGCAGTCGATGAAGCGCGTGTTCACCCCCGACCCGGCAAAAGTGCAGCCGCTGCGCTTCCTGTGCCGCGGCGACGAGTACCGGTTCTGGGGCCTCGCCGAAGCACGCGGGCACCTTTTCTGCCCGGCCGAGGGCGGCACGGCGTTCCTGCTCGGCACCGACCGGCTGGGGCGGGACCTGCTCTCGCGCATCGTCTACGGCACGCGCATCTCGCTCAGCGTGGGCCTGCTCGGCATCGCGGTGAGCTTCCTCATCGGCATCGCGCTGGGCGGGATCTCGGGCTACTACGGCGGCTGGGTCGACAATCTCATCCAGCGCTTCATCGAGATGGTGCGCTCGTTCCCGGAGCTGCCGCTGTGGAT
>CAZOWR010000306.1:0-2732 GCA_964583645.1 uncultured Enterobacteriaceae bacterium
TCGCCCCCGGCGCCGGCCGCGAGCGCCTGGCGCAGCTCTGGCGCATGCCGCTCGCGGCCTTCGGCCGGGGGCTGCTCGCCCCCGAGGCGCGCTGCGCGGCGCTGCTCGAGCGGCTCGGCGCCGGCGCGCTCAGCGTGCGCGAGCTGCTGGAGGGCGCCGCGCCCGAGGAGGTGCCGGCGCTGCTGCGCACGCTGGTGTGGCTGCACAAGGTGGACCTCGTGCGCCTGCACCCGGCGCCGGGCGCTAGCGCCGCCAGGCCGTGAGGTCACGCCCGATCAGCTCCTCCAGCCGGCCGATGTCGTCGCGGAAGTGCCGCTCGTAGAGCCGGGCGGCGAGCTCGGCAGGCAGCTCGCGCGTCATCTCGGCGCGCAGCCGCTCGAAGTACGCGCGGGTCGCCGCCGAAGGCCGCGCGATGAAGCGGTCGGCGAGCTCGTTGCCGGTGACGAAGCAGATCGCCCCGGGCGGCAGGCGCAGGCGGGTGCGGCCCGCGCGGTAGCGCACGCGCTCCTGCGCGCCGACGAAGCGCAGCTGCGGCGGCGGCAGGCTGGTGTCGCGCACCTCGAGCCGCACCGCGGGGTCGGGACCGACGCCGAGGAATTCGAACAGCCGCGCCACGGTGGCGGCGCGGTCGCGCACGAAGTCCTCCTCCAGCACCATGTAGAAGATGTTCTGGCGCGGGAAATGCTCGAGCAGCCGCCGGACCTGGGCCGCGTACAGGCTGCCCCCGAGGTAGGCGCGCCGGATCCCGGCATAGCGGTCCTCGGCGATGCGCGCCTCCTCCAGCTCGAGCGCGCGCGCAAACGACTCGTTCTCCTGCAGCAGGCGCACGCACTGCAGGTAGTGCGAGAAGGCGCGTGCCGCCGGCTCGCGCAGGCAGACGATGATCTTCAGCTCCGGGCCGAGCGCCTCGCGCAGCCGTCCCGGGACCTCGGGAAAGCGCATGTACTCCGGCGTGATCTCGCCGACCGCGCGCTGCGCGCCGTGGCCGTGGAAGTTCCCGGTCTCGTACCACAGCAGGCCGCGCGCGCTGTAGGAGCGCGAGAAGAAATGCGTCTCCTTGCCGGGCGGCAGGAACACGTCGCGGTGCTGCGCGAGCACCAGGGCGAGCGGCGTGGTGCCGGCCTTCTCGGCGCCCACGCCCACGAAGCCGGGCAGCGCCACGGCCGCTACGCGCCCGCGCGCAGCCGCTCGGCGAGCGCCGCGCGCGCGTCGGCGAGCGGCGCGCGCCAGTCGTCGCGCGCGGCCTGGCGGAACAGCCGCAGCGACGGGTACCAGGGCGTGTCGCCGCCCTCGAGGCCCCAGCGCCAGTCCGGCGCCCAGCGCAGCAGCACCCAGGCCGGGCGCCCCAGGGCCCCGGCGAGGTGCGCCACCGCGGTGTCGGTGGTGATCACCAGATCGAGGTGCTGCAGTACGGCCGCGGTCTGGGCGAAGTCGGTCAGCTCGCCGGCGAGGTCGGCGACGAGGCCCGCGGGCAGGCGCGCCACGTCGCCCGAGCGCGGGCCGACCTGCAGGCTGAACCAGCGCACCCCGGGGAGCGTGAGCAGCGCGCGGCAGGCGTCGATGCCCACGCCGCGCTTCACCTCGGTGGGCTGGCGCGGGTTGCCCGCCCACACCAGGCCCACCTTCAGCCCGGGGCCCGCGAAGCGGCCGCGCCAGCGCTCCACCAGCGCGGGGTCGGCGAACAGGTACGGGATCTCGCGCGGGATCGTCTCCATGGTGGTGCGGAAGGCGCGCGGCAGGCTCATCATCGAGCAGCGCAGGTCGAACTTCGGGCGCGGCTCGCCCAGCGTCACGATCTCGGCGGGGCAGCGCACGGTGCGCGCGACCGGCACCACGGCGCGGTGCATCTCGATCAGCAGCCGGCCGCCGCGCGCGTGCACCAGCGGCGCGTAGCGCAGCAGCTGCAGGTTGTCGCCGAAGCCCTGCTCGCAATGCAGCAGGATGGTGCGGCCCTCGAGCGGCTCGCCGTTCCAGGCCGGCTCGGCGAACACCCAGCGGTAGGCGGGAAACTCCTTGCTCTTCCAGCGCCACTCGTACTCCTCCCAGCCGCGCGCGTAGTCGTGCCGGGCGAGCAGCACCAGCGAGTAGCCGAAGTGCGGCTCGGCGAACGCGGGGGCAGCGGCGACCGCCCGGGCGAAGCACTCGGCCGCCTCCTCGAGCTGGTTCATGTCCTTCAGCGCGTTGCCGAGGTTGTTGAGCGCCTCGGCCGAGTCGGGCCTGAGCCGGATCGCGCGCCGGTAGCACTGGATCGCCTCCTCGAGCCGGTCGAGGTCCTTGAGGCCGTTGCCGAGGTTGTTGAGCGCGTCGAAGTACTCCGGGTTGATGCGCAGCGCGCGGCGGTAGCTGGCCACGGCTTCGCCCTGCTCGCCGAGGTCGCGCAGCACGTTGCCGAGGTTGTAGTGCGCGAGCGCGTAGTCGGGCCTGAGCGCGATCGCCCGCTGGTAGGCGGCGCCCGCCTCCTCGGGGCGCTCGAGCGCGCGCAGCGCGTTGCCCATGTTGTTGAGCGCCTGCGGAAACTCCGGATTGATGCGCAGCGCCTGCCGGAAGCTCTCCAGCGCCTCCTCGACGCGGTCCAGGCTGCGCAGCACGTTGCCGAGGAAATAGTGCAGGCCGGCGTCCTGCGGGCTCGCCTCGAGCGCGCGCCGGCCGAGCGCCTCGGCGCCGGCGTGATCGCCCGCCTGGTGGCGCAGCGCGCCGAGCAGCTGCAGCGCGCGCGGCTGCCCGGCGTCGCA
>CAZOWR010000307.1:0-2721 GCA_964583645.1 uncultured Enterobacteriaceae bacterium
GCTGCTGCTGCACGGCTATCCCGAGACGCACGCGATGTGGCACAAGGTGGCGCCGGCGCTCGCGCGCGACTACAGCGTGGTGTGCGCCGACCTGCGCGGCTACGGCGACTCCTCCAAGCCGCGGGGCCTGCCGGATCACTCCAACTACTCCAAGCGCGCCATGGCGAGGGACATGGCGCAAGCCATGGCGGCGCTCGGCCATCGGCGCTTCCACGTCGTGGGGCATGACCGTGGCGCTCGCGTGGGCCATCGCCTGGCGCGCGACCACGGCAGCCGCGTGCTCTCGCTCACGGTGCTCGACATCTCGCCCACCCTCAAGATGTACGAGAGCACCGACCAGGCGTTCGCCACGGCCTACTACCACTGGTTCTTCCTCATCCAGAAGCCGCCGCTTCCCGAGATGCTGCTCGGGAACCAGGTGCCGGGCTACATCCTCGGGCGCATCGGCCGCGGGCGCTCGGGCCTGCGGCACTTCTCGAAGGCGGCGCAGCGCGAGTACATCCGCTGCTTCCGCGACCCGCGCACGATCCACGCCACCTGCGAGGACTACCGCGCGGCGGCGTCGATCGACCTCGAGCACGACCGCAAGGATCGCCGCCGCAAGCTGCGCATGCCGGTGCTGGTGTTGTGGGGCAGGCAGGGCGTGATCCAGAAGATGTTCAGGCCGCTCTCGGACTGGCGCGAGGTGGCGGCCGACGTGCGCGGCCGCGCGCTCGACTGCGGGCACTTTCTGCCCGAGGAGAAGCCGCTCGAGGTGCTGGGCGAGCTGCGGCGCTTCCTGAAATCGCTTTGATATCAGGCTCCTGCACGAGACTTGCGGAAGCGGCAAAAAACATGTCCAATGAACGCGTTGCGCCGCATAGCTAAGACGGTTTGCTAAGAAACACCTTGCATGCCGAGTAAGGCGGTCAGGGACTTCGAGCTCCCGAGCACCGGCGGCGGCGGCGCGTTCCGCCTCTCCGAGCACCGCGGCAAGCCGGTGGTGCTTTACTTCTATCCCAAGGACAACACCCCGGGCTGCACCGCCGAGGGCGCCGATTTCCGCGACCGGCACAAGGAGTTCGCGCAGGCCGGCGCCGTCGTGCTCGGCGTCTCGCGCGACTCCCTCAGGTCGCACGAGGGCTTCAAGGTGAAGATGGGATTCCCCTTCGATCTGCTCTCGGACGCCGGCGAAGCCGTCTGCAGGCAGTTCGGGGTCATCAAGATGAAGCACATGTACGGCAGGAAGGTCCGCGGCATCGAGCGCAGCACCTTCGTCATCGACGGCGAAGGGCGCCTCGCGCGCGAGTGGCGCGGAGTCAAGGTTCCAGGCCACGCACAGGAGGTACTCGACTTTGTTAAGACCCTCTGATCCCCCGGTCGATCTCCAAGACCAACAAGACCGGGCCGAAGCCGCAGCCCCACATCCCGACATGGCGAAACGCCCCCGCCCCGCCGCAAAGCAGCGCAGCCACAAGCTCTTCGTGCTCGACACCAACGTGCTGATGCACGATCCCTCGAGCCTGTTCAGGTTCGAGGAGCACGACGTCTACCTGCCGATGGGGACGCTGGAGGAGCTCGACAGCCACAAGATGGGGCTCTCGGACGTGGCGCGCAACGCGCGCCAGGCGAGCCGCTTCCTCGACGAGATCGTCTCGGCGCGCGTCGCCGACATCGCCGCGGGGCTGCCGATCCGCACGCGCGACGGCGGGCCGGCGGCGCGCGGGCGCCTGTTCCTGCAGACCGAGGCGATCAACGGCGAGCTGCCCGCCACCCTCGCCGCCGGCAAGACCGACAACCTGATCCTCTCGGTGGTGCGCCACCTGGCGAAGGAGGAACAGCGGCGCTCGCCCGCGCGCGAGGTGATCCTGGTGTCCAAGGACATCAACATGCGCATCAAGGCGCGCGCGCTGGGGCTCGCCGCGGAGGACTACTACAGCGACAAGGTGCTGGAGGACGCGGACCTGCTCTACACCGGGGTCTGCGCCCTGCCGCGCGATTTCTGGGACTCGCACGGGCGCGACATGGAGTCCTGGAAGAAGGAAGGCCACACCTACTACCGGGTGCGCGGGCCGCTGGTGCCGCGCCTGCACCTCAACCAGTTCGTCTACGACGAGTCGGGCGAGCGGCCGCTGCACGCCTGGGTGAAGGAGAAGTCCGGGCGCACCGCGCTGCTCGAGACGGTGCGCGACTACAGCCACGCCAAGCACGCGGTCTGGGGCATCAGCGCGCGCAACCGCGAGCAGAACTTCGCGCTCAACCTGCTGATGAGCCCGGCGATCGACTTCGTCACGCTGCTCGGCCAGGCCGGCACCGGCAAGACGCTGCTCGCGCTCGCCGCGGGCCTCACCCAGGTGCTGGACGAGAAGCGCTACGGCGAGATCATCGTGACGCGGGTCACGGTGCCGCTGGGCGAGGACATCGGCTTTCTCCCCGGCACCGAGGAGGAGAAGATGCAGCCCTGGATGGGGGCGCTGGAGGACAACCTCGACGTGCTCAACGTCTCGGACGACTCCGGCGGCGAGTGGGGGCGCGCGGCGACGCGGGACCTGGTGCGCTCGCGCATCCGCATCAAGTCGCTCAACTTCATGCGCGGCCGCACCTTCGTCAACAAGTGGCTCATCATCGACGAGGCGCAGAACCTGACGCCGAAGCAGATGAAGACGCTGGTGACGCGCGCCGGCCCCGGCACCAAGGTGGTGTGCCTGGGCAACATCGCGCAGATCGACACGCCCTACCTCA
>CAZOWR010000308.1:0-2707 GCA_964583645.1 uncultured Enterobacteriaceae bacterium
TTCGCGATCATCACCCCGGCGCTCGTCATCGGCGCCTACGCCGAGCGCGTGCGCTACACCGGGATGCTGCTGTTCAGCCTGCTGTGGCTGCTCCTCGTGTACTGCCCGGTCGCGCACTGGGTCTGGGGCGACGGCTGGCTGCAGAAGATGGGCCTGATGGACTTCGCGGGCGGCACCGTGGTGCACCTGAACGCGGGCGTCGCGGCGCTGGTCTGCGCGCTGGTGCTCGGCCGGCGCAGGGGATTCCCGGAGACGCCGATGCCGCCGCACAACATGACCATGACGGTGAGCGGCGCGTGCATGCTCTGGGTGGGCTGGTTCGGCTTCAACGCCGGCAGCGCGCTGGAGGCCGGTCCCACCGCCGGCATGGCGATGCTGGTCACGCACATCGGGGCGGCGACGGCCGCCTCGGCATGGATCGTCTGCGAATGGCTGCGCTACGGCAAGCCCTCCGCGCTGGGGGCCGTGACCGGCATGGTGGCGGGCCTGGGCACCATCACGCCGGCCTCGGGTTTCGTCGGGCCGATCGGCGCGCTCGCGATCGGCGCCGCGGCGGGGATCGTCTGCTTCTTCGCCACGAGCTACATGAAGCAGGCGCTCAAGGTGGACGACTCGCTCGACGTGTTCCCGGTGCACGGGGTCGGGGGGGCGCTCGGCACCATCCTGACCGGCGTGTTCGTCGCGTCCGCCTTCGGCGGCGCGGGCTATCCGGAGAAGGTCGGCATGGGCGATCAGCTCCTCGCGCAGCTCGCCGGCGTGCTCGCCGCCGCCGTCTGGTCGGGCGTGCTGACGTTCGTGCTGCTCAAGCTGAGCGACGCGATCGCGGGCATGCGCGTGAGCGCGGACGAAGAGACCGAGGGTCTGGACACCGTGCTGCACAACGAGAAGGGCTACAACCTCTAGCGCGCTAGAATGCGGCGCATGCAGCGGCGCGACTTCGTCAAGTTCTGCGCCGCCTCGGCGGCGGCGGCGGGGGCGCCGCCGCTGCCCGCCCGGGACGCCCGGGCGCACTTCTACGCGCGCGCGCGGCTGGTGGATGAGTCGGGCGCGCCGCTGCGCGCCGGCGCCGTGCCGGCGCGCAGCAATCTCATCTTCCACTACCCCTATACCGCCACGCCCTGCTTCCTGCTCAATCTCGGGCGCCGGGTCGGTCCCTCGGCCCGGCTCGCGACGGCCGACCAGCGCGCCTACGAGTGGCAGGGCGGCGTAGGGCCGCTGCGCTCGATCGTCGCCTACTCGGCGATCTGCGCCCACCGGATGGCCTACCCGACGCGCGACATCAGCTTCATCTCCTTCCGCCGCGAGAAGAGCGCCCGCAACCGCCACGCCAACGTGATCCACTGCTGCGCCGAGCACAGCCAGTACGACCCGGCCGAGGGCGCGCGGGTGGTGGCGGGCCCGGCGCCGCAGCCGCTCGCCGCGATCCTGCTCGAGCACGTCGCGGGCGAGGACGCGCTCTACGCGGTGGGCACGCTCGGCGGGGAGATGTTCGAGGATTTCTTCGCCAAGTACCGCTTTCGCCTCGAGCTCGAGAACGGCGGGGCGCCGCGCCAGCCGGTCGACGGCAGCTGCGTCGTGCGGCGCCTCGAGGACTACTGCCGCCAGCAGGTGAAATGCTGACGTGGCTCGGGCGTGATGACCCCTTTCCCCCGGTAGAGAAGGCGCTCAAGGACCCCAACGGCCTGCTGTGCGCCGGCGGCGACCTGTCGCCCGGGCGGCTGCTGGAGGCCTATCGCCGGGGCATCTTTCCCTGGTACACGGGAGACGAGCCCATCCTGTGGTGGTGCCCGGACCCGCGCATGGTGCTGTTCTGCGGGGAGCTCAAGGTGCCGCGCTCGCTCGCCAAGAGCATCCGCAACAAGGGCTACGAGGTGCGCGTGGACAGCGCGTTCCGCGCGGTCATCGAGGGCTGCGCGATGCCGCGTGCCGACGGCGGCGGTACCTGGCTCGGCGAGGACATGCGCCGTGCCTACCAGCGGCTGCACCGCGACGGCCATGCGCACTCCTTCGAGACCTGGCAGGGCGGACGCCTGGTCGGCGGCCTCTACGGCGTCGCCATCGGCCGCATGTTCTACGGCGAGTCCATGTTCTCGCGCGCCACCGACGCCTCGAAGGTGGCGCTGGTGGCGCTGGTCGAGCGGCTGCGCGCGCGCGGCTTCCCGCTCCTCGACTGCCAGCAGCGCACGCCCCTGCTCGCGTCGCTGGGCGCCCGCGAGATCGGCAGGGCCGCCTTTTTGCGCCGGCTCGCGTCGTTGGTACACTATCCCGAGCCGCCTGGAAGCTGGAGCCGTGTCGCGACTTAACGACCTGCCGCACGCCGTACTGCAGTTCTACGTGACTGCGCCCTACCCGTGCAGCTACCTGCCGGAGCGCATGGCGCGCTCGCAGGTGGCGACGCCCAGCCACCTCATCAACACCGAGCTCTACGGCGAGCTGGTCAAGGCCGGGTTCCGGCGCAGCGGCATCTTCACCTACCGGCCGCACTGCGACAGCTGCCGCGCCTGCGTCCCGGTGCGCATTCCGGTGCGCGAGTTCGAGGCGAGCCGGTCGCAGCGGCGCGCCTGGCGCGAGCATCGCGAGCTCGCCTCGCAGGCGCAGCCGCTCAAGTTTCGCCTCGAGCACTATGCCCTGTACCTGCGCTACCAGTCGCGGCGCCACTCCGGCGGCGGCATGGACAACGACAGCCGCGACCAGTACTCGCACTTCC
>CAZOWR010000309.1:0-2673 GCA_964583645.1 uncultured Enterobacteriaceae bacterium
TCAATCTTTCCTCGCACCTCGCCGCCGCGGATGATCCCAGGCTGCCCGTGGCGGTGGACCTCGTGCTGGTCGTGGACACCTATCACCACATCGCGGCGCGGGTTGGCTACTTCGGGCGCCTGCGCGCCTCGCTCAAGCCGGGCGGGCGCGTCGCGATCATCGACTTCGGGCCCGATTCGCCTGCCGGCCCGCCGGCACGCCATCGGGTCGCGCGCGAGCGCGTTCTCGAGGAGATGGGACGCGCCGGCTACGCGCTCGCCGCGGCGCACGATTTCCTGCCTTACCAGTACTTCCTCGTGTTCCAGCCGCGCTAGGGCTCGAGGCGCAGCTCCGCGCGCACCGCGTCCCAGGGCACCTGCACCCGGCCATCGGCGCCTCGCCCGATCAACCCGAGCTCGAGCAGCCGGGCGACATCGGTATGCACGTTCTTGTAGTCGCGTCCGAGCTCGCGCGCGAGGGCGAGCACCGTGAGCGGTCCCCTGGCGCGCAGCCGCCCGAGCAGCTGCCAGCGCGCCGGGCTGAGGGCCGCGATCAGCTGCGGCAGGCCGGCGAAGGACAGTACCGCCGCAGGCGACGGCTCCCGCCCGGCGGCGGCGAGGTTCCAGGCATCCTCGAAGCGATCGAGCGCCGCGGCGGCATCGCCGATGCGCAGCTCAAGCGTCCGCTTCGGCATCGCGCTCGAAGTCGTAGCGCAACTGCTCCACGGAGCGGAACTCGTAGGCGCTCTCGCGGCCGTCGATCGCGCGCCGGTGGCCCCGGCCCTCGAGGTTGTGGTAGCAGACCCGCCAGTCGCCGGGGCGCCCCCGGCGCAGCCGGTAGCGCGGGCCCGGCTCGAGCGCGAGCTCGAGCATCGCGCCGTCGGGCAGCAGCACGCGCTCGTGGTACAGCATATGGCTTAGGATACCATAGCCTGTGCGGTAGAATCTGCCGCGATGGCCTCCCGCGACGAGTTCTTCAACCTCTACCGCCACGGCTTCGCGCGCGTCGCGGTGGCGACGCCGCGGGTGCGCGTCGGCGACCCGGCGCACAACGCCCGGGCGACGCTCGAGCTGATGCGCGAGGCGGCCGCGCGCAGGGCGCTGGTCTGCGTCTTCCCCGAGCTCGGGCTTTCGGCCTACAGCTGCGAGGACCTGTTCCACCAGCAGGCGCTGCTCGAGGGCGCGGAGCGCGCGCTCGCGCAGCTGCTCGAGCAGAGCCGCGCGCTGCCGCTCGCGGCGTTTGTCGGGCTGCCCGTGGCGGTGGATGGCCTGCTCTACAACTGCGCGGCGCTCCTGTGCCGCGGACGGCTCGTCGGGGTCGTGCCCAAGACCTACCTGCCCAACTACCGCGAGTTCTACGAGCTGCGCCAGTTCACGAGCGGCGAGGCGGCGCGCCAGGCGACGCTGCGGCTCGCCGGGCAGGCCGCACCCTTCGGCGCGGACCTCCTCTTCCGGCACGCCGAGCAGCCGAAGCTCGCCCTGTTCGCCGAGGTCTGCGAGGACCTGTGGGTGCCCGCGCCGCCCTCCTCGTTCGCCGCGCTCGCCGGCGCCACCGTGATCGCCAATCTCTCGGCCTCCAACGTGGTGGTCGGCAAGGACGCCTACCGCCGCGAGCTCGCCGGCAACCAGTCGGCGCGCTGCATCGCCGCCTACCTTTACAGCGCCGCCGGCGCCGGCGAGTCGACCACCGACCTCGCCTGGGACGGCCACGCCATGGTGCACGAGAACGGCAGCCTGCTCGCCGAGTCGCGCCGCTTCTCGGACGCGCCGCAGCTCACCTGCGCCGACGTCGACCTCGACCGCCTGCTCGCGGACCGCATGCGCCAGGGCTCGTTCGCGCAGTCGGCGCGGCGCCACGCCGCCGAGACCGCGCGCTTTCGCCCGATCGCGTTCTCGCTGCCGCTGCCCGCGGGGCGGCTGCCGCTCGAGCGGCGCGTGGCGCGCTTTCCCTACGTGCCCGAGCACGCCGCCACGCGCGATGCGCGCTGCGAGGAGGTCTACCGCATCCAGGTGCAGGGGCTCGCGACGCGCATGCGCGCCACCGGCACGCGCAAGCTGGTGATCGGCGTCTCCGGGGGGCTGGACTCCTCGCACGCCCTGCTGGTGTGCGCGCGCGCCATGGACGAGCTCGGGCTGCCGCGCGCCGGGATCCTCGCCTACACCATGCCCGGGTTCGCCACCTCGACGCGCACGCGCTCCACCGCGTGGCAGCTGATGCGGGCCCTCGGCGCCGCTGCCGAGGAGATCGACATCCGGCCCTCCTGCCTGCAGATGCTGAAGGACCTGCGCCACCCCTACGCGCGCGGGCGCAGGCTCTACGACGTCACGTTCGAGAACGTGCAGGCGGGCGAGCGCACCAGCCACCTGTTCCGCCTCGCCAACCTGCACGGCGGCCTGGTGGTCGGCACCGGCGACCTCTCCGAGCTGGCGCTCGGCTGGTGCACTTATGGCGTCGGAGACCATATGTCACACTACCACGTCAACGCGAGCGTCCCCAAGACGCTGATCCAGTACCTGATCGGCTGGGTGGCGGAATCGGGCCAGTTCGACGCCGCGGTGAAGAAGGCGCTCGAGCGGGTCCTCGCCACCGACATCAGCCCGGAGCTGGTGCCGGGCAAGCAGCGCACCGAGGACACCGTGGGACCCTACGCGCTGCAGGACTTCCACCTCTACTACACGCTGCGCTTCGGCTACG
>CAZOWR010000310.1:0-2660 GCA_964583645.1 uncultured Enterobacteriaceae bacterium
CCAGGTTCGGCACCGCGAAGGAGAAGTCGCACTCGAGGTTCTCCTCGTAGAACTTCCGCTGCCCGTCGTTCATGATGTCGTACACCATCGAGTGCACGTCCTTGTGCTCGAGCGCGGGCACGTTGATCCGGCGGATGTCGCCGTGCACCCGGATCATCGGCGGCAGCCCCGAGGACAGGTGCAGGTCGGAGGCCTTGTTCTTGACCACAAAGGCAAGCAATTCAGTGAGATCCATTACAATCTCCCCGGGGGAACGTGCTCGAAGTATGCGGTCAATCGATGACAACTTGCAAGCCGTGCGGGGGCGCATCGCGAGCGCCGCGCAGGCCTGCGGCCGCGACCCCGCGAGCGTGACTCTGGTCGCGGTATCCAAGACCCATCCGGCGGCGCTGGTGCGCGAGGCCTGGGCGGCCGGGCAGCGCGCCTTCGGCGAGAGCTACGTGCAGGAGGCGGCTGCCAAGATGGACGCGCTCGCGGACCTCGCGATCGAGTGGCACCTCGTCGGGCCGCTGCAATCGAACAAGACGCGGCTCGCCGCGGAGCGCTTCGCGTGGGTGGAGAGCCTGGAGCGCGAGCGCATCGCGCGCCGGCTCTCGGCGCAGCGGCCCGCGGGGCTCGCGCCGCTCAACGTGCTCCTGCAGGTCAACGTCTCGGGCGAGGCCTCGAAGAGCGGCGTCGCGCCCGCGCAAGCCGCCGCGCTCGCCGCCGCGGTGGCGGCAATGCCGCGCCTCAGGCTGCGCGGCCTGATGGCGATTCCCGAGCCCGGCGCCGGGCGCGCCCGGTACCGGGAGTTGCGGCGCCTCTACGATGCGCTCGAAGGGCGCTTCGGCCTGGACACGCTCTCGGTGGGGATGTCCGACGACCTCGAGCTCGCCGTAGCCGAAGGCGCGACTCTGGTGCGCATCGGCACCGCGATCTTCGGCGAGCGCAGGTCCGTCAGGCCCGCGGCATGAAGATCGCCTTCCTCGGCGGGGGCAACATGGCGCGGGCACTGATCGGCGGGCTGCTCGCACGCGGCGTGAAGCCCGCAGCGATCTCGGTCATCGAGCGCCTGGCCCCGGCGCGGCGCCACCTCGCGGCGCGCTACAAGGTGCGCGCGAGCGCCGGCCCGGATGCGAGGACGCGCGCAGCCGATACGCTGGTGCTCGCCGTCAAGCCGCAGGACATGCGCGCGGCAGTGGCGCCGCTCGTGCCGCTCCCCGCGCGCCAGCTCGTGGTCAGCATCGCCGCGGGCATCCGCCTGGCGGACCTGCAGCGCTGGCTCGGCGGGCACGCCAGGCTGGTGCGCTGCATGCCGAACACCCCGGCGCTCATCGGCGCCGGCATCACGGGCCTGCATGCGCCGCGCGGCGTGGGCGCGGCCGAGCGGCGCCGCGCCGGGCGCATCCTCGGGGCGGTCGGGGAATGCGTGTGGCTCGCCGACGAGCGCTTGCTCGATGCGGTCACCGCGCTCTCCGGCAGCGGCCCGGCCTACGTGTTCTGGTTCATCGAGCAGCTGGCCGCGATCGGCGCCTCGCTCGGGCTGCCGCGCGCGGCCGCCGAGCGGCTCGCGCTCCAGACCGTGCTGGGAGCGGCGAGGCTCGCGGCGCACAGCGGCGAGCCGCCCGCGCTGCTGCGCGAGCGCGTCACCTCCAAGGGGGGCACGACCGAGGCGGCGCTCCGGGTGTTCGACGAAGAGCAGCTCGCGGCGCGGCTCAAGCGCGCACTGGAGGCCGCGAGCCGGCGCGGCGCGGAGCTGGGCGCGCTGCTGGGAAAAGACTGAGTGCTGGCGAAGATCGCGACGCTGCTCATCGACGTGGTGGCCGCGTTCTTCGTCTACGTGCTGCTGGCGCGCTTTCATTTCCAGTGGCTGCGCGTGCCGTTCCGCAACCCGATCGGCGAGTTCGTCCTCGCCGTGACCGGCTGGCTGGTGGTGCCCGCCCGGCGCGTGGTTCCCTCGCTCGGCGGGCTCGACCTCGCGACGCTGGTGCTCGCGTGGCTCGTCGAGGCGGCGGGCCTCTGGGCGATCGCGGCGCTCGCCGGCGGCGGGCCCGGCACCGCGCCCGGCGCGGGGATCGCGACGCTCGCCACGGTCGCGGCGCTGGAGCTGGTGCGGCTCAGCCTGCACATCCTCGTCTTCGCGGTGGTGGTCCAGGCGGTGCTCTCCTGGGTGCAGCCCTACTCCCCGCTGCAGCCGATCTTCGATGCCCTGACGCGGCCGTTCCTCGCGCCGATCCGGCGCTTCGTGCCGCTGCTGGGGGGCGTGGACCTCTCGCCGCTGGTGCTGCTGGTGGCGCTGCAGATCCTCTTCATCCCGCTCGCCGAGCTGCGGCTCTACGTGCTGGCGCAGTCGTGAGCTGGTGGCGGCGCGACGGCGAGCGCCTGGTGCTCGAGCTGCACGTGCAGCCCGGCGCAAGGCGCACGCAGGTGGCGGGCCTGCACGGCGGGCGGCTCAAGATCCGGCTCGCGGCGCGCGCCGCGGAGGGCGCGGCGAACGCGGCGCTGGTCGGGTTCCTCGCCGACGCGCTGGGGGCGGCGCGGCGCGACGTCGTCATCGAGGCGGGCGCCGCCTCGCGCGTCAAGCGCGTCGCGGTACGCGGGGGCTCGCGCGGCCCCGAGGGCCTCCTCTAGCCTGAATATTTCATGAGGTGAGGTCGGCGGATTCCGGATTCAAACGTTGA
>CAZOWR010000311.1:0-2653 GCA_964583645.1 uncultured Enterobacteriaceae bacterium
CAGGCCGAAGATGTAGAACTTGCGGTGCGCGATGTCGAACAGCACCGCCTGGCGGCCGTTCCACTCGAGCCACGCGGTGCCGTAGAACGCGAGCTGCGTCGCCCACACCAGCGCCCAGCGCCAGGCGGCGAACCAGCCGTGCACCGCGCGCGGGTAGATCCTGGCCGCGGCGGCGTAGAGCTCCGTCTCGAGGACGGGGGCCGGGGCGGCCTGCAGTTCTATGCTTATGACTTTCGGGGAAGGTCGAGCCATGCCTTCCGCGCCATCCTACTTCGGCGGCCCCTGCAGCGACCAGACGTACGCCGCGAGCAGGTGGATCCTGGCCGGCGAGAGCAGGTCCTTGTGCGCCGGCATCTGGTTGGAGCGCCCCTTGGTGATCTGCTCGCTGATCGCCGCCTCGCCCGAGCCGTGCAGCCAGATGCCGTCGGCGAGGTTGGGCGCGCCGAGCTGCGGGTTGCCCCTGCCCTCGGCGCCGTGGCAGGCGGCGCACAACTGCGCGAACTTCTCTCTTCCGCGCGCGGCGCGGATCGAGTCGTGCGCGCCGCCCGAGAGCGACATGACGTGGTGCGCGACGTCCTTGACGCCGGACTCCCCCAGCACCGGGCCGAACGGCGGCATGACGCCGTTGCGGCCCTCGGTGATCGAGGCCTTGATCGCCTCGGGCGTGCCGCCCCACAGCCAGTCGCGGTCGGCGAGGCTGGGAAAGCCGCGGCTGCCGCGGGCGTCGGAGGCGTGGCAGCCGGCGCAGTGGTTGAGGAACAGCTTCTGCCCGATCGCCAGCGCCTCCGGGCTCTGCGCGAGCGCGGCGACCTCCTGCGCGGCGAACTTTTCGTAGAGCGGGCCGAAGCGCGCCTCGGCGGCCCTGGTCTCGTCCTCGAGCTGCTTCACCTGCGACCAGCCGAGCATCCCCGCGTAGCTTCCCAGCCCGGGATAGAGCGCGAGGTAGCCGAGCGCGAAGGCGATGGTGAGGTAGAACAGCCACGCCCACCAGCGCGGCAGCGGGTTGTTGTACTCCTGCAGGTCCTCGTCCCAGGTGTGGCCGCTGGTCTCGGCCTCGGCCGGGCGGCGCACGCTCTGCGCCTTGAGGAACACCGCACAGGCGAGGATCGAGAGGAGCGCCACCACGCCGATGTAGAGGTCCCAGAACCCGGAGCTGAACTGGCTCATCGCTCCTCCCCGTCGAAGGGCAGCCGCGCGTCGCGCTCGAAGCGCGCCTTGCGCGAGGGCGCGTAGGCCCACCACACGATCCCCAGGAACGCCGCCAGCGCGGCGAGCGTCACTAGGCCCCTCAGCAGGTTGAGGTCCATGGCGGTCATTGCCTCTGCTTGATGGCCGTGCCGAGCACCTGGAGGTAGGCGATCAGCGCGTCCATCTCGGTCCGGTCCTTGAGCGCCTCGCGCGAGGCCGCGATGTCCTGGTCGGCGTAGGGCACGCCGAGCGTCTTCAGCGTGCGCAGCTTGGCCTCGATGTCCCCGGCGTTCGCCGGCGTCTTCGCGAGCCAGGGGTAGGCTGGCATGTTCGACTCGGGCACCACGTCGCGCGGGTTGAGCAGGTGGATGCGGTGCCAGTCGTCCGAGTAGCGCCCGCCGACCCGGTGCAGGTCGGGGCCGGTGCGCTTGGAGCCCCACTGGAACGGCCGGTCGTAGACGAACTCGCCCGCCACCGAGTAGTGCCCGTAGCGCTCGACCTCGGCGCGCAACGGCCGCACCATCTGCGAGTGGCAGTTGTAGCAGCCCTCGCGCACGTAGACGTCGCGCCCGGTGAGCTCGAGCGGCGTGTAGGGCTTCAGGCCCGCCACCGGCCCGGTCACCGCCTTCTGGAACGAGAGCGGCACGATCTCCACCAGGCCCCCCACCGCGACCACCAGGATGACGAGGACGATCAGCAGCGCCTGGTTGCGCTCGATCATGTCGTGGGTCAGCATGTCCTAGGCTCCCTGGGCGTGCGCCAGCGCTGGCGCCGGGATCGGCGCGTCCACCGCGCGCGCGCCGGCCACGGTCTGCACCACGTTGTAGAGCATCATCACCATCCCGCTCAGGTAGAGCAGCCCGCCCAGCAGCCGGATGGCATAGAAGGGGTAGCTCGCCTTGACGCTCTCCACGAAGGTGTAGGTGAGCGTGCCGTCCTCGCTCACCGCGCGCCACATCAGCCCCTGCATGACGCCGGCGATCCACATCGCGGCGATGTAGAGCACGACGCCGATGCTCGCGGTCCAGAAGTGCACGTTGATCAGGCGCACGCTCCACATCTCGGTGCGGCCGAAGAGGAGCGGGATCAGGTAGTACATCGAGCCCATCGACACCAGCCCGACCCAGCCCAGCGCGCCGCTGTGCACGTGGCCGACCGTCCAGTCGGTGTAGTGCGAGAGCGCGTTCACCGTCTTGATCGACATCATCGGCCCCTCGAAGGTCGACATGCCGTAGAACGACAGCGACACGATGAGGAACTTGAGGATCGGGTCCTGGCGCAGCTTCCACCAGGCCCCCGAGAGCGTCATGATGCCGTTGATCATCCCGCCCCAGGAGGGCGCCAGCAGGACCAGCGAGAACACCATGCCCAGGGACTGCGCCCAGTCGGGCAGCGCGGTGTAGTGCAGATGGTGCGGGCCCGCCCACATGTAGGTGAAGATGAGCGCCCAGAAGTGCACCACCGA
>CAZOWR010000312.1:0-2644 GCA_964583645.1 uncultured Enterobacteriaceae bacterium
GTTGACGAACAGCAGGTACTTCTGCCGGTTGTCGAAGAAGCGGAAGTTGCGCGACGGCGCGCCCTCCCCGCCGGTGGGCGCAGGCGCGGCGACGCGGCCGGCGACGCGGATGAGCGGCAGCAGCTCCGGCGGCGAGGCGGGCGCGGCGGCACCGTGGCGCGCGAGGAACGTGCTCACGCGCTCGAGCGTCTCAGGGGTGATGCGCGCGCCGTCGCGCAGGCGCGCGACGAACTTGCCGTCGTTCACCGCGCGCCGGCCGAAGGTGGACTCGGCGATGCCGCTCGCGCGGCAGAATTGCGCGATGCTCTCGATGAGCGGCGCGTCCTGCCCGGTGACCGCTTCCATGAAGGGCCACAGTAGCCTCCGGGCGGTGGGAGATCAACCACAATCCCAGGCGCTCTGGTGATGGGATGCTTCCCATCTCTAAAAATCAACGGGTTATACGTCCGCCCAATGGATAAAATCCGGGCATGGCAGAGCAGCCCAAAGGCCTCGCGCGCGGCCTGACCCAGTACGGGGACGCCGGGTTCTCGCTCTACCTGCGGCGCTCCTTCGCGAAGAGCATGGGCTACTCGGGGGAGCTGCTCGCGCGGCCGGTCGTCGGGATCGCCAACTCGCGCAGCGAGTTCAACAACTGCCATCGCCACTTCCCGGAGCTCGTCGAGGCGGTGAAGCGCGGCGTGCTCGCCGCCGGCGGGCTGCCGCTCGAGTTCCCGACCACCTCGCTGGGCGAAGTGTTCCTCAGCCCGACCTCGATGATGTTCCGCAACCTGATGGCGATGGACGTCGAGGAGATGGTGCGCGCGCAGCCGATGGATGCCGTGGTGCTCGTGGGCGGGTGCGACAAGACCGTGCCGGCGCAGCTGATGGGCGCGGTGAGCGCCGACCTCCCCGCGATCCAGCTGCTCGCGGGGCCGATGCTGCCGACGGCATTCCATGGCGAGCGCCTCGGGGCCTGTACCGACTGCCGCCGCTTCTGGGCGCTGCACCGCGCCGGCGCGGTGGACGCGCCGGGCATCGGCGAGATCGAGGGCCATCTCGCCACCACCGCGGGAACCTGCGCCGTGATGGGCACCGCCTCCACCATGGCCTCGATCGCGGAGGCGCTCGGGCTCGCGCTGCCCGGCACCGCGGCGATTCCGGCGGTGCACGCCGACCGGCTGCGCGCGGCCGAGGCGAGCGGCGCGCGCGCCGTGGCGCTGGCGCGCAGCCCGCTGCGCCCCTCGCGCCTGATCACGCCGGAGGCGGTCGAGAACGCGCTGCGCGTGCTGCTCGCGATCGGCGGCTCGACCAACGCGATCGTGCACCTCGCCGCGATCGCCGGACGCGCCGGGGTGGAGGTGGACCTCAGGCGCCTGAACGCGCTCTCCGATTCCACCCCCGTGCTCGTCGACCTGAAGCCCACCGGCCGGCACTACATGTCGGACCTCCACGCCGCGGGGGGGCTGGGCGCCGTCCTGCGCGAGCTCAAGCCGCTGCTGCACCTGGACGCGCTCACGGTGGCGGGGGAGACGCTCGGCGAGCGCCTCGCGCGGGAGGAGGGCACGTGGGTGGACCGCACGGTGGTGCGACCGCTCTCCGACCCGCTCGCAGCGCAGGGCGGCCTGGTGGCATTGTTCGGCTCGCTCGCGCCGAACGGGGCGATCCTCAAGCGCTCGGCGGCCGACCCGTCTCTGTTCGAGCGCGAGGGCCGGGCGGTGGTGTTCAGCTCGCTCGATGACCTGGCCGCGCGCATCGATGCGCCCGGGTTGGAGGTGTCGCCCGAGGACTTCCTCGTGCTGCAGAATGCGGGACCGCGGTCCGGCTACGCGATGCCGGAGGCCGGGTACCTGCCCATCCCGGCCAAGCTCGCGCGCGCGGGGGTGAAGGACATGGTGCGCATCTCGGACGCGCGCATGAGCGGCACCGCCTACGGCACCGTCGTGCTGCACGTGTCGCCGGAGGCGGCGATCGGCGGGCCGCTCGCGCTGGCGAGAAACGGCGACCGCATCCGACTTTCGGTCAGGGAGCGCCGCATCGACCTGGCGGTCCCGGAGCACGAGCTGCGGGCGAGGAAAGCGGCGTGGATGCCGCCGGTGCCGGTGCCCGCGCGCGGCTACGCGCGCCTGTACATGCAGCACGTGCTGCAGGCCGAGCAGGGCTGCGACTTCGACTTTCTCAGGAAGGCCTGACTACTTCGGGTAGTCGTACTTGAGTTCGAACTCGCCGTCGTTCGTGATGAGCAGCCGCGCCTGGCTCCAGCGCCGCTGCTCCGGCGGCAGCAGCGCGTTGAGGCTGTAGACGCGCTCGGCGACTTCCTTCGGGTCGCACGGCACGAGCTCCTGCCCCTTGTCGTCCGCCGCGCCGGCGTAGAAGAACTTCGCGTCCAGCCGCCGCTCCTTGGTTCCCGCGCCGTGCTCGGTCAGGACGATCCACGCGCGCTTCCAGTCGTTCGGCAGCCCCGGCGAGAGGCAGGCGAAAATGTGCTCGATCACCTTCGGATCGGGGCGGCCGGAAGCGGCCAGCTCGGTGGCCGCGACGGAAGGGGCGGCCGAAGCGATCGGCGTGCGCGCCGATGCGCCGCCCTCGGTCGCCGCCGGCTTGGGCGCAGGGGGTGGCAGCGCGACGATCGGGGGGCGCTTGGGCTGCTCGGGAGCCGGCGTCG
>CAZOWR010000313.1:0-2628 GCA_964583645.1 uncultured Enterobacteriaceae bacterium
CTCAGGCCGCCAGCGCCGCCTGCCGCCCGCGCTCCACGTCGATCCCCGCGAGCAGCGCGAGGCCGATCACGAAGTACACGCCCACCGAGAGGATGCCGAGGCGGTGATCGCCCGGGAAGATCCAGGTGACGACGCCGTAGGTGAGCGGCCCGAAGATCGAGGCCGCCTTCACCGCGAGGCCCCACAGGCCGAAGAATTCCGCCAGCCGCGAGGGCGGCGCGAGGTAGCCTACGATCGCGCGGCCCGCGGCTTGCGAAGAGCCCATGCACAGGCCGGCGAGGTTGGCCGCCACCCAGAAGGTGGGCGCGTCGTCGGCGAAGTAGGCGAGGCCGATCATCACGATCCAGCCGAGAATGACGAGGAACATGGCGCGCACGTGGCCGATCACGTCCTGGGCGTAGCCGAAGCCGAAGGCGCCGAGCGCGGCGGTGACGTTCACCACCAGGACGAGGACGATGGTCTGCTGCTGCGTGAACTTCATCGCCTCCTGCGCGTAGATCGCGGCGAGCGCCACCACCGCCATGATGCCCGCCTGGTAGAAGAGGATGCAGACGAGAAATCGCCGCAGGTCGGCGAACTCCCGCGCGTGGCGCAGCGTGCGCAGCACGCGCCCCCAGGCGGACCCGGCGGCCGGCTGCGGCCGCGCGCGCTCCTTGAGAAACACGAAGGTCGGCGCGGCGCACAGCGCGAAGAGCGCCGCCGTGATCAGCATCACCACCGGCACGAACTGCGCGCCCGCCTCTCCCCGGCCGCTCGCCCAGGTGATGTAGGCGAGCGCGATGCCGAGCGAGACGATCCCGCCCACGTAGCCGAAGGCCCAGCCCCAGCCCGACACCCGTCCCATCGCCCGCGATGCGGCGAGCTCGGGCAGGAACGCCGCGATCAGGTTCTCCCCCGTCGAGAAGAAGAAGTTCGACAGGATCACCAGCGCGATGGCGAGCGCGACCGCCCCCGGCGCGGCGAAGTAGAGCCCCGCGGTGAACAGCACGCAGCCGGCGGTCGCGGCGGCGAGCAGCCGCTTCTTCGCAGCGTGCGCGTCGGCCCAGGCGCCGATGAGCGGCGCGCTGAGCAGCACCGCGCCATAGGAGACCGAGAGCGCCGCGGTCCAGGCGAAGGTCGCCCACGGCGCGCGGTCCGCCACCGCGGCGACGAAGTAGGCGTTGAACACCGCGGTGATCACCACCGTGGTGTAGCCGGAGTTGGCGAAGTCGTACATGCTCCATGCCCAGACCTCGCGCAGGCGCACGTCGCCGGCGAGCGGGCTTGAGCGGGGCGCCTGCATCGGACGATTCTAGCGGCGCTGGGGCATAATGGGGGGCCCCATGGCCGCCGTAGAGCCGAAGACCGCGGACCGCCGCCTCACGATCCTGGAGCTGCTCGACTGGCTGGTCGAGGACCGGCTCGTCGAGAGCGCCGCCGCCGAGCAGCTGAAGAAGGAGCGGCGCTACTACCGCGGCAGCCAGCACCCCCTGGCGATCATCGCCGAGCAGAAGTGGAAGAGCGCGGCCCCGCCTCACAAGCCGCTCGCGCTCGAGCCGCTCACCGAGTGGCTGGCCAAGCGCGTCGGCATGGAGTACCTGCACATCGATCCCCTCAAGGTCAACTTCTCGGCGGTCACCGAGGTGATGTCCTCGGCCTACGCGACCCGCTTCCGCATCCTGCCGGTGGGAGTGAGCGCCAAGGAGGCGATCATCGCCACCGCCGAGCCCTACGCGCGCGAGTGGGAGCGCGAGCTCGCGGGCATTCTCAAGCTCGGCATCCGGCGCGTGATCGCCAACCCGGTGGACATCGACCGCTACCAGGTCGAGTTCTACAACCTGGCTCGCTCGGTGAAGGGCGCCACGCGCATGGTCTCAGGCCAGTCGGGGCTGGCCAACTTCGAGCAGCTGGTCGAGCTCGGCGCCGCCAACAAGCAGCTGGATGCCAACGACGCCCACGTGGTGCGCGTGGTGGACTGGCTCTGGAGCTACGCCTTCGAGCAGCGCGCGAGCGACATCCACATCGAGCCGCGGCGCGAGATCGGCATCGTGCGCTTTCGCATCGACGGCGTGCTGCACCAGGTCTACCAGATCCCGGCCGCGGTGCTCGCCGCGATGACCAGCCGCATCAAGATCCTCGGGCGCATGGACCTGGTGGAGAAGCGCCGCCCGCAGGACGGCCGCGTGAAGACGCGCACGCTCGACGGCCAGGAAGTGGAGCTGCGCCTCTCGACGCTGCCCACCGCGTTCGGCGAGAAGCTGGTGATGCGCATCTTCGACCCCGAGGTGCTGGTGCGCGACTTCGCCGAGCTCGGCTTCTCCGAGGAGGACCGGCGGCGCTGGCACGAGATGACCGAGAGGCCCAACGGCATCGTGCTGGTGACCGGCCCGACCGGCTCGGGCAAGACGACCACGCTGTACTCGACGCTCAAGTCCCTCGCCACGCCCGAGGTCAACGTCTGCACCGTGGAGGACCCGATCGAGATGGTCGAAGCCTCGTTCAACCAGATGCAGGTGCAGCCGGCGATCGAGCTGGGCTTCGCGGAAGGCCTGCGCGCGCTCATGCGCCAGGACCCCGACATCATCATGGTCGGGGAGATCCGCGACCTCGAGACCGCCGAGATGGCGGTGCAGGCGGCGCTCACCGGGC
>CAZOWR010000314.1:0-2614 GCA_964583645.1 uncultured Enterobacteriaceae bacterium
CGCGACCTCGAAGGGCTCGATGATCCTCTGGGGCATGGGCATCTCGCAGCACGTGCACGGCACGGACAACGCGCGCTGCCTGATCGCGCTGTGCCTCGCCACCGGCCAGGTCGGGCGGCCCGGCACCGGCCTGCATCCGCTGCGCGGCCAGAACAACGTGCAGGGCGCTTCGGACTCGGGGCTCATCCCGATGGTGTTCCCCGACTACCAGCGCGTCGACGACCCCGAGGCGAACCAGCGCTTCGAGGCGCTCTGGGGCGCGCGGCTCGAGCGCAAGCCCGGCCTCACCGTGGTCGAGATCGTGAACGCGGCCTACGAGGGCAAGATCCGCGGCATGTACATCATGGGCGAGAATCCCGCGATGTCCGACCCCGAGGCCGAGCACGCGCGCGCGGCGCTGGCGAAGCTCGAGCACCTGGTGGTGCAGGACATCTTCCTCACCGAGACGGCGTACCTCGCCGACGTCGTGCTGCCCGCCACCGCCTGGCCGGAGAAGACCGGGACGGTCACCAACACCGACCGCATGGTCCAGCTGGGGCGGCCCGCCCTGACCCCCCCGGGCGAGGCGCGCGAGGACCTGTGGATCATCAACGAGATGGGCAAACGCCTGGGCCTGCCGTGGAGCTACGCTCACGCGCGCGAGGTGTTCGAGGAGATGCGCAAGGGCATGAACTCGATCGCGGGCATCACCTGGGAGCGGCTGGAGCGCGACTCCGTGGTGACCTATCCCTGCGAGCGCGAGGGCGACCCGGGCCAGCCGGTGGTGTTCACCGACGTGTTCCCGACCGCCACGGGGCGCGCCAGGTTCGTCCCGGCGGCCGACCTGATCCCGGCCGCCGAGCAGCCCGATGCCGATTATCCGATGGTGCTGATCACGGGGCGGCAGCTCGAGCACTGGCACACCGGCGCCATGACGCGCCGCTCCGGCGTGCTCGACGCGATCGAGCCCGAGCCGGTGGCGATGGTGCACCCGCTCGACCTCGAGGCGCTGGGCGCGCGGCCCGGAGAGCTCGTCACGGTGGCGTCGAGGCGCGGCAGGATTTCCCTCTACGCGCGCGCCGACGAGGCCAACCCGCGCGGTGCGATCTTCATCCCCTTCTGCTTCTACGAGGCGGCGGCCAACGTGCTCACCAACCCGGTGCTCGATCCGTTCGGCAAGATCCCGGAGTTCAAGTACTGCGCGGTGAGGCTGTCGAAGGGCGGGGTCCGCCCGGGCGATCCGGGTTACGGCAAGGGCCGCACGCTCGCCGAGATCCACGGCTAGGGCGACCTTCCCCGCGCGCTTGACCGCGGTCAAGGCCGCGCGCTCGGGCGCTCCACCAGAATTCGCGCTTTGCCGCTTCGAGGGGGAGCAACGCCATGCCGTCCGACATCGAGATCGCCCAGGCAGCGAAGCTGCAGCGCATCTCCAGGGTCGCGCTCGACCGGCTCGGGATCGCCGAGGAGCACCTCGAGCCCTACGGCCACTACAAGGCCAAGATCTCGCTCGAGTACCTCGACACCCTGAAGGGCCGCAGGGACGGCAAGCTGATCCTGGTGACGGCGATGACGCCCACGCCGGCGGGAGAGGGCAAGACCACCACCACCGTCGGCCTGGGTGACGCGCTCAACCACATCGGCAAGAAGGCCATGATCTGCCTGCGCGAGCCGTCTCTCGGGCCGGTGTTCGGGATCAAGGGCGGCGCGGCGGGCGGCGGCTACGCGCAGGTGGTGCCGATGGAGGACATCAACCTGCACTTCACGGGGGATTTCTCCGCCGTCGGGCTTGCCAACAACCTGCTCGCGGCGATGATCGACAACCATATCCACCACGGCAACGAGCTGGGCATCGACCCGCGGCGCATTCAATGGCGGCGCGCGGTGGACATGAACGACCGCGCTTTGCGCGACATCGTGGTGGCGCTCGGCGGCACCGCCAACGGCTATCCGCGCCAGGACGGCTTCGACATCGTGGTCGCCTCCGAGGTGATGGCCGTTTTCTGCCTCGCCACTTCGCACGAGGACCTCAAGCAGCGCCTCGGCAACATCGTGGTCGGGTACACGCGCGACCAGAGGCCGGTCACGGCGAAGGAGCTCCGGGCGCACGGCGCGATGACGGTGCTGCTGAAGGACGCGCTCGCCCCGAATCTGGTGCAGACGCTCGAGAACAACCCGGCTTTCATCCACGGCGGACCTTTCGCCAACATCGCCCACGGCTGCAACTCGGTGATGGCGACGCGCAGCGCCCTCAAGCTCGTCGACTACTGCGTGACGGAGGCCGGCTTCGGCGCCGACCTCGGCGCCGAGAAATTCCTCGACATCAAGTGCCGCAAGACCGGCCTGGTGCCGAACGCCACGGTGATCGTGGCCACCCTCCGGGCGCTCAAGTACCACGGCGGGGTGGACGTGAAGGAGGTGAACCGGGAGAACCTCGCCGCGCTGGAGAAGGGCCTGGTCAACCTCGAGCGGCACGTGGACAACGTGAAGAACGTCTACGGCATCCCGTGCATCGTCTCGTTCAACCGCTTCGGCTTCGACACGCCGGCCGAGATCGAGCTCGTGAAGTCGAGGATGAAGGGTCTCGGCGTGCCGTTCGTGCTGGCCACGCACTGGGGCGACGGCGGCAAGGGCGCCG
>CAZOWR010000315.1:0-2608 GCA_964583645.1 uncultured Enterobacteriaceae bacterium
GCGGCGTCGATCTCGACCTGCTCGAAGCCGGTGGTGCCGTGCAGCTCCTGCTGGTAGCTCGCCTCCAGCCCCGCTTTGCCGATGAAGTCGGTGCCGCGGTAGTTGGCCTCCACGCCGAGCTCGGCCAGGCGCTCCTGGTCGCGCGCGTTGATGCGCCCGATGTAGCCGACGACGTGCGAGGCGGCCTCGCCGCGCGGGTACTGGCGGAACAGCCGCGCCTTAATCTCGACGCCCGGGAAGCGGTAGCGGTGCGCGGCGAAGCGCGCCACCTCCTCGTCGGAGAGCCGGGTGCGGATCGGCAGGCTCTCGGCGTTGCGCGCTTCGGCCAGCAGCTTCCTGAAGCGGGCGCGGTCCTTCGGCTGGATCTCGACCAGCTCGGCGAGCTCGCCGATGGTCGCCTCGAGGTCGCGCACCCGGCGCGGGAAGATCTCCAGCGTGTACGCCGAGTAGTTGCGCGCCAGCACCACGCCGTTGCGGTCGAGGATCAGGCCCCGGTTCGGCGAGATCGGCACGATCGAGATGCGGTTCTCCTCGGCCTTCGAGGCGTAGGTGTCGTGCTGCAGCACCTGCAGGTAGAAGAAGCGCGCAAACAGCAGCGCGAACGCCGCGAGCACCGCGGCGCCCGCGATGCCCACGCGCAGCCGGAAGCGGTGCAGCTCGCGCTGGTGGTCCTTGAGCTCGGCGAGGCTCACAGCGCGGGGGTCTCCCCGCCCTCGGGCGGCCGGCGCTGCGGCGCGAGCAGGAGCGCGCTCACCAGCGGCCAGAGCGCCGCCCCGGCGAGCGGGCCCACCGCCAGCACCCAGCCGGGAAAGTCGGCGCCGGTGGCGAGGCGCACCAGCGCCGCGACGCCCTGCGCGGCGAGCAGCAGCGCCGCCACGTGCAGCGCCTGGCCCCAGAGGGGAAACCACAGGATGCGCCGCGACAGGGTCACCGCGGCGAACGCGAGCAGCGAGTAGGCGAGCGCGTGCTGCCCGAGCAGCACGCCGTTGCCGACGTCGGTGAGCAGGCCCAGCACCCAGGCGGCGCCCAGCCCCACCAGGCGCGGCTGGCGCACGCACCAGAAGGCGAGCACCAGCGCGACGAAGTCCGGCGCCAGCGCGACGTTGCCCCAGGGCAGGAAATTGGCGAGCAGCGCCAGCCCCAGCGAGATCGCGATCGTGCTCGCGCGCGCCGGCAGCAGGATGTCGCGCGCCTCCGCGTTACTGAGCGCCATCGGGATCCTTGCGACGCAGCCTGCGCAGCCTCTCGGCGCGGCGCTCTCGCGGCCCGCCGGCCTCGGCGGGGTAGGGCGCGAGGCGCGCCGCGCCGAGCAGCGCGAGCACGTAGCGCCCGCGCTCCACGCCCGCGGCCGGCTGGCAGAGGATGCGCGCGAAGGCGTAGGCCGCGTCGCGCTCCACCCGCACCACGCGGGCCACCGGCAGCCCCGGCGGGTACACGCCGTCGATGCCCGAGGTCACCAGCAGGTCGCCCGCCTGGATCTCCGCGTTCGCCGCCATGAAGCGCAGCTCGAGCATGCCGCTCGCGCCGGCGCCGAAGGCCACCGCGCGCAGGCCGTTCCTCACCACCTGCACCGGGGTCGCCTGGTCCTTGTCGGTGACCAGCGTCACCTCGGAGACGAGCGCGTGCGCGCGCGTCACCTGGCCGATGAGGCCCGCGTCGTCCACCACCGGGGCGCCCGCGCGCAGGCCCTGCGCGGTGCCGCGATCGATCACGACGCGCCGCGCGTAGGGATCGCGCCCGGTGTAGAGAATCTCCGCGGGTGCGGCCCTGAGCGGGGCGCGCTCGGCGGCGCCGATCAGGCGCCGCAGCTGCGCGGCTTCCGCGGCGAGCGCCTCCTCGCGCTGCGCCGCCTGCGAGGCGGCGAGCAGCTTCGCGCGCAGCGCCGCGTTCTCCTCGCGCAGCCGCGCCTGGCTCGTGAAGTAGCCCGCGGCCCGCTCGGCGAGCTCGAGCGGCGCGTTGACCGCGAGCTGCAGCGGGTGGACGGCGAGAGCGAGGACGCTCCTCAGGCCCTCGGCGTAGCGAAAGCGCGCATCGAGCACCAGCAGCGCGACCGAGAGCGAAGCGAAGAACGCGAGGCGGGCGAGCGGCGCCGGGCCGCGCTTGAAGAATGGCGGGGGCGAGTGCTCCATGCCCCCATCACTCACTCATTCGTGAAGATCGGGCCGAAGTGCTCCATCTTCTCGAGCGCCTTGCCCGAGCCCCGCACCACGCAAGTGAGCGGATCCTCGGCCACGATCACCGGCAGCCCCGTCTCCTCCATGAGCAGGCGGTCGAGGTCGCGCAGCAGCGCCCCGCCGCCCGTGATCACCATGCCCTTCTCGGCGATGTCGGCGCCCAGCTCGGGCGGGGTCTGCTCCAGCGCGCTCTTCACCGCCGAGACGATCTGGTTGAGCGGCTCGGTGAGCGCCTCCAGGATCTCGTTGGAGCTGATGGTGAAGCTGCGCGGAATGCCCTCGGCGAGGTTGCGTCCCTTGACCTCCATCTCGCGCACCTCCGACCCGGGGAACGCCGAGCCGATCTGCTTCTTCACCAGCTCGGCGGTGGTCTCGCCGATCAGCATGCCGTAGTTGCGCCGGATGTAGTTGATGATCGCCTCGTCGAACTTGTC
>CAZOWR010000316.1:0-2567 GCA_964583645.1 uncultured Enterobacteriaceae bacterium
ATAAGCGGAAGCTGTGGCCGGCGTGCGCCTGCACCGCGAGCGCGACGTTGTCCAGCGCGCTGAACTCGCGGTAGATGCTGGTGATCTGGAAGGAGCGCGCCAGGCCGCGGCGCGCGCGCGCGTGCGCCGGCAGGCGCGTGATGTCCTCGCCGGCGAAGCGGATCGCGCCGTCGTCGGGCCGCAGGTTGCCGGCGAGCTGGCTGATGAGCGTGGTCTTGCCCGCGCCGTTGGGGCCGATCACGGCGTGCGTCTCGCCTTCCTGCACCTCGAAGCTCACCCGGTCGGTGGCGAGCAGCGCGCCGAACGCCTTGGACAGCGCCCGCACCTCGAGCAGCGGCTCAGCCATCGCGGCGCTCCTGCGGCAGCAGCCCGGCGAGCCCGCGCCGCGCGAACAGCACCACCAGGATCAGGATCGGCCCGAGGATGATCTGCCAGTGCACCGTCCAGCCTGAAAGCAGGTCCTCGAGCAGCAGGAACGCGGCGGCGCCGAGCACCGGGCCCGCCGTGGTCGCGACCCCGCCCAGGATCACCATGAACATGAGCTCCCCGGAGCGCGTCCAGTTCATGAACTCTGGCGTCAGGAACGAGGTCTGGTTGACGAGCAGCGCCCCGGCGAGGCCGCACAACGCCCCGGCGATGACGAACGCCGCGAGGCGGTAGGGATACGGCGAGAAGCCGATGGCGCGCGTGCGCGGCTCGTTGGAGCGCGCGGCGCGGATCACCATGCCGAAGCGCGAATTCACCAGGCGGTGCACCAGGTAGAGCGCCGCCACCAGGATCGCGAGCACCAGGTAGTAGAAGGCCACGGGGCTCTCGAGGCGCACCAGCCCGGAGAACTGGCTCTTCACCGCCAGCCGCAGGCCGTCGTCGCCGCCGAACTCCTCGATCGAGATGCCGAGGTAGTAGAGCATCTGGGTGAACGCGAGCGTGATCATGATGAAGTAGATGCCGCTCGCCCGGATCGACACCGCGCCGATGGCGAGGGCGACCAGGGCGGAGGCGCCGATCGCGAGCGCCCACTGCAGCCAGCCGCTGTGCACGCCGTAGTGCGCGAGCACGCCCACCGCGTAGGCGCCCACGCCGAGGTAGGCGGCGTGCCCGAAGGACATCATGCCGCCGTAGCCGAGGATGAGGTTGAGCGAGGCCGCCGCGAGCGCGAAGATCATGATGCGGCGGAACAGCTCCAGGTAGTACGGCTGGTTGAAGTACGCCGCGAGCGGCGGCACCGCCGCCAGCGCGAGGAGAATGCCCGCGAGCGCGAGCGTGCGGCTGCCGGGCCTCATGCGCGCGCCGGAAACAGCCCCTCGGGGCGCAGTGCGAGCACCACCGCCATCAGCAGGTAGATGAGCATCGAGGCGAGCGCCGGGCCGGCGGTGTCGGCGACTACCGGCGACCAGAAGGTCGCGAGCATCGGCTTGAGGAAGGCGCGCCCGAGCGTGTCGACCATCCCCACGATGAGCGCGCCTGCGAGCGCGCCGCGGATCGAGCCGATGCCGCCGATCACGATCACCACAAAGACCTGGATGAGCACGAGCTCGCCCATGCCCGGCTGCACGGCGTAGATCGGCCCCGCCATCAGGCCGGCGAGCCCCGCGAGCGCGGCGCCGAAGCCGAACACCACCGTGTAGAGCAGCCGGATGTTGACGCCGAGCGCGGCCACCATCGTGCGGTTGGAGGCGCCGGCGCGGACCAGCATCCCCAGGCGCGTGCGCGCGACCACGTACCACAGCAGCGCCGCGACCGCGAGGCCGACCAGGATGATCGCCAGGCGATACAGCGGATAGCGCAGCCCCGCGAACAGCTCGACGTGGCCCGAGAGCCAGGACGGGACGCTGGTGTAGAGCGCCGAGCGCCCCCAGAGGATGGCGATCAGCTCGTTGAAGAACAGGATCAGCCCGAAGGTGGCGAGCACCTGGTCGAGGTGGTCGCGCTCGTAGAGCGTGCGCAGCGCGACGAGCTCGACCAGCATCCCCACCACCAGCGTACCGGCGAGCGCGAGCGCGACGCCGAGGAGGTACGAGCCGGTGAGCTGGGTGAACGCCACCCAGAGGTAGGCGCCGACCATGTAGAGCGAGCCGTGCGCGAGGTTGACGAGGTTCATGATGCCGAACACCAGCGTCAGGCCCGCGGCGAGCAGGAACAGCATCACCCCGAGCTGCAGCCCGTTGAGCGTCTGCTCGATGAACAGGATCGTCATGCGCAAAGAAAAAGGGGCGCGGTCGGACCGCGCCCCTTCTCAGCCGCCCCGGGGGCTCACCACTTCAGCTTGCAGTCCCCGCCGTACGCGTCCTTGTGGTTCTGGAACACCGCCTTCTCGATCTTCATCACCATCTCGCCGCCCGAGTCCTTCACCGCCTTGAGCAGGTAGAAGTTCTGGATCGGGTGGTTGTTGTGGCCGAAGGTGAAGTTGCCGCGGATGGAGTTGAAGTCGGCCTTGCGCATCGCGGCGACGAGGCCCTTGGTGTCCTTGAGATTGCCCTTCACCGCGCGCACCGCCGAGTCGATCAGCAGGATGCCGTCGTAGCTCTGCGCGCCGTAGAACACCGGCCACTTGCCGTACTTCTTGC
>CAZOWR010000317.1:0-2567 GCA_964583645.1 uncultured Enterobacteriaceae bacterium
CGCCTCAGGGTTCTTCCAGTACTCGAGAAAGTGCACCGGGTCGCGCATGCCGTTGCATTCCCGGTGTACTGCCACCTCGCCCAGCTCGCCGCGCGGCACCTCGT
Organism: uncultured Enterobacteriaceae bacterium; assembly: GCA_964583645.1. Taxonomy (GTDB): domain Bacteria; phylum Pseudomonadota; class Gammaproteobacteria; order Burkholderiales; family SG8-39; genus RBG-16-66-20. Next base: position 105 of record CAZOWR010000317.1, read on the forward strand.
TGCCCTCGGCATCCAGCACGGCGACGCGGTGCCCCGGGTAGGGCCGCCCGATCGAGCCGGGCTTCACCGGCCAGGCGCCCTGGCAGTTGCCGACGACGTAGTTGATCTCGGTCTGGCCGAACATCTCGTTGATGGTCACGCCGAGCTGCTCGCGCGCCCACTCGATCACGGTCGCGCCCACGGCCTCACCCGCGCTCATGATCGAGCGCAGCCGCAGGTCGTACTTGCCTTTGGGCTTGGGCACCGCCTTCATCATCAGCTTGAGCGCGGTGGGGAAGAGGAACGAGTTGCGCACGCCGTATCTGTCCAGGAGGTCGTAGGCGCGCTCGGCGTCGAACCGGCCGCGGTAGCCGAGGATCGGGATGCCGAAGAGCCACGCCGGCAGCAGCGCGTCCATGAGCCCGCCCGTCCAGGCCCAGTCGGCGGGCGACCAGAACATGTCCCCCGGCTGCGGGAAGAAGTCGTGCGAGTACACGAACCCGGGCACGTTGCCGAGCATGATGCGGTGGGGCTTGAGCGCGCCCTTGGGCGGCCCGGTGGTGCCGCTGGTGTAGATGATGAGGCAGGGATCCTCGGCGGCGGTATCAAGCGCCGCGAAGCGGCGGCTCGCCTTCTCGAGCAGCGTCTCCCAGCCGAGCACCCCGGTCTCGCGCGCCCCGCCCACGCCGATCACGTGCTCGAGCGCGGGGAGCCGCTGCCTCACCGCCCACAAGCTCGCGATCGTGGTCGGCTCCACGATCGCCACCCGCGCCCCGGCGTGCGCCATGCGGTACTCCAGGGCGTCCGGCCCGAACAGGTGCGACAGCGGCAGCGCGATCGCGCCCATCTGCAAGATCGCGACGTACGCGATCGCGGTCTCGGGGCGCTGGGGCAGCACGATCGCGACGCGCTCGCCCCGCCCCACGCCGAGCGCGGCGAGCGCGTTGGAGAGCCGGTTCGCCCGCTGCTGGAGGTCCCAGAAGCTGTACGCCGCCGTCTCGCCCGACTCGTCCTCCCAGTAGAGCGCGAAGCGCGTGCGGTCCGCGGCCCAGCGGCCGCAGCAGGCGTGCGCGATGTTGTAGCGCGCGGGGACTTCCCAGCGCCAGCCGCGATACAGCTCGTCGTAGCGATCGGTCATGCGCGGCGCAGCGGCCTCATTTTCCGGCGGGCTCGGAGGCCGGCTCGGCAAGCCGGCTTCTTTGCCCCCTGCCCGGGGGCAGTTTAACATCGAAACCAAATTCTCCCGCCGATACCGGAGGTTGCATCGTGGCACGCGTGCTGGTGTTCGACGCCTACGGCACCCTGTTCGACGTGCATTCCGTCCAGGCGCGCTGCGAGACGTACTGGCCCGGCCAGAGCGCGCCGCTGTCCCGGCTCGGGTCCGAGGCGCCCCTGGATCGCCTCGGCATCGCGCCCGACGGCCTGCTCGCGGGATTGGGCGAGCCGTGAAGTTCTGCGCCAGTTGCGGCGGGCTGCTGGCGCGACGCGTGCCGCCCGGCGACTCGCTGCCGCGCTTCGTCTGCGACGGCTGCGGCGACATCCACTACCAGAACCCGAAGCTGGTCGTCGGCACGGTGCCCGAGTGGGAGGGGCGGCTGCTGCTGTGCCGGCGCGCGATCGAGCCGCGCTACGGCTACTGGACGCTGCCCGCGGGCTTCATGGAGAACGACGAGACTGCGGGCGAGGCCGCGGCGCGCGAGACGCTCGAGGAAGCCGGCGCGCGCATGGCGCTCGGCGCCCCCTTCAGCCTCATCTCGGTGCCGCGCGTGAACCAGGTGCACCTGTTCTACCGGGGCCGGCTGCTCGACCTCGAGTTCAAGCCCGGGGCCGAGAGCCTGGAGGTGGCGCTGTTCGAGGAGGCCCGCGTGCCCTGGAAGGAGATCGCGTTCCGCACCGTGGGCCTCACCCTGCGGCACTGGTTCGCCGACCGCGCGCGCGGCGCCTTCGGGTTTCATGCGGAGGACGTGAAGTAGCGGCATCTGCGGTATGCTTCCCGCCGGTGCCGCCATGCACCCGGAAAACACGTTCCAGGGGAGGGACTTGTCCATGTTGAAGCATCCGTGCACCAAGACGCTGCTCGTCTTGCTCCTGTCTTACGCTTCCCTCGCCGCCGGCGCCGAGCCACCCAAGCTCGATGCCGCCAACACCGCCTGGATGCTGACCTCGGCGGTGCTGGTGCTCTTCATGACGCTTCCCGGCCTGGCGCTGTTCTATGCCGGGCTGACGCGCGCCAAGAACGTGCTCTCCGTCCTGATGCAATGCTTCTCCATCACCTGCGTGGTGACCCTCGCCTGGGTGGTGGTCGGCTACAGCCTCGCCTTCGGCGACGGCGGCGGCCTGAACGCCTGGTACGGAGGCTTCGGCAAGTCGTTCCTCTCCGGCATCGAGGCGAAGACGGTCAAGGGCAGCATCCCGGAGACCGTGTTCGCGATGTACCAGCTGACCTTCGCCATCATCACCCCGGCGCTGGTGATCGGCGCCTAC
>CAZOWR010000318.1:0-2493 GCA_964583645.1 uncultured Enterobacteriaceae bacterium
TCGCCGAGCTTGAGCTGGATCGCCTGGTGCTCGCAGATCGGCTTGCCGAAGGTCTTGCGCAGCTGCGAGTACGCGACCGCGTCCTTGAGCGCGGCGTTGGCCACCCCCACGCCGCGCGCCGCGACGTTGATGCGCCCGAGCTCGAGCCCGCCCACGGCGTGGTGAAACCCGTGTCCTTCCTCGCCCCCGATGAGGCAATCGGCCGGCACGCGGTAGTCGTCGAACACCAGCTCCGCGGAGTCGATCCCCTTGTAGCCGATCTTCTCGAGCTTGCGCGAGACGCGGAAGCCCGCGCGCTTTTCCGCCAGGAACAGGCTCATGCCGCGGTGGCGCGGCTGCGCGGACGGGTCGGTCTTCACGAGCAGCGCGAAGCAGCTGCCCTGGATGCCGTTCGAGATCCAGGTCTTGGTGCCGTTGACCACGTAATGATCGTCCCGGCGCTCGGCGCGCGTGCGGATCGCCTGCAGGTCGGTGCCGCAGTCGGGCTCGGTGAGCGCCAGCCCCCCGCGCACTTCGCCGCTCGCGAACTGCGGCAGGAAGCGCCGCTTCTGGTCTTCGGTGCCGAAGCGCGCCACGGCGGCCGCCATGATGAGGTGCGAGTTGAAGATGCCGGTGAGCGACATCCAGACTTCGGAGATGAGGGCGACGATCTTCGCGTAGGTCGAGGCGGAGAGCCCCAGGCCGCCGTACTCGGGCGGGATGGTGGCGCCGAAGAGGCCCAGCTGCTTCATCTGCTCGACCATCTCCTCCGGGTAGACGTCCTCGGCCTCGAGCTCGCGCACCTTGCCGCGTACCTCGCGCTCGAGCCACCTGGAGATCGCGTCCAGGATCTGGGATTCCTCGGCCTGGCTCATTTCAGCTCCTCTTCGGTACCAGGACCGAGCGGTTGAAGGTCATGACCGTGGTGCCGTCCTGCTTCCAGGCGCGCGTCGCCACGCTGACGATCCCCTGGCCGGGACGCGAATTGGACTCGCGCTTCTCCAGCACCGTCGATTCCGCGTAGAGCGTATCGCCGTTGAACACGGGCGCGGGCATGCGGATGTCGGTCCAGCCGAGGTTGGCCACCGCGCGCTGGCTCACGTCCGCGACGCTCATCCCCACCACGATCGCCAGCGTCAGCGTGCTGTTGACGAGCGGCCGGCCGAACTCGGTGCCCCTGGCGTACTCCTCGTCGAAGTGCAGCGGGTGCTGGTTCATGGTGAGCAGCGTGAACCAGGTGTTGTCGGCCGCGGTCACGGTGCGCCCGGGCCAGTGCTTGTAGAGGTCGCCGACCGCGAAGTCCTCGTAGTAGCGCCCGCCGCCCACGGCGCTATTTCGGCCAGCTCGGCGGCCGCTTCCCGATGAAGGCGTCCATCCCCTCGCGCCCTTCCGGGTGCGCGAAATCCGAGGCGATCACCTGCCCGGCGAACTCGTAGGCCCGCTCCAGGCTCAGGTCCATCTGCTGGTAGAAGCCGCGCTTGCCCGCGGCGACCGTGGCGCGTGGCTTGGCCGCGAGCTTGGCCGCGAGCTCCGAGGTCGCGGCGTCGAGCTGCTCGGGCGGCACCACGCGGTTGACAAGTCCCCAGGCGAGCGCCTGCCGCGGCCCCACCACGTCGCCCGTGAGCAGCATCTCGAGCGCGTGCTTGCGAAGCAGGTTGCGGCCGACCGCCACGCCGGGGGTGGAGCAGAAGAAACCCCAGGACACGCCCGAGGTGACGAACTTGGCAGACTCGGAGGCCACCGCGAGGTCGCACTGCGCCACCAGCTGGCAGCCCGCGGCGGCCGCGGCGCCGTGCACCTTCGCGATCACGGGCTGGGGCAGCTTCGGGATCGTGGCCATCATGCGGCTGCAGGTGGCGAAGAGCTCGGCGATCTTCGGCTGCTCCTTCAGCGCCCGGATCTCCTTCAGGTCGTGCCCGGCGCAGAAGCCCTTGCCCGCGCCCGCGATCACCACGACGCGCACCGAGTCGTCCTTGGCGATCGAGTCGAAGGCGGCCTGCAGCGCCTCCAGCATCTCGCGCGTGAGCAGGTTCATCTGCTGCGGCCGGTTCATGGTGAGCGTGGCGACGCCGCCGCGGTCCTCGCGCAGCAGCACCGGCTCGTCGGACTTGGGAACAGCGCTCATGGGCCCCTCCTAGGCGTCGATGGCGGAAGCCGATTTCGCTTTCTCGCGCAGGACAAATTTCTGGATCTTGCCGGTCGAGGTCTTGGGCAGCTCGCCGAACACCACCGCGCGCGGCGCCTTGAACCTGGCCAGGTGCTCGCGGCAGAAGCCGATCAGCTCCTCCTGCGTGGTCCTCGCGCCGGGCTTGAGCTCCACGAACGCGCACGGGGTCTCGCCCCACTTCGAGTCGGGCCGCGCCACCACGGCCGCGGCGAGCACCGCCGGGTGGCGGTAGAGCACGTCCTCGACCTCGATCGAGCTGATGTTCTCGCCGCCCGAGATGATGATGTCCTTCGAGCGGTCCTTGATCTTCACGTAGCCGTCGGGCTGCAGCACCGCGAGGTCGCCCG
>CAZOWR010000319.1:0-2490 GCA_964583645.1 uncultured Enterobacteriaceae bacterium
TTCACCGACCACGACATCGCCGAGGTGGAGCGGCTGCTGCACCCGTTCGCCATGGTGATGGAGATCTACGTCGCGCGCACGCTCTCGCGCACGCTGCTCGAGGTCTATCTCGGCCGCAGCTCGGGCGCGCGCGTGCTCGAGGGGCAGATCAAGCGCGGCGACGGCGAGGAGATCGAGGCCGTGATCTGGTTCTCCGACCTGCGCGACTCGACGCCGCTCGCCAAGTCGCTCGGCTGGGAGCGCTTTCTCGACCTGCTCAACGACTATTTCGCGTCCACCGCGGGCGCCGTGCTGGCGCACGGCGGCGAGGTGCTGCGCTTCATCGGGGACGCCTCGCTCGCGGTGTTTCCGATCGCCGGGGCCGGTGCGCGAAGCGCCTGCGAGCAGGCGGTCGCCGCCGCGCGCGGCGCGCGCGAGCGCGCGCGCACGGCCAACGAGCGGCGCGCGCAAGCCGGCCTCGCGCCCTTCCGCTACGGCGTCGGCCTGCACCTGGGGCGCGTGCTCTACGGCAACATCGGCACGCCGGAGCGGCTCGAGTTCTCGGTGATCGGCGCCGCCGCCAACGAGGCGGCGAGGATCGAGGCGCTGTGCAAGACCACCGGCCGCGACGTCGTCGTCTCCGGCGAGGTGGCCGGCGCGCTCGGCGGCGGCTGGCCGAGCCTGGGGCGCTACCCGCTGGCCGGGGTCGAGGCGCCGATGGAAGTGTTCGCGCTGCCCGAGCCGAGCGCGTAGATCGCGGTCGGGCTGCTCCGGCCGCGCACCGCTACCTGGTCCACGCGCTCGAACGCGAAGCCGCCGCCCGCGGCGCGCACCGTCGCCTCGGTCGCGAGCACGTAGGTGCCGTACTTCTTGTTGAGCTGCTCGAGGCGCGCCGCGATGTTCACCTCGTCCCCGTGCACCGTGTAGAGCAGCCGGTCCCTCGCGCCGACCGCCCCGGCCACGATGCTGCCCGTGTTGAGCCCGCAGCGCGTGCGCATGCGCACGTCGCCGCCGAAGAGCCGCTCGCGCGTCGCCTCCTGGATGACGAGGGCCGTGCGCACCGCGTTGGCGGCATGGTCGGGGTCCGATTTCACGGTATTGAAAGTGATCAGCATGGCGTCGCCCTGGAACTGGGTGATGACCCCGCCGTGGCGCTCGATGGCGGCGGAGGCCGCCTCGAAGTACTCGTTGAGCAGCGCCACCAGCCGCTCCGGGGTCACTCTTTCGGAGATGGTGGAAAAGCCCTCGATGTCGGTGAACAGCACGGAAGCCTCGCGCACCTCGCCGTCGCCCGGTTGCAGGCCGCGGTCCGAGGTGCTGATGCGGTCGGCCACCTCGGGCGCGACGAAGCGCGAGAGGTCCTTCGCCAGCACGCTGTCGAGCACCGCCCGGTAGAGGACGCGTCGCGAGCGCGCAAGCGCCAGGGCCAGCACCCCGGTCACCATCAGGATCGCGATCACCTTGTCGATCTCGGCGCCGACCAGCACCGTGTTGGAGGTCATGTAGCGGACGTAGTCGCGCGTCACCACCATGTCCGCGGAAAGCGCCGCGTAGCCCAGCAGCGCGAGCCATCCGGTCGCCCCCGCGAGGCCCGCGACGATGACGTAGAAGGGCTCGAAGCGCAGCGCCCGCAGCGCGATGAAGATGAACACGTAGAGCAGGGTCGGCACCTTGAGGTAGAACGGCGCCGGCTGCTCGTACTGCATGTGGAAGCTCCAGATGAGGCCCATCAGCAGCGCCATGTCGATGCACACGCCCGCCACCAGCAGCGGCGGGTTGAGCCAGCGCCGGTGCGCGAACGCGAGGCGCAGCAGCGTGAAGCCGAGGAACGCTCCGAGCACCCAGGGCACCGGCAGGAACCGGGTGCCCGCCGAGGTCTTGGGCGAAAGCGTGTAGAGCGCGAGGAAGAACAGCACCAGCGCGAACTGCACCCAGCCGATGAGGATCTCGCTCCTCACCTGCTGCTCGGCGATCAGCCAGCGCACGCGCTCGGGCGGCGTGCCCTTCGGCCCCTCGCCCAGGACCAGCGCCAGGACGCGTTGCCACATGCGCTGTTGGTCGCCCGCGGCGGCGAAACCTAACGCGTCTCGGCGGCCATGCGGCGCAGCTGGGCGGTGGTCTTGGCGAGCCGGTCGGCGAGGATGCGGATCAGCGCGATCGCCGCGTCCGGGTTGCCGCGGATGACGTTGACGAAGACGTCGCGCGAGATGCGCAGCACCTCCAGCCTGGTCTTCGCGGTCGCGGTGGCGGTGCGCGCCACGTCGCCGAAGATGCCGATCTCGCCGATGACGTCGTTGCGCACCAGCGTGTTGACGATGAGCGGGCCCCGCGGCGTCGGCACGCTGATGTCGACTTCGCCCTCCATCACGATGTAGGCGCTGTCGGGGGGGTCGCCGGCGCTGAACATGAGCTGGCCCGCGGCGTAGGTCAGGCGTTCGCTGGAGAAGGCGAGCAGCTTCTGCATCGCCGGGTCGATGGTGCTGAAGATCGGCACCCGCCGGATCAGCTCGA
>CAZOWR010000320.1:0-2424 GCA_964583645.1 uncultured Enterobacteriaceae bacterium
TACGTCGCGGCCGGACGCACGCACGGCTACTGCGAGCTGCACATCAATTCCTGGGATACGCTTGCCGGGCTGCTGATGGTGCGCGAGGCCGGCGGGTGGACCAACGACTTCTTTGCCGGCGAAGCGCTCGAGCGCGGCAATGCCGTGCTCGCATGCGCGCCCGGACTGAGGGAGGCGCTGGTCGCCGCGACCGGAGTCGGGCAAGCTAACGAAAAACTGGAGAGGAGGATGTCATGAAGCGATTGATCGTAGCGCTGGCACTCGTTGCGCCCGGATATGCCATGGCGCAGGGCAACCTGGTTCTCTATTGCAGCGTCCAGGAAGAGTGGTGCCGCGCCATGCTGACCGCGTTCGAAAGGAAGACCGGCATCAAGGTCGCCATGACGCGCAAGTCGAGCGGCGAAACCTACGCCCAGGTGAAGGCCGAAGCGTCGAACCCGCGCGGCGACGTGATGTGGGGCGGGACCGGCGACCCGCACCTGCAGGCCGCCGAGGAAGGGCTGACGGAGGAATACAAGTCGCCCATGCTGAAAGAGCTTCAACCCTGGGCGCTGAAGCAGGCGCAGCAGTCGAAGTTCCGCACCGTCGGCATCTACGCCGGCGCGCTCGGGTTCGGCTTCAATACCGAGGTCCTCGCGCGCCGCAAGCTGCCCGAGCCGAAGTGCTGGAGCGACCTGCTCTCCGACAAATACCGGGACGAGGTCCAGGTTGCCGATCCCAACTCTTCGGGCACCTCGTACACGATGCTCGCGACGATCGTGCAGTTGCACGGGGAGGACAAGGGCTTCGACTACCTGAAGCGCCTGCACCGCAACATCAACCAGTACACCAAGTCGGGCGCCGCGCCCGCCAAGGCCGCCGCAACCGGCGAGACGCTGATCGGCATCACCTTCCAGCACGACCTGGTGACCTACGCCTCGCAGGGCGCGCCGCTCAAGGTCGTCGCCCCCTGTGAAGGCACGGGCTACGAGGTCGGCTCGATGAGCATCATCAAGGGCGGCAGGAACCCGCAGCAGGCGAGGATGTGGTACGACTGGGCGCTCACCGCCGAAGCGCAGTCGATCGGCGCCGAGGCCAAGGCCTACCAGGTGCCGTCCAACAGGAACGCAAGAGTGCCGCCGCAGGCGCCGCGCCTCGAGAGCATCAAGCTGATCGATTACGACTTCGCCAAGTACGGCTCCTCGGCCGAGCGCAAGCGGCTGCTGTCGAAGTGGGACCGGGAAGTCAAAGCGTTGCCCAAGTGACCTGGCTCGCGGCCACGGCGGCGAGCCTCGTGCTCCTGCCGTGGTACGCGATCGAAGGCGCCTGGGGCTGGCCGGCGCTGTGGCACGGTTTCCAGGGGCGGCCCTGGTTGCTCGCGCTCTTCCTGCCGCTCGTGGCGGCGCTGGCGGCGCGGCCGTGGCGCCTGGAGCGCAGCCGCGCGGGCACGGTTTTCATCATTGCAGGCGCTACCGGGCTCGCCCTGCTGCTCGCGCAGGGATTCCTGTTCCGCCATCCCAACGTCACCCCGGCGGGCTGGCCGACGCAGCCGGGAATGGGCTACGGCGCGCTCGCCGCAGCGGCGGGCTTCCTGATGCTCTTCTGCCAGGGGCTCGCCGCGCGCGGCTTCTGCCGCGGCGACGCCTTCGTCGTCGGCGCGATCGGGCTGGTGGTGGCCTCGATCGCGGCGTTCGTCTTCTTCCCGATCTTCGTGATGCTGGAGAGCGCGTTCGAAGGCAATTTCGCGGCGAGCTTCTTCGACCGCTCGATCTGGGGCGTCGACTGCCTGTATTCCAGCCTGCGCTGCGGCGTGGCCTGGAACACGGTGTTCCTCGCGATAGTCGTCGGCGCCGGCTCGACGCTCCTCGGGCTTGCGTTCGCCCTGATCTCGGCGCGCACCGCGTTCCGCTACAAGGGACTCCTGCGGGTGATGAGCGTGCTGCCGATCATCACGCCGCCGTTCGTGATCGGCCTCGCCGTGATCCTGCTCTTCGGCCGCGCCGGCGCCGTGACCGCGCTGCTCTACGACTGGCTCGACATCCCGCGCTCGCGCTGGATCTACGGCCTCGCCGGCGTGGCGCTCGCCCAGCTCCTCGCCTTCACGCCGATCGCCTTCCTCGTCCTCGTCGGCGTGGTGCAGGGCATCAGCCCGTCGCTCGAGGAGGCTTCGCAAACGCTGCGCGCCCGGGGCTGGACGACGTTCCGCACCGTCACGCTGCCGCTGCTGCGCCCCGGCCTCGCCGCCGCCTTCCTGCTCGGCTTCGTCGAGAGCATGGCCGACTTCGGCAACCCGCTGGTGCTCTCGGGGAACTACGAAGTCCTCTCGGTCAAGATCTACTTCGCCGTGGTCGGCGCCGCGCACGACCAGAGCCGCGCCGCGGTGCTCGCGCTCGTGCTGCTCGTGTTCACGCTGGTCGCCTTCTGGGCGCAGCAGCGCTGGCTCGG
>CAZOWR010000321.1:0-2394 GCA_964583645.1 uncultured Enterobacteriaceae bacterium
CGCGAGAACACCGAGGGCGAGTACGGCAACGTCGGCGGGCGCCTGTTCGAGGGCACCGAGCGCGAGGTCGTGACGCAGACGGCGGTGTTCAGCCGCAAGGGCGTCGACCGCATCATGCGGTACGCCTTCGAGCTGGCGAAGACGCGCAGGCAGCACCTGACCTCCTGCACCAAGTCGAACGGCATTTCGATCACCATGCCGTACTGGGACGAGCGCTTCGCCGAGATGAAGCGGCAGTACCCCGAGGTGCGCACCGACCAGTACCACGTCGACGGCCTCTGCATCCAGATGGTGCTCAACCCCGAGCGCTTCGACGTCATCGTCGCCTCCAATCTGTTCGGCGACATCCTCTCTGACCTCGGCCCCGCGACCGCCGGCACCATCGGCATCGCGCCCTCGGGGAACATCAACCCGGAGCGCACCGCGCCCTCGATCTTCGAGCCGGTGCACGGCTCGGCGCCCGACATCGCCGGCAGGGGAATCGCCAACCCCATCGGCCAGATCTGGTCCGGGGCGCTCATGCTCGAGCACCTCGGGCACCCGCAGGCGGCCACCGACGTGGTGCGCGCGATCGAGCGCGTGATCGTCGAGGGACCGCACACCCCGGACATGAAGGGCAGGGCCTCCACCGCCGAGGTCGGCGCCGCGGTCGCCGAGGCCGTGCGCGCGCAGAGCAAGCTCGCGGCTTGAAGACCTACCGCATCGCCGCGATCCCCGGCGACGGCATCGGCAACGAGGTCATCCCCGCCGGCATCGAGGTCCTCGATGCGCTCTCCGGCAAGGAGGGCTTCCGGCTGGAGTTCGAGCGCTTCGACTGGAGCTCGGCGCGCTATCTGCAGACCGGTGCCTACATTCCCGAGGGCGGCCTCGAGCGGCTGAAGGGGTTCGACGCCATCTTCTTCGGCGCGGTAGGCTCGCCCAAGGTGCCCGATCACGTCTCGCTCTGGGGCCTGCGGCTGCCGATCTGCCAGGGGTTCGACCAGTACGCCAACGTGCGGCCCTCGCGCGTGCTTCCCGGGGTGCGCTCGCCCCTGAGGGGCGGCGAGCAGATCGACTGGGTGATCGTGCGCGAGAACAGCGAGGGCGAGTACTCGGGCTCGGGCGGGCGCGTGCACCGTGGCCTGCCGGAGGAAGTCGCCACCGAGACCTCGGTCTTCACACGGCGTGGGGTGGAGCGCATCCACCGCTTCGCGTTCGAGCTGGCGCGCAAGCGCCCGCGCAAGCACCTGACGCTGGTGACGAAGTCCAACGCGCAGCGCCACGGCATGGTGCTCTGGGACGAGATCTTCCTCGAGGTGGCAAAAGACTACCCGGACGTGAACACCGATCGCGAGCTGGTCGATGCGATGACCACGCGCATGACGCTCAAGCCCGGCACGCTCGACACCCTCGTCGCCTCCAATCTGCACGCCGACATCCTCTCGGACCTCGCCGCGGCGCTCTCGGGGTCCCTGGGCATCGCGCCGACGGCGAACCTCAACCCGGAGCGGAAGTTCCCCTCGATGTTCGAGCCGATCCACGGCTCGGCGTTCGACATCACCGGCAAGGGGGTGGCGAACCCCATCGCCACGTTCTGGACCGCCTGCATGATGCTCGAGCACTTGGGCGAGCCGAAGGCCGCGGCGCGGCTCATGCGCGCGATCGAGCGCACCACGGAAGAGCAGGTGTTCACCCCGGACCTCGGCGGCGTGCACGACACGCGCGCCGTCACCCGCGCCGTCGAGCGCGCGCTCTAGCCCATGGACGCCGCCGTCACGCTGCCCTTGTGGGGGTTCCTCGTCATCGCGGCGCTCGCCGCCTGGGCCGCGCTCGACAAGCTGCTGCTGCCCGCGCTGCGCTGGTTCCTGGCGGGGCGCGCCAACCAGGTGCTCGAGGAGGTCTCCACGCGGCTGAGGATCGGCGTGCGCCCCTTCCAGCGCACGCGCCGCCAGGTGCTGATCCACCGGCTGCTCGGCGACCCCAGGGTGCAGGCGGCCGCCGAGCAGTGGGCGCGGCAGGGCGGGGTCCCGGTGCAGGCGGCGCTCGCGCTCGTCGAGCGCTACGCGCGCGAGATCGTCCCCGCGTTCAACGCCTACCTCTACTTCCGCATCGGCTACTGGATCGGGCGCAAGGTGGCGCAGGGGCTGTACCGCGTGCGCCTGGGCTACGTCGACACCGAAGGCCTGCGGCGGGTGCCCGAGAACGCCACCGTGGTGTTCGTCATGAACCACCGCTCCAACATGGACTACGTGCTCGCCGGCTACCTCGCCGCGGAGCAGACCGCGCTCTCCTACGCCGTCGGCGAGTGGGCGCGCATCTGGCCGCTCTCGGCGCTGATCCGCGCCATGGGCGCCTACTTCGTGCGCCGCAACTCGAAGGACGACCTCTACCGGCGCGTGCTCGAGCGCTACATCG
>CAZOWR010000322.1:0-2273 GCA_964583645.1 uncultured Enterobacteriaceae bacterium
ACTCGCGCTTCCCGGTGATCGACCAGAACCGCGACGACGTCATCGGCGTGCTGCTCGCCAAGGACCTGCTGCGCCACTACGCCGGCGAGGAGGAGTTCAACGTGCGCGAGATGCTGCGCCCGGCGGTGTTCGTGCCCGAGGCGAAGCGCCTGAACGTGCTGCTGCGCGAGTTCCGCGCCAGCCGCAACCACATGGCGATCGTGGTCGACGAGTACGGCGGCGTCGCGGGCCTGATCACGATCGAGGACGTGCTCGAGCAGATCGTCGGCGACATCGAGGACGAGTACGACTTCGACGAGGCGAGCGACAACATCCTGCCCGAGCCCGGCGGCCGGTTTCGCGTCAAGGCGCTCACCCAGATCGCGGACTTCAACGCCGCCTTCGGCTCGAGCTTCCCCGACGCGGAGCAGGACACGGTCGGGGGGCTGGTGCTCGCGCACCTCGGGCGCCTGCCCAAGCGCAACGAGGCGTTCTCCATCGAGGGCCTCAAGTTCCAGGTGCTGCGCGCCGACAGCCGGCGCGTCTACACGCTGATCGTGGAAAAGCCCAAGGCGTGAGGCGCGCGCTGCTGGCCCTCGCCGCGGGGGCGGCGAGCGTGCTCGCCTTCTCGCCCTTCGACTTCTTCCCCGCCGGCCTCGCCGCGTTCGCAGTGCTCGCGCACCTGTGGCTGCGGGCGGCCACCCCGCGCCAGGCGCTGCTCACCGGCTTCCTCTTCGGGCTCGGCCTGTTCCTCGCCGGGGTGTCGTGGGTCTACGTCAGCCTGCACCGCTTCGGCGCCATGCCCGCGCCGCTCGCCGCCTTCGCCACGCTCGCCTTCTGCGCCTTCCTCGCGCTGTTTCCGGCCGCGGCGGGCTGGCTGCAGGCGCGCGTCGCGCAACGCTTCGCGCCCTCCGAGGCGGTGCACGCGGCGCTCGTCATCCCGGGCGCCTGGGTGCTGCTCGAATGGCTGCGCGGCACGATCCTCACCGGCTTCCCGTGGCTTTCGGCCGGCTACGCCGCGATCGGCGATCCCCTCGCGGGCTTCGCGCCGCTCGGCGGGGTCTATGCGGTCTCGCTCGCGCTGCTCGCCGCGGCGGGGCTGCTCTGGTGCGTGGCGCTGGGGCGCGCGCGCTGGCCCGCGGCGGGCACGCTCGCGCTGCTCGTCACGGCGGGCGCGCTGCTCAGGCTCGCGGCCTGGACCGCGCCCGAGGGCGAGCCCCTGCGCGTCAGCCTGCTGCAGGGCAACGTTCCCCAGGAGCTCAAGTTCGACCCGGGGCGCTACGCGCGCACGCTGGAGACCTACGCGCTGCTCGCCGAGGAGACTGCGGCGCGCCTGATCGTGCTGCCCGAGACCGCGGTGCCGCGCTTTCTCGATCGCATCGACCGCGGCTTCCTCGCGCGGCTCGGGCAGGCGGCGCGCCGCAACGGCGGCGACGCGCTGCTCGGCGTGCCGTTCCGCGCCGGCGAAGCCTACTTCAACAGCGTCGTCACGCTCGGGATCTCGCGCGGCCAGCTCTACCACAAGTCGCAGCTGGTGCCGTTCGGCGAGTTCGTGCCGCCGGGCTTCGGCTGGATCACGCGCGTGCTCACGATCCCGCTTTCGGACTTCTCGCGCGGCGAGCGCGCGCAGCGCCCGCTCGCCGTCGCCGGGCAGAAAGTCGCGGTGAGCATCTGCTACGAGGACGCCTACGGCATGCGGCTCGCGCGCCAGCTCCCCGAGGCGACGCTGCTGGTCAACCTCTCCAACGTCGCCTGGTTCGGCGACTCGCTCGCGCCGGCGCAGCACCTGCAGATCGCGCGCATGCGCGCGCTCGAGACCGGGCGCATGATGCTCACCGCGACCAATACCGGCATCACCGCGGCGATCGGCGCCGACGGCGCGGTGCTCGCGCGGCTGCCGCAGTTCGCCGAGGGCCGGCTCGAGGTCGAGGCGCGCGGCCACGCCGGCGCCACGCCCTATGTCCTCCTTGGCGACGGGCCGGCGCTCGCGCTCGCGCTCGCGCTCCTCGCGGCGCCGGCGCTGCGGCGCAGAAGGTAGAATTTCGCGCCACCGCATGCCGACCTTCCAGCAGCTGATTCAGCGCCTGAACGAGTTCTGGGACGCGCGCGGCTGCGCGCTGCTGCAGCCCTACGACATGGAGATGGGCGCGGGGACCTTCCACACCGCGACCTTCCTGCGCGCCGTCGGCCCGGAGCCCTGGCGCGCGGCCTACGTGCAGCCCTCGCGCCGGCCCAAGGACGGGCGCTACGGCGAGAACCCGAACCGCCTGCAGCACTACTACCAGTACCAGGTG
>CAZOWR010000323.1:0-2272 GCA_964583645.1 uncultured Enterobacteriaceae bacterium
ACGCACAAGCCGCAGGTCTACATCGACCTCTCGGGCTGGTCGCCGAAGTACTTCCCGCCGATCCTGGTGCAGTACGCCAACACGCTGCTGAAGGAGCGCATCCTGTTCGGCTCGGACTACCCGGTGATCTCGCCCGAGCGCTGGCTGGCGGAGTTCGAGCGGCTCCCGATCAAGCCCGAGGTGCGGCCGTTAATACTCAAGCACAACGCGGCGCGGCTGCTCGGGCTCGGTTGACCTGCGTCAAGCCCCTGCAGGTGCGCCGCGCTAGCTTGGGAACCGGTCAACCCAGGAGAATCGCCCCATGACACGCATGATCGTGGTCTTGCTGGTGAGCCTCGTCGCCTCGGCGAGCGCCGCGGCGCAGCAGATCGTCCGCTACGAGGCGAAGGGCGGCTTCGACGCCGTGAAGGAGGACGTGGTGCTGGCGATCCAGGACCAGGGACTGGTCATCGACTACACCTCGCACATCGGCGCGATGCTCGAGCGCACCGGCAAGGACGTCGGCTCCGCGCGCCGCATCTACGACCGGGCCGAGGCGATGATCTTCTGCTCGGCGCAGCTGAGCCGCAGGACCATGGAGGCCGATCCCGCCAACATCGCCTGGTGCCCTTACGCGATCGCGCTCTACGCGCTTCCGGGCAAGCCGGGCTCGGTGCAGGTCGCCTACCGCCGCACGCTGCCCGAGGTCGACCGGCTGCTCGACGGGATCGTGCGCGCCGCGCTGGGGATGAAGTGACGGTGACGCCGCGGCGCGCGCTTGCGCCTGCGGCGACGGGACGCCCGGAAGTGCGATAATCCGCGCTTTTCCGGCCAGCCCGTGCCATGACCTACGTCGTCACCGAAGCCTGCATCAAGTGCAAGTACATGGATTGCGTCGAGGTTTGCCCCGTGGACTGCTTCTACGAGGGCGACAACATGCTGGTCATCCATCCGGACGAGTGCATCGACTGCGGGGTGTGCGAGCCGGAATGCCCGCCCAAGGCGATCGTCCCCGACTCCGACCCCCAGGCCGCGGCCTGGCTGAAGCTGAACACCGAGTACTCGGTGAAGTGGCCGAACATCACGCGCAAGGGCACCGCGCCGCCGGACGCCGACGCGCACCGCGACGAGCAGGACAAGCACGCGAAGTACTTCAGCGCCGAGCCCGGCAAGGGCGAGTAGTGGAGCTCGGGCCGGAGGAGCGCGCCATCCTCGGCGGCGCGCACGGCGAGGCGGCGAGGCGCGCCCTCGAATACCAGCTCGAGGTGGGGCGCTTCTGGGGCGCCAAGCGCTTCGTGCCCGTCACCAACGTGCACATGATGGGCGACATCGAGGTGATGGGCGACGGCGGGCTCGCCTACCTGCGCGACGAGGCGGCACGCGGAGCGCGCTGCGCGGTGCCGACCACGACCAACGCGCGCTGCATCGACTTCGCGCACTGCGCGCGGCTCGGCCAGGACGCGGGCGAAGCGGCCAAGGAGCGCGAGCTGATCGCCTGCCTGCGCCGCATGGACGTCCTCACCACCGATACCTGCATCAACTACCAGACCGTGTACCAGCCGCACCTGGGCGAGCACGTCGCCTGGGGCGACACCGGCACGGTGATCTACGCCAACTCGGTGTTCGGCGCGCGCTCCAACTTCGAGGCGGGGCCGGCCGCGCTCGCCGCCGCGCTCACCGGGCGCACGCCGGAGTACGGCTTTCACCTGGATGCGCACCGGCGCGGCAGCTTCGCGGTGCGGCTGGAGGCTGCGCTCGAGGACCTCGCCGACTGGGGCGCGGTCGGCAAGCTCGTCGGCGAGGCGCACCAGGACTATTTCGCGGTGCCGGTGTTTCACGGCTACCGGCGCACGCCGACCGCCGACGAGCTCAAGCACCTCGGGGCGGCGCTCGCGAGCTACGGCTCGATGGGGATGTTCCATTTCGTGGGGGTGACGCCGGAGGCGCCCTCGCTCGAGGCGGCGCTGCGAGGCCGCGAGGCCGCCGAAGAGATCGTGATCACGGAGCAGGATCTTTCCGCGGTGTACTCGGGGTACGGACTGGGGGACGGCGATGCGCGGCTGGTGGTGTTCTCGGGGCCGCAGCAGTCGCTGCTCGAGATGAAGCGCCTCGCGCAGCTCTTCGAGGGTCGCCGGGTGAAGCCCGGCTCGAGCTGCTTCGTCACCACCAGCGGCGGGGTGCTCGCGCAGTCGCGCGCGCTCGGCTACGCGAAGGTCCTCGAGGACGCGGGCGTCACGCTCCTGGAAGGGGTGTGCTTCTACATCCTGCAGAACCTCTCGCCGATGCGCGTCGC
>CAZOWR010000324.1:0-2193 GCA_964583645.1 uncultured Enterobacteriaceae bacterium
AGCCGGCGCGCGCGGCGAGGACGGCGTTCGCGGCGTCGCGCGCCCCGGCTTCGCTCAGGATCAGCGCGCGCGGCCGCCAGCCCGCCTCCAGGCAGGCGGCGACGAGGCGCGGCCCCTCGAGGAGCGCGCGGCGCTCGCGCCGGCGCTCGCGCGCATCCCTCGCCAGCGCGCGCCAGCGGCGCACGCGGGGGTTCTGGCGCGAGCCGATCGCCCTCACCACAGGCTGAGGCTGCGGCCCACGGGGGCGAACGAGCGCCGGTGGATCTCGCACGGCCCGTAGCGCTCGAGCAGGGCCAGGTGCTCGGCCGTCGGGTAGCCCTTGTGGCGGTCCAGGCCGTAGCGCGGGAAGCGCTCGTGCAGCCGCCGCATCTCGGCGTCGCGCGCCGTCTTGGCGAGGATCGAGGCCGCCGCGATGACCGCGTGCAGCCGGTCGCCGCGCACGATGGCGCGCGCCGGGCAGCCGAGCGCCGGGCAGCGGTTGCCGTCCACCCAGGCCTCGTCGGGGGCGAAACCGAGGCCCTCGACCGCGCGGCGCATCGCGAGCAGCGTCGCGCCGAGGATATTGAGCCGGTCGATCTCCTCGACCGAGGCGCTGGCCACCGACCAGGCGCGGGCGCGCCGGCGGATCGCCGCGGCGAGCCGCTCGCGGCGCGCCGCGCCGAGCAGCTTCGAGTCGGCGAGGCCTCGCACGGCGCGCGCCGGATCGAGCACCACCGCGGCCGCGTAGACCGGCCCCGCGATCGGCCCGCGGCCCGCTTCGTCCACGCCGCAGATGCTACGCGCGCCCTGCATCGAGCACCGCGAGCACCGCCTCGGCCGCCTTCTCGGCGGTATTCTGGCGGAGCGTGTCGTGGATCGCCCTGAACCGCTCGACTTGGCGGCGCTGCGCGCCGGCGTCGTGCAGCAGCGCCAGCAGCGCCTCGGCCAGCGCCCCGGGCGTCGCCGCGCCCTGGATGAACTCGGGAACGATGCGCTCGCCGGCCAGGATGTTCGGCAGGCCGATGCAAGGCAGGTAGAGCATGCGGCGCATCAATGCCCAGGTGACCGGGGACTGGCGGTAGGTGATCACCATCGGCGTCTTGAGCAGCGCCGCCTCCAGCGTCGCGGTGCCGCTCGCCACCAGTGCGACGTCCGCCGCGGCGAGCGCCTCGTGCGAGTGCCCGAACAGCAGGGTCAAGGGCAGCGACGCAGCGCCGAGCCGGCGCAGCGCCGCCTCGAACAGCTCGCGCGTCGCCCGCGACGCGGTCGGGCAGACGAACTGCACGTCGGGAGCGTCCTGCAGCAGCCGGCGCGCGGTCTTCGCGAAGAGCTCGGCCATGTAGCGCAGCTCGGAGCGCCGGCTCCCGGGCAGCAGCGCCACCACCCGCTTGCCCGGCGGCAGCCGCAGCTCGCGGCGCGCCCGGCCGCGGTCCGGCTCGGCCGGGAGGAGATCGGCGAGCGGGTGGCCGACGTAGGTGACCCCGATCCCCGCGTTCCGATAGAGCGGCGGCTCGAAGGGAAACATCGCCAGCAGGTGCGTCGCCGAGCGCGCGATGCGCCGCAGGCGCCACCCGCGCCACGCCCAGATCGAGGGGCTGACGTAGTGCACCGTCGGGATGCCGGACTCGCGCAGCCGGCGCTCGAGCTCGAGGTTGAAGTCCGAGGCGTCCACGCCGATGAACAGGGACGGGCGCTGCGCGAGCAGCCGCTCGAGCAGCAGCCGGCGGATGCGCATGATGCCGCGATAGTGGCGCAGCACCTCGGCGTAGCCGCGCACCGCGAGCCGCTCCATCGGCACGAAGGATTCCAGCCCCTGCGCGATCATGCGCGGCCCGCCGATGCCGAAGAAGCGCAGCTGCCCCCGCCGCGCCCTCAGC
This sequence comes from uncultured Enterobacteriaceae bacterium, assembly GCA_964583645.1. Lineage (GTDB taxonomy): Bacteria > Pseudomonadota > Gammaproteobacteria > Burkholderiales > SG8-39 > RBG-16-66-20. Next base: position 1,857 of record CAZOWR010000324.1, read on the forward strand.
GCGGCGATCAGGTGGGCGCCCAGCAGGTCGCCCGAGGCCTCCCCCGCCACCATCCCGACGCCGACGTCCGCGCCCACTAGCGTATGTAGCCGCGCTGCGAAGCGTCCAGGAACTCGAGAATCGTGCGCACCTCGGCGTGCTCTGCCGCCAGCGCCTCGAGCGCACGCCGCGCCTCCTCGTGTCCGAGGCCGCTGCGGTACAGCGCGCGGTAGGCCCGCTTCAGCGCCTCGATCGCCGGCGCGGCGAATCCCCGCCGCCTCAAGCCCACGCTGTTGATGCCGTAGGGCTGCGCCATGTTGCCCGCGGCGCGCACGAACGGCGGCAGGTCGCGGTCGAG
>CAZOWR010000325.1:0-2185 GCA_964583645.1 uncultured Enterobacteriaceae bacterium
CCTTGGTCATCGAGGCGCCCGGGCTCTGCTCGCCGTCGCGCATGGTGGTGTCGAAGATGATCAATCGCTCTTTGCTCATGGCCCGTTCCTCTTGGGAATGCGAAAAGTCCTCGCCGCCGGGTGGGCGGTAAAGGGTACTGCCGAATTGGGGGATTTAGTTTGTGCGCGCGAGGCGCAGCAGCAGGCCAGCCAGGAGAAGCAGGCTGGTGAGCGTCGCGATGAGGAGTGCGTACGCCGTGGTCATGGCGCGACTATAGCCGCATCGCGAAATGCCCGCAACTTCTCGTGTTAGGCGCCCGGCGCCGCACCACCCCGCCGCGCATAGCGCGGCACCCCTCCTCGGGGAGGAGGGGATTGCAGAACTTAGGTGACGGGGCGGACGCGCTTGCCCAGGCCCCAGACGACGTAGCCGGAGACCGCGTAGGCGGCGCAGAGCAGGAACAGCACCACGGCCGGCTTGAGCGAGATCACCGCGAGCGCGGCGACGAAGACGAGCACCACCCAGAACGGGACGCTCTTCTTCAGGTTGATGTCCTTGAAGCTGTAGAACGGGACGTTGGTCACCATGGTGATGCCGGCGTACATGGTGCAGACCCACGCGATCCACGAGATCCAGTCGGCGCGCTGGATGCCGAAATCGTTGATCACCCACACCAGCCCGGCGACGAACGCGGCGGCCATCGGGCTCGGCAGCCCCTGGAAGTAGCGCTTGTCCACCACCTCGATGTTCGTGTTGAAGCGCGCCAGTCGCAGCGCCGCGCCCGCGCAATAGACGAACGCCGCGACCCAGCCGAGCTTGCCGAGGTCCTTCATCGCCCACTCGTACATGACGAGCGCCGGCGCAACGCCGAACGACACCATGTCCGACAGGCTGTCGTACTCGGCGCCGAACTCGCTCTGCGTGTGCGTGAGACGGGCGACGCGTCCGTCCAGGCCGTCGAGCACCATGGCGATGAAGATCGCGATCGCCGCCATCTCGAAGCGGCCGTTCATCGCCTGCACGATCGCGAAGAACCCGGCAAACAGCGCCGCGGTCGTGAAGAGATTGGGCAGCAGGTAGATGCCGCGGCGGCGCAGCGCGCCGATGCCCCGGGGCGCCAGCTCGGGCCTGGTTTCCTCGAAGTCTCCCATCTCACCCATGCGTCGCCAGCCTCGCAAGGACGGACTCGGCCGCGTGCACCTTGTCGCCGAGCGAGGCCTTCACCTCGGCATCCAGCGGCAGGTACACGTCCACGCGCGAGCCGAAGCGGATGAAACCGAAGCGCTGCCCCCGCTCTAGCTCGGCACCTTCGCCAACATAGCAGAGGATGCGACGGGCGATCAAACCGGCGATCTGGACGCAGGTGATGTCCTGCCCGGAGCGGGTGCGGAACCAGAGTGCATTGCGCTCGTTCTCGAGGGAGGCCTTGTCGAGCTCGGCGTTGATAAAGCTCCCCGCATGGTACCAGCGCCGCCTGACCGTGCCATCCACCGGCGAGCGATTGGAGTGCACGTTGAAGACGTTCATGAACACCGAGACCTTGAGCGCGTCGCGCTCGAGGTAGGGGTCGCGCGCCTTCTCCACCGCCACGATGCGGCCGTCGGCGGGCGAGACCACCGCACGCGGGTCTTCCGGCACGTCGCGCGGCGGATCGCGGAAGAATTGGAGGAGGAACAGGGCGACGAGCCAGAAGGGGACCGACCACCACCAGCCGACGATGAGGCCCACGGCGGCGGCGAGGGCGATCGCGATGGCGAGAAACGGCCAGCCTTCGCGCGCGACGACGGGATGGGGATAGCGCGGCGCCATGCGCTATTGCCTGGAGTCGGCTTCCTGACGCCGCTCGGCGCCCTGTTGGAGCGCCTTGTTGACGTCGGCGGCGGCCTTGTCCACGACCTGTTTCGGCTGGCTGCCGAGTTTCTTCGCCGCCTCGGACTGCGGTACCTTGTCGCCGCAGCCCGCGAGCGCTGCGGCCAGCAGCACGGGCAAAGCGGCGCGCGCGAACACGTCAGTTCCTCGAGGTGTCCACCAGGCGATTGCGCTTGATCCAGGGCATCATCTCGCGCAGCCGCCCGCCGACCTTCTCGATCGGGAGCTCGGCGGTCATGCGGCGACGGCTGAGCAGCGTGGGCGCACCGGCGCGATTTTCCAGGACGAACTCCTTCGCGTACTCGCCCGTCTGGATGCGCGCGAGCGCCGCGCGCA
>CAZOWR010000326.1:0-2180 GCA_964583645.1 uncultured Enterobacteriaceae bacterium
CACTCGAACCCCGGCTCGCCGGGACCCGGGCGCGGCGCGCGCCGCCCCCAGAGCACGCTCGAGGGCTCGCGCTCGAGGCGCGCGGCGAGGCGCTCGACGCGCTCGGCGCCGCGCTCGACGTGCTCGGCGAGCGCGTTGATGCGCGGCAGCGTCTCGCCCCGCGCGGCGGCGATCCCCGCCCTCGCCTCGGCGGAGAGCTTGCCGACTTCGCCGACGAGCGCGCGGGTCTCCCGCGCCAGGCGCTGCGCCTCGCGCGCAAGCTCCGGCAGCGCAGCGGCCGCCTCGCCGAAGCGCTCGAGCGACCGGCGCGCGAGCTGCCGGTTGTCCTCGCCGAGCCAGGCCTGGGCGCGCGCTTCCAGCCGCTCCAGCGTGCCCGGGAGCCGGGCCGAGGTGGCCTCGAGGCTCGCGGTGACGCGCTCGAGCGAGGCGAGCGTCTTTTCGATGCGAGCGCGGTTCTCCGGCGTGAGGATCGCCCGCAGCGCCGCCATCAGCTCGCGCGCCTCGCGTACCGCGCCCTCGGCGCCCTCGGAGAGCGCGTCGATGAACGAGGGCCTGAGCTCGAGCTCCGGGACGCCGTCGGCGCCCTTCGCCGGCGGGCGCGGGTCCTGGCCCTCGTCGAGCAGCTGCACATAGGCGATCCCGGTGATGCCTTCCATGCCGAGCTGCGCGTAGGTGCCGCGCGTGACCGGCACGGTCGCGTCGACATCGATGCCGACGAAGATGCGGCGCGCATCCTTGGGATCGAGCACGATCCTGCTGACCCGCCCCACGTCCACGCCCCGATAGCGAACCTGGCCCTCTTCCTTGAGCCCGGACACCGGGAGGGTGGAGATCACGCGGTAGAGGTTGCGCTCGAGGGGCTCGCGCGCGAGCCAGTGCGCCCAGAAGACCATCGCGGCGGCGAGGCCGAGGACGAACAGGCCGGTGACGAGCGCGTAGGCGCGGCTTTCCATGCGCGTTCCGTGGTCGCGGCTTCAGCCCTGCGCGAGCGCGCGGCGGCCGCGGTCCCCCCCGAAGAAGTTCTGCACGAACGGATGATCCAGCTCGCGCACCACCGTGAGCGTATCGCAGGCGATTATATGCTGCTCGGCGAGCACCGCGACGCGGTCGGCGAGCTCGTTCAGCGTGTCGAGGTCGTGCGTCACCATGAAGACGGTGAAGCGCTGCGCGTCGCGCAGGCGCCTGATGAGCGCGACGAACCGCTCGGAGCGGTCCGGGTCGAGGCCCGCGGTCGGCTCGTCCAGGATCAGCAGCTCCGGCGAGAGCGCGAGCGCGCGGGCGAGGGAGACCCGCTTCACCATGCCCCCGGAAAGGTCCGCCGGCAGGAGCAGCCCGTGGCGCGGGTCGAGCTCCACTTGCGAGAGCTTGCCGTGCACGATGGCGCGGACCTGCTCCTCGTCCAGGCCGCCGCGCTCGCGCAACGGAAACGCGACGTTCTCGAACACCGTGAGCGCCGAGTAGAGGGCGCCGTTCTGGAACAGCATGCCCATGCGCCGGCGCGTGTCGCGCACGCGCTTGGCGCTGCCGTCGTCCCAGGCGCAGCCGAACACGCGCACGCGGCCCGCCGCCGGGCGCTTCAGCCCGAGGATCACGCGCAGCAGCTGCGTCTTGCCGCTGCCCGAGCCCCCGACCAGGGTCAGCACCTCGTCGCGGCGCACGTGCAGGCTCAGGTCCCGGTGCAGCACCTGCCCGCCCACCAGGTTCACCAGGTGCTCGATCTCGATGACGTGCTCAGCCGACATCGCGCAGCAGGATCGCGAAGATCGCGTCGAGGATGATGACGCAGGTGATCGAGGCCACCACCGAGCGCGTCACACCGACCGCCAGGCTGTCGGTGTTGGGCAGCACCCGCAGGCCGTAGTGGCAGGCGACCAGGGCCACCGCGAAGCCGAAGGCCACGGACTTGCCGATGCCGATCCAGAAGTTCACGACCTCGACCGCGCGCGGCAGCGCCTCGAGAAACGCCCCCGGCGAGATGCCGAGCGTGAAGCGCGACACGAGCATCCCGCCCGCGAGCGCCGCGAGGTCGGTGCAGAAGGCCACCAGCGGCAGCGCCGCCGCGAGCGCCAGCACCCTGGGCAGCACCAGCCGCGCGGTGACCGAGACGCCCATCACCGCGAGCGCCTCGACCTCCTCGGTGACGCGCATCACCCCCAGCTGCGCGGTGAGCGCCGAGCCCG
>CAZOWR010000327.1:0-2105 GCA_964583645.1 uncultured Enterobacteriaceae bacterium
GCCGCCTCGGCCAGCGCCTTGACGCGGCCGTGGTACTTGTAGCCGGCGCGGTCGAACGCGACCTGCTCGATCCCCGCCGCCTTCGCCTTCTCGGCGATGCGCTGGCCGACCGCCTCGGCGGCCTTGCGGTTGGCGCCGGTTTTCAGCATCGCGCGCAGCTCCTTCTCCGCGCTGGAGGCGCTCGCCAGCACGCGCTCGCCGCCGGGGGAGGTGATCTGGGCGTAGATGTGCCCGTTCGTTCGGTGCACCGTGAGCCGCAGCGCCCCGAGCTCGCGGATCTTGAGCCGGGTCTGGCGCGCGCGGCGCAGGCGCGCCGGATTCTTGTCGACCATGGCGGCGCTCCGTTATTTCTTCTTCGTCTCTTTCAGCACGATCGCCTCGTTGGCGTAGCGCACCCCTTTGCCCTTGTAGGGCTCGGGAGGCTTCACGTCGCGGATCTCGGCCGCGATTCTTCCGACGAGCTGCTTGTCGATGCCGCTGATCACGATCTCGGTCTGCGTCGGGGTCGCGACCTTGATGCCCTCGGGCATCTGGTGCACCACGGGATGCGAGAAGCCGAGAGACAGGTTGAGCTTGTCGCCCTGCGCCTGCGCGCGGTAACCGACGCCGACGAGCGCCAGCTTCTTCTCGAAGCCCTTGGTGACCCCGGTCACCATGTTGGCGACGAGCGCGCGCATCGTTCCGGACATCGCGTTGGCGTGGCGCGAGTTGCCGAGCGCCTTGCACTTGAGCCTGTCGCCGTCCGCCTCGATGCCGACGTTCGGGTCCATCGCGCGCGCAATCGTGCCGAGCGGGCCCTTGACCGCGATCTGCGCCGCGCTGATGTTCACCTCCACCCCCTTCGGGAGCGCAACCGGATTCCTGGCGATGCGGGACATCGGCTTTCCTCAGGCCACGATGCAGATCACTTCGCCGCCGACCCCGGTGGCGCGGGCCTTGCGGTCGGTCATCACGCCGCGCGAGGTCGAGACGATCGCCACTCCCAGGCCGTTCATCACCCTGGGAAGGTCGTCGCGGCCCTTGTAGACTCGCAGCCCCGGCTTGGAGACGCGCTCGAGCCGTTCGATCACCGGCCGGCCCGCGTAGTACTTGAGGCCGATGCGCAGCTCCTTCTTTGCGCCGTCCTCGCGCACCACGTAGTCCTCGATGTAGCCCTCGGCCTTCAGCACCTGGGCGATCGAGACCTTCAGCTTCGAGCAGGGCATGCTCACATCCACCTGGCCCACCATCTGGGCGTTGCGGATGCGGGTCAGCATGTCCGCGATCGGGTCAGTCATGCTCATCGCGCACCCCCTTACCAGCTTGCCTTGATCACGCCCGGGACCTCGCCACGCAGCGCGAGCTCGCGCAGCTTGTTGCGCGCCAGGCCGAACTTGCGGTACACGCCCCGCGGACGGCCGGTCAGCGCGCAGCGGTTGCGCAGCCGGGTCGGCGAGGCGTTGCGCGGCAGTCTCTGGAGCTTTTCGCGCGCCGCGTCCCTCTCCTCGTCGGAGGCCTTCGCATTGCGGAGGATCTCGAGCAGCGCCGCACGCCTCACCTTGAACTTCTCGACGGTCATGCGGCGCTTCTGTTCGCGAAGCTTCACTGCGAGTTTGGCCATGGTCCCCTAGCCCTTCAGTTCTTGAACGGGAAGCGGAACGCCGCGAGCAGCGCCCTCGCCTCGTCGTCGGTTTTCGCCGTCGTGGTGATGGCGATGTCCAGCCCCCGGAGCGCGTCGATCTTGTCGTACTCGATCTCGGGGAAGATGATCTGCTCCTTGATCCCGAGGCTGTAGTTGCCGCGGCCGTCGAAGGCGCGGTTGGAGACGCCGCGGAAGTCGCGGATCCGCGGGATCGCGATGTTGACCAGCCGGTCCAGGAACTCGTACATCTTTGCCCCGCGCAGCGTCACCATGCATCCGACCGGGAAGCCGGCGCGGATCTTGAAGTTGGCGATGGACCTGGCCGATTTGGTGATGACCGGCTTCTGGCCGGCGATCCTGGCCATGTCGCCGACCGCGTTTTCGAGCACCTTCTTGTCGCCGACGGTCTCGCCCACGCCCATGTTGAGCGTGATCTTGCGGATGCGCGGCACCTGCATCACGGTCTTGTAGCCGAACTTCTGCA
>CAZOWR010000328.1:0-2048 GCA_964583645.1 uncultured Enterobacteriaceae bacterium
AGCGCGCCCCACCACGCGCCCGCGAGCTCGGGCGAGCGCAGCCAGAGCATCGTCGGCCAGCTCGCGGCGAGCGCGGCGCCGGCGGCCAGCGCCGCGCCGAGGAAGAGCGCCGCGCGGCGCGTGCGCAGCTCCTCGCAGGCAAGGTGCGCAGCGCAGGCCGTGGCGGCGAGCACCGCTGGCGCGACCGGGCCGGCGGCGAGGAACGCGCCGCCGAGGGACGCGCCGAAGCCCGCGCCCATGACGCCCGGGCGGGCGCTCGCGCGGGCGAGGAAGTACAGGGCCGCGCAGGTGGCGGCGAGCGCGGCGAGGTGCGGCACCGCTTCGTGCGCGTGCACGATGAGCCCGAGGCAGCCTGCAAGCAGCAGCGTCGCCGCCGCGCCGGCGGCGGAGGCTTCGGGGGAGGGCGCGAAGCGGCGCGCCGCGGCCCAGGCGAAGGCGAGCGCCGCGAGCACGTAGAGCCCGCTCGCCAGGCGCGCCGCGTTGTGGAACTCCAGCAGCGCGCCGAGCGCGGCGCCGAAGGCGAGCGCGCTCCAGTGGTAGAGCGGGGGATCCTCGAGCCGGGGCTCGCCCGCCAGCCGCGGCACGCGCCAGTCCCCCGTGAGCTGCATCTGCTGCGCGATCTCGATCGCCACCGCGTCGAAGGACTTCCAGGGGTCGTGCCCGGTCAGGCCGGGCAGTGCGAAGGCGAGCGCCAGCGCGATCAGCACCGCGCGCGGGGGCGGCGACGCGAGCCTCGGGAGCATCGCCTATTGTGAAACGAAAAGGGGCAGCTCGCGCTGCCCCCGGCATCCGGCCCGGCCGCGGCTCAGACGGTCTTCTTGCGGTAGCGGCGGTTGAACTTCTCGACCCGGCCCGCGGTGTCCATGATCTTCTGCTTGCCGGTGTAGAACGAGTGCGACTCGGAGGAGACCTCGACCTTGACCACGGGATACTCGCGGCCGTCGGACCACTTCATGGTCTCGCGGCCCCTCGCGTCGATCGCCGAGCGCGTGAGGAAGGAATGGTTCGAGGCGGTGTCGAGGAAGATCACCGGCTGGTACGAGGGATGGATTCCGGATTTCATGGCTGCCTGCCGAAAAGGCCGCGATTATACAGTGGAATCAACCCCTTCGCATGGAGTCGAAGAACTCGGCGTTGGTCTTGGTGGCCTTCACCTTGTCGATGAGGAACTCGGCCGCCTCGAGCTCGTCCATGGGGTACAGGAGCTTGCGCAGCACCCAGATCTTCTGCAGCAGCTCCTTCGGGATCAGCAGCTCCTCGCGGCGCGTGCCCGAGCGGTTGACGTTGATCGCCGGGAAGATGCGCTTCTCGTGCATGCGCCGGTCGAGGTGGATCTCGAGGTTGCCGGTGCCCTTGAACTCCTCGTAGATGACGTCGTCCATGCGGCTGCCGGTGTCGATGAGCGCCGTGGCGATGATGGTGAGCGAGCCGCCTTCCTCGATGTTGCGCGCCGCGCCGAAGAAGCGCTTGGGCTTCTGCAGCGCGTTCGCATCGACGCCGCCCGTGAGCACCTTGCCGGAAGCCGGCTGCACCGTGTTGTAGGCGCGCGCCAGGCGCGTGATCGAGTCGAGCAGGATCACCGCGTCCTTCTTGTGTTCGACCAGGCGCTTCGCCTTCTCGATCACCATCTCGGCGACCTGCACGTGGCGCGAGGCCGGCTCGTCGAAGGTCGAGGCGACCACCTCGCCGCGCACCGAGCGCGACATCTCCGTCACCTCCTCGGGCCGCTCGTCGATCAGCAGCACGATGAGCGCCACGTCGGGATGGTTGGAGACGATGGCGTGCGCGATGTGCTGCAGCATCACGGTCTTGCCCGCCTTGGGCGGGCTGACGATGAGGCCGCGCTGGCCCTTGCCGACGGGGGCGATGATGTCGATGATGCGGCCGGTGATGTTCTCCTCGGCCTTGATCTCGCGCTCGAGCTTGAAGGCCTCGTCGGGGTGCAGCGGCGTGAGGTTCTCGAACAGGATCTTGTGCTTGGCGGCCTCGGGGAGCTCGCCGTTGACCTTGTCGACCTTGACCAGCGCGAAGTAGCGCTCGCCGTCCTT
>CAZOWR010000329.1:0-1993 GCA_964583645.1 uncultured Enterobacteriaceae bacterium
GACGTCTGCCACATCAACCTGCACAAGACCTTCTGCATCCCGCACGGCGGCGGCGGCCCGGGGATGGGGCCGATCGCGGTGGCGGCGCACCTCGCGCCGCACCTTCCCTCGCACCCCGTGGTGCGCGAGGCGGGGCGTCCCGAGTCGAACGGCACGGTGAGCGCCTCGCCCTGGGGGAGCCCCCTCGTCGTCGCCATCTCCTGGATGTACCTGCGCATGATGGGCGCGGCGGGCATCCGGCACGCGAGCGAGATCGCGGTGCTCTCCGCGAACTACGTCGCCGCGCGCCTCGCGGCGCACTGGCCGGTGCTCTACACCGGCGTGCGCGGCCGCAACGCCCACGAGTGCATCTTCGACCTGCGCGCGCTGAAAGGCCGCTACGGCGTCAGCGCGGAGGACGTCGCCAAGCGCCTCATGGACTACGGCTTTCACGCCCCCACGCTCGCCTTCCCGGTGCACGAGACGCTGATGTTCGAGCCCACCGAGAGCGAGCCCAGGGCGGAGCTGGACCGCTTCTGCGAGGCGATGATCGCGATCCGCGGCGAGCTCGAGCGCATCGCCGCGGGCGAGTGGCCGCGCGAGGACAACCCGATCCGCTGCGCGCCGCACACCGCCGAGGAGCTCGCGGGCGACTGGCGCCATCCCTACAGCCGCGAGCAGGCCGCCTTCCCGCTGCCCGGCCTGCGCGCGCACAAGTACTGGCCGCCGGTGAAGCGCGTGGACCAGGTGTACGGCGACCGCCACTTCTCCTGCGCCTGCCCCTAGCGCGCCGGGGTAAGATCGGCGCCGCTTGGACCCCTCCCAGCCGCCGCGGCAGATTCCCTCGAGTGCCTTCGTGTCCCTCGGTGCCGGCGCCTACCGCGCCACCGAGCTGACGCGCGGGCCGTGGAACCCGGAGCACCAGCACGCCGGGCCGCCGATCGCGCTCGCGGCGCGCGAGCTCGAGCGCGCCGCCCTCGGGCTCGGCATGGCGCAGCTCGCGCGGCTCACCGCGAGCCTGCTGCGCCCGGTGCCGATCGCGGAGCTCGCTGTAGAGGTGCAGACCGACTACGCGGGGCGCAACGCCGCGCACCTCTCGGCGCGGCTGCTTGCCGCGGGCAAGGAAGTCGCGCGCTTCAGCGCGCTCGCGCAGCGCGAGGCCCCGATCGAGATGCCCGACCGCATTCCCGGGCACCCGCTGCCGCAGGCGCCGCGCACCGTGGAGGCGTCCGCCGCGGCGCGCTTCCCCTTCCTGCGGCAGGACGTCGGCTACCCGGACCTGGTGGAGACGCGCCTCGCCGCGGGCGAGTTCTTCCGCGGGCCGAGCGCGGTGTGGTTCCGCCTGTGCCGGCCGCTCATCGAGGGCGAGGCTCCGACCTCGATCCAGCGGGTCGCCGTGGCCGCGGACTCCGGCAACGGCATCAGCGCCGCGCTCGACTTCCGGCGCTTCACCTTCGTCAACTCCGACCTCACCATCAACCTGCTGCGCCGTACCGAGGGCGAGTGGATCTGCATCGACGCCCGCACCCTGGTGGGGCCCGCCGGGGGCGGGGTGGCCGAGGCGCGCGTGTTCGACGCCGGGGGCCTCGCCGGGCGCTCCACGCAGAGCCTGCAGATTCGCCTGCGCGAGTGAATCCGGGCTAGACTTGCGCGGCGACTGGACCAAGGCGACCGATCATGAACGTCACCCTGCAGGGCGCGCTCGTGGGACTGGGCCTCGCGGCATTCCTGGTGATCGTGGAATACGTGATGGCGAACAAGGCCGCGGCCGAGCGCGGCAAGCGCTACGGCCGCAAGGTCGAGCTCGACGCCAACGAGCGCCGGCGCATCCGCTCGCTGGCCTTCTTCAGCCTGCTGCTGCCGCCCGGGTTCGCGCTGTTCTTCTGGACGTTCTGGGGCTAGGGCCCTGAGAGGGCAGGCAAGAGTGAAAAGGGCCAGCGATCGCTGGCCCTTGCATATTTGGCGCGCCCGGCAGGATTTGAACCCACGACCCCTTGGTTCGTAGCCAAGTACT
>CAZOWR010000330.1:0-1964 GCA_964583645.1 uncultured Enterobacteriaceae bacterium
CGCATCAACTACTTAACCCTCGCCGACCCCTCGAATCCGCGAAGTCCGGCTAGCTTGGGCCGGCGGCGCTAGCGCCGCCGGCCGGCCCCGCTTCACTCGTAGCGCACCTCGAGGATCTCGTAGCGCCGCACCCCCCCCGGGGTGTGCACCTCGACCGCCTCGCCCGCGTAGCGGCCGATCAGCGCGCGCGCGATGGGCGAGCTGATGGAGATCTTCGCGGCCTTGATGTCGGCCTCGTCCTCGCCGACGATCTGGTAGCAGGTCGCCTCGCCGCTCGCCTGCTCCTCCAGCTCGACGGTGGCGCCGAACACGCAGCGCCCGTCGGCATCCAGCAGCCTGGGATCGATCACCTGCGCGTTGGCGAGCTTCGCCTCGAGCTCGGCGATGCGGCCCTCGACGAACCCCTGGCGCTCCCGCGCGGCCTCGTACTCGGCGTTCTCCGACAGGTCGCCGTGCGCGCGCGCCTCGGCAATCGCGGCCGAGATGCGCGGGCGCTCCACGCCCTTCAGCCGCTGCAGCTCCGCGCGCAGCAGCTCCGCGCCGTGCCGGGTCATGGGGGTCTTCGCCATCGGCTCAGCTGACGGCCTCGGGGGCCGCCGCGCGGGCCAGTTGCGCGTGCAGGTCCTGCAGGCGGTAGGGCTCCAGGCGCGCCAGCGCCCGCATCCCGGTGCAGGCGGCGCGCGCTTCCGCGATGGTGGTGTAGTAGGTGACCCGCTGCGCGAGCGCGCTGGTGCGGATCGAGCGCGAGTCCAGAATCGCGGTGCGCGTATCCTCCACCGTGTTGACGATGATGCCGATCTCGCCGTTCTTGATCATGTCGACGATGTGCGGCCGCCCCTCCGCGACCTTGTTCACGAGCGCCACCGGCACGCCGTGCGCGGCGAGCACGCGCGCGGTGCCGCGCGTGGCGAGCAGGCTGAAGCCCAGCTCCGCGAGCTCCCGCCCCACCGTGATCGCGGCGAGCTTGTCGCCGTCGCGCACGCTGATGAAGGCGCGCCGCCCGCCGCCCTCGCGCGGCAGCCGCACGCCGGCGGCGAGCTGCGACTTGACGAAGGCCTCGCCGAAGCTGCGGCCCACCCCCATCACCTCGCCGGTGGACTTCATCTCGGGGCCGAGGATCGGGTCGACGCCGGGAAAGCGCGAAAAGGGGAACACCGCCTCCTTGACCGAGAAGTAGGGCGGCACCACCCCCTCCCCGCCGCCGAGCCCCTGCGCGGCGAGCGGCCTGCCCGCCATGCAGCGCGCCGCGATCTTGGCGAGCGGCAGGCCCGTGGCCTTGGAGACGAACGGCACCGTGCGCGAGGCGCGCGGGTTGACCTCGAGCACGTAGACGGTGTCGCGCTGGATCGCGTACTGCACGTTCATCAGCCCGTTGACGCCCAGCGCTCTTGCCAGCACCACCGTCTGGCGGCGCAGCTCGCGCTCGAGGTGGCTGGCCAGCGAGTGCGGCGGCAGGCAGCAGGCGGAGTCCCCCGAGTGGACCCCGGCCTGCTCGATGTGCTCCATGATGCCGCCGATGAACACCCCGGCGCCGTCGGCGACGCAGTCGACGTCCACCTCGATCGCGTCCGACAGGTAGCGGTCGAGCAGCACCGGCGCGTCGTTCGAGACCTTGACCGCGTTCTTCATGTACTGCTCGAGCTCCGAGTGCTGGTTGACGATCTCCATGGCGCGCCCCCCGAGCACGTAGCTCGGGCGCACCACCACCGGGTAGCCGATCTCCTCGGCGAGGCGCAGCGCGTCCTTCGCCGAGCGCGCGGTGCGGTTCGGCGGCTGGCGCAGCTTGAGCCGGTTGAGCAGCTTCTGGAAGCGCTCGCGGTCCTCCGCGATGTCGATCGAGTCCGCGCTGGTGCCGATGATCGGCACGCCGGCCGCCGCCAGGTCGCGCGCGAGCTTGAGCGGCGTCTGGCCGCCGTACTGCACGATCACGCCCCAGGGCTTCTCCTTGTCGACGATCTCGAGCA
>CAZOWR010000331.1:0-1952 GCA_964583645.1 uncultured Enterobacteriaceae bacterium
CGACCGGCGCGCCGGCCGCCTTGGCGCGCTCCGAGGGCCACATGCTCCAGACGAAGGGCACTGCGGCGCCGGCGCTGGCGGCGCCGCCCACGAGCGTCGTCGCGACGATGAGGTTGCGCCGCGTGGTATCGGGCTTCTTGTCGGTCATCGGTAGGCTGGGCGGGATCGGACGGTAGAGGGGAAGCGCGATTCTAGCGGCCCGCCTCCGGAAAGTCCACGTTTTCGCGCCTAAGTTATTGGAAGGAAAGGCGTTTTGTGGTAGATTGCCAATCCCCCGATGCGACGCCTCTGGCTCATCTTTGCGCAGACCGCGACGGTCTGCCTCGCGGCGCTGTTCGTCGTCACGACGCTCAAGCCCGAGTGGCTGCCCTCGCGCGCCCCGGCCGACGTGGTGCAGGTGCTGCAGCAGGCACCGGCGCCCGCCGCCCCTGCGCCGCCCGCGCCGGTCGATTCGTATTACACGGCGGTGCAGAAAGCCGCGCCCTCGGTGGTGAACGTCTTCACCTCGAAGGAAGTGCGCGCCCCGCGCCATCCGCTGCTCGACGATCCGCTCTTCCGGCGCTTTTTCGGCGACCCCTTCGGCGACGACCCGCAGCGCGCCTCGAGCCTGGGCTCGGGGGTGATCGTCAGCCCCTCGGGGTACGTCCTCACCAACAACCACGTGGTGGAGGCCGCCGAGGAGATCGAGGTGGCGCTCCCCGACGGCAGGAAGCTGCTCGCCAAGGTCGTCGGCAACGACCCGGAGAGCGACCTCGCGGTGCTGCGCGTGCAGGCCGGCAAGCTCCCGGCGATGGCCTTCGGCTCCTCCGAAGGCCTGCGCGTCGGCGACGTGGTGCTCGCGATCGGCAATCCGTTCGGCGTCGGCCAGACAGTGACCTCGGGAATCGTCTCCGCGCTCGGGCGCTCGGGGCTCGGCATCAACGTGTTCGAGAACTTCATCCAGACCGATGCCGCGATCAACCCGGGCAACTCGGGCGGCGCCCTGGTGGATGCACGGGGCAACCTGGTCGGCATCAACACGGCGATCTACTCGCGCAGCGGAGGCTCGCTCGGCATCGGCTTCGCGATCCCGGTCTCGACCGCGAAGATGGTGCTCGAGCAGATCGTCAGGACGGGCGCCGTGACGCGCGGCTGGATCGGCGTCGAGCTGCAGGCGGTGACGCCCGCGCTCGCCGAATCGTTCAAGCTCGGGGCGCCCCAGGGTGCCATCATCAGCGGCGTGCTGCGCAACGGGCCCGCCGACAAGGCGGGCGCCCGGCCGGGGGACGTGCTGCTCTCGGTCGAGGGTACGAGGGTCACCGACCCGCAGAGCGTGCTCAACGTCGTCGCGGCGCTCGAGCCGGGACGCACCGCGAAGCTTCGCATCAATCGCCGGGGCGAGCAGGTCGAGCTCCCGGTCACGATCGGGCGCCGGCCCAAGCCCCAGGCGCGCCCGGAGTAGCGCGTGGCGAAGCCGCCCAGCTTGCCGAGCGACGCCGAGAGCATCCTCGAGCTCGCGGCGCGCTCCATGTTCGGCCTGTTCTCGAGCATGAGCGAGGGCATGATGCTGGTGGACCGCGCCGGGCGCGTCGTCTGGATCAACGACAGCTACAAGCGGTTCCTGCCCGCGCTCGGCTTCAAGGGTCCCGAGGAGTTCGTCGGGCGCCCGGTCGAGGAAGTGGTGCCGAACACGCTCATGCGCCACGTCATCGAGACCGGCAAGCCGATCCTGGTGGACCTGCTCACCAACAAGGCGGGCACCTTCGTGGTCTCGAGGATCCCGCTGCGCGACGAGTCGGGGGAGGTGATCGGCGCGCTCGGCATGGTGCTGTTCGACCACCCCGAGGCGACGCTGCAGCCGCTGATCGCGAAGTTCGCGCGCCTGCAGCGCGACCTCGACGACGCCAAGCGCGAGCTTGCCGCGCAGCGGCGCACCAAGTACACCTTCGCGAGCTTCATCGGCTCGAGCCCGG
>CAZOWR010000332.1:0-1948 GCA_964583645.1 uncultured Enterobacteriaceae bacterium
CGCCTCACGACGCGAACGAGGCTATCCACTACTCATGAAATATCCGGGCTAGCGCCTGAAGCGGATCGCCTGGGGGTAGGGGAAGACCTCTTCCTGCACGCCGGCGCGCAGCTGCGCCTGCTTGCCGCGCCAGAACGCCGGGTCCATGAGGTCGGCGTGCTTCTCGAGGAAGATACTGCGCGCCTGCGGGTCGCTGACCAGGAAGCTCGCGAACTGCTCGGGGAAGATGTCGTTGGACCCCACCGAGTAGTAGGGCTCGGCCGACATCTCGTCCTCCAGCGAGCGCGGCGGCGGGATGCGCCGGAAGTTGCACTCGATCATGTGGGCGATCTCGTCGTAGTCGTAGAACACCACCCGGTCGTGGCGCGTGACGCCGAAGTTCTTGAGCAGCATGTCGCCGGGGAAGATGCCCGCCCCGGCGAGCTCCTTGATGGCGAAGCCGTACTCCCAGAGCGCCTGGCGCAGGCGCGCGGCGTCGCCGTCGCCCGCCACCTCCTCGAGGTACAGGTTGAGCGGCTGCATGCGCCGCTCGATGTAGACGTGCTTGATGACGATCCTGTCGTCCTCGAGCTCGATGTTGGAGGCGGCCTCGCGCTTCAGCTCCTCGAGCACCGCGGGGTCGAAGCGCCCCAGCGGCAGCGCGACGAGCGAGTACTCGAGCGTGTCCGCGAGCCGCCCGACGCGGTCGTGGTACTTCACCAGCTGGTACTTCTCGCGCACCGTCTGCGGGTCCAGCTCCTTGGGCGGCGCGAAGCGGTCGCGGATCACCTTGAAGACGTAGGGGAAGGAGGGCAGGGTGAAGACCAGCATCACCGTGCCCCGGATGCCCGGGGCGGCGGTGAAATTGTCCGAGGAGTGCTTGAGATGGTAGAAGAGGTCGCGGTAGAAGAGCGTCTTGCCCTGCTTGGCCAGCCCCACCGCCATGTAGATCTCGGCGCGCGGCTTTCTCGGCATCAGCAGCCGCAGGAACGAGACCGTGGCCGCGGGCACCTCCATGTCGACGAAGAAGTAGGCGCGCGCGAAGGAGAACAGGATCACCAGCGGGTCCGCATCGAGCAGCAGCGCGTCGAGGTACAGCTCGCCGCGCGCGTTCTGCAGCACCGGCACCGCGAAAGGCACCTCCTGCGAGCCGTTGACGATGCGCCCGACGATGTAGGCGCCCTGGTTGCGGAAGAACAGCGACCCCAGCACCTGCACCTGCAGGCTCGGGCGCGCGCGCGCCGGGCGCGGAAAGCGCGCGCGCAGCGCGTGCACCACCGAGCGCAGGTCGCGGCGCAGGTTCTCCCAGGGGTTGGCGAGCCCGAAGCCGCGCACGATGTGCTCGAGCGCCCCGCGCAGCCCCTCCTTGAGCGGGTAGTAGCAGCGGTAGGCAAGCTCGTCGCCCTCGAGGTGCTCGGTGGCCACCGCGGGCCGCCAGAAGATGAACTCGTTGCGGTAGTAGCGCCGGTGCAGCACCTTGCAGGCGACCGAGTTGTAGAAGGTCTCGGCGCACTCGGGCTGACGGTGCTCGTGCAGCAGCGGGATGTAGGCGAGCTTGATCGCCGGCCACAGCGTCTCGTCGCCCTCGGCCTCGGGGAAGCGCTCGAGGATGCCGCGCACCGCCTCCTCGACGCGCGCGTCGTACATCTCGATGCGCTCGCGCGCGAGCCGCCGCATCCCTTCCCAGTCGGCGGCCTCGAAATGCGCTTTCGCGCGCCGCGCCGCGCCGCGAAACAGCCGGTAGTGCCGGTCGAAGCCCTCGAGGATCGCGTACGCCACCTCCGCGGCCCGGCTGCGCCGGGCCGCGGGGGGCGGCAGGACCTTCGCCGGCACGCTCACATCAGGCGACCTTCTTCGCCTTGGCCTTTGCCTCGAAGAACTGCTCGTCCTCGGTCGAGCCGTGCAGCGCCGTGGTCGAGGCCTTGCCGGCGGTGACCACCTGGGTGACCTGGTCGAAGTAGCCCGTGCC
>CAZOWR010000333.1:0-1945 GCA_964583645.1 uncultured Enterobacteriaceae bacterium
AGAGCGCCTCGACCGGTATTTCCCGCTCGCCGGCGGGGCCGACAAGCCTGACCTTCGCATTCAGCGCGATGAGCGCCGGCGCGGTGTCGGTGGAGGAAACCGCCACGCAGCGCTTGCTCGCGGTGGCGACCCAGCACACGTCGCCGTCCTTCTTCAGGCAGAAGTCGATCGCCTTGCGCCACTCGTGGTTCTGGTTGTAGTAGGTGCAGCGCGTATCGAGGCACAGGTTCCCGCCGAGCGTGCCCATGTTCCTCAGGTGCACCGTCGCGACCTGTCCCGCCGCCTGGCGCAGCGCCGCCGGTGCCTTTTCCAGATGCACGATCTCGGTGAGGGTGAGGCCCGCGCCGAGCGTGAGCCCGGCGCCGTTCTGCACCTTCTTCAGCCCCTCCACCCGACGCAGCGACACGAGCGTCTTCGGCGCCTGGTGGCGCCGTTTCATGTTGGGGAGCAGGTCGGTGCCGCCGGCGATCAGCATCGCCTGCGGGCCCTCGCCCGCGAGGATACGCGCGGCCTCCGCCACCGTGCGCGGGGCGCGGTGCTCAAACCACGGCAGCCGCATCATGCTTCTTCGACTCCTTGCCGTCGCCGCCCTCCCACGGCGGCGCGACGTAGATCGGCTTCGGATAGGGAACGTGCGGGAACGCCGCGGGCCCGACGCGCGGCTCCTTGCCCTGCGCCTGCAGTTGCAGCGCGCGCAAGACCTTGTCGGGCGTGATCGGCAGCTCGTCGATGCGCACCCCCACCGCATCGAAGATCGCATTGGCCACCGCGGGCATCACCGGCAGCAGCGGCCCCTGCCCCGCCTCCTTGGCGCCGAACGGGCAGTTCGGGTCGGGGTCCTCGACCAGGATCGTCTCCACCTCGGGCATGTCGAGCGAGGTCGGGCTCTTGTACTCGAGCAGCGACGGGAACTTGTGCACCAGCGCGCCGGAAAGCTTCGGCGGCAGGCGGCGGAACACCTGCTCTTCCATCAGCGCCTCCGCCAGGCCCATGTAGACGCTGCCCTCGACCTGCCCGCGCGCGAGCACGGGGTTCACCGCGCGGCCGATGTCGTGCGCGATCCAGATCTTCGGCACCGCGATCCAGCCGGTCGCCTCGTCCACCTCCGCTTCCACCACGCACGCCGAATATGAGTACGCGGGCGACGGGCCCACGCCCGCGCCCTTGTAGCGGCCGGGCGAGCGCGGCGGCGAGTACGAGCCCACCGCCCCGAGGGTGCCGAACTTCGCCTCCGCGAGCTCCACGGCTTCCCTGAACGGGAGGAAGCGGCCCGGGTCGGACTGGAGGTAGACCCTGCCGTTCGCGAACTCGAGCCGGTCGGGGGCGACTTCGAGCTGCTCCGCGGCCACCTCGGCGATCCTGGCTTTCACGAGCTCGGCCGCCCTGATCGCGGCGTGGCCCATCATCACCGTGACCCGGCTCGAGTAGGAGCCGAGGTCCACCGGCGTGAGGCCGGTGTCGCCGGTGACGCAGCGCACCTCGTACGGGTCTATGCCGAGCACCTCGGCGATCATCGCCGCGAGCACGTCGTCCGACCCCTGCCCGATCTCGGTCGCGCCGCAGAACACGGTCGCCTGGCCGCTGCGATCCAGGAGCAGCTGCACGCCCGAGTGCGGCATCTTGTTCCAGTAGATGGGCAGGCCCGCGCCGCAGAGATAGGCGCTGCACGCAAGGCCCAGGCCCTTGCCCCGGGGAAGCCTGCCGTACCTGCTCTTCCATTCAGACTTTGCGACCACCTGGCGGATGCACTCGGCGAGCCCGATGGTGCCGATCCTGAGCCAGTTCGCCGTGAGCGAGTCGGGCTTGGCGATCATGCCGAGCCGCAGCCCCGCCGGATCGATGCCCAGCTTGTGCGCGATCTTGTCGAGCTGCACCTCCTGGCCGAAGCGCGGCTGCGGCGTGCCGTGGCCGCGCTTGGGGCCGCAGGGCGGCTTGTTGGTGAAGG
>CAZOWR010000334.1:0-1929 GCA_964583645.1 uncultured Enterobacteriaceae bacterium
CGTTCTCGTTCTTGCAGGCGGTGACGCAGCCGTTGCACTCGATGCAGCGCTCGGCATCAACCAGGAATTTCATTCTTGCCATGGCGTCTCCTCCTTATGCTCTTGCGACCTGGCAAAGCGTCGTCTTGGTTTCCTGCATCATCGTGACGCGGTCGTAGCCGTAGGTCGTGGCGGTGTTGACCGCCTCGCCGCGCACAATCGGCGCCGCGCCCTCCGGGTAGTACGGCAGCATGTCGTCGCCCTGCCACCATCCCGAGAAGTGGAACGGGATGAAGCAGGTATCCGCGCCGACGCGCTCGGTCACGAGCGCCTTCACCTTGATCCTCGCCCCCGAGGGGCTGCTCACCCATACGTACTCGCCGTTGCGGATGCCCCGGTCGGCGGCCGCCTTGGGGTTGATCTCGACGAAGTTGTCCTGCATCAGCTCGGCGAGCCACGGGTTGGAGCGCGTCTCCTCGCCGCCGCCCTCGTACTCGACCAGGCGGCCGCTCGTCAGGATGAGCGGGAACTTCTTGTGCATCTCGTCCTTGACCGCCTTCTGCTGCACCGACTTGAACATCGTCGGCAGGCGCCAGAGCACCTTGACGTCGTCGTGCGTCGGGTACTTCTCGACCAAGTCCGGCCGCGGCGAGTAGAGCGGCTCGCGGTGCTGCGGGATCCCGTCGGGGAAGTTCCACACCACGGCGCGCGCCTTGGCGTTGCCGAACGCGCTGCAGCCGTGCTTCATCGCGACGCGCTGAATGCCGCCCGAGAGGTCGTTGGTCCAGAGCTTGCCTTCGGCCTCCGTCTTCTCCGCGTCGGTGAGCTCGTCCCACCAGCCGAGCTTCTTCAGGAGCACGTGGTCGAACTGCGGATAGCCGGTGGTGATGTCGCTCCCCTTCGAGTGCACGCCGTCCTCGGCGAGCAGGTTGACCCCGTCCTTCTCCACCCCGAACAGCGCCCTGAAGGTATGGCCGCCGTCCATCGAGTGCTTGGAGGTGTCGTACAGGTTCGGCGTGCCGGGATGCTTGATCGCCGCGGTGCCGTAGCAGGGCCACGGCAGGCCGAAGTAATCGCCGGTGAGATCGTAGCCGGTCTTGGCGTCCTTGCCGCCGCGCGCGCGCAGGCTCTTGACGTCGAAGACATGCATGTTCCTCATGTGCGCCTGGATGCGCTCGGGCGACTGGCCGGTGTAGCCGATCGTCCAGCAGCCGCGGTTGATCTCGTTGCGCAGCACGTCCTCCATCGACGGCTCCTCGCCGCCCTTGCCCTTCACCAGCCTGAGGTTCTGTTTGCCGTCCTTCTTGCCGATGAACTGGTCGCCGAAGCCGAGCTTGACCGCCATCTGGTACATGATCATGTGGTCGGTGCGCGACTCGAACAGCGGCTCGATCACCCGCTCGCGCCACTGGAGCGAGCGGTTGGAGGCGGTCACCGAGCCCTCGGTCTCGAACTGCGTCGCGACCGGCAGCAGGTAGGCGCCGTCCTTGCGCACCTTGGCGAACATCGCCGCGCTCGCCGACGGGTACGGGTCGAGCACGACCAGCAGGTCGAGCTTCTCCATCGCCTTGAGCATCTCGGGCCCGCGCGTCTGGCTGTTCGGCGCATGGCCCCAGTAGAACAGCGCGCGCAGGTTCGGGCCCTGGTCGATCGCTTCGTTCTTCTCGAGCACGCCGTCGATCCAGCGCGATACCGTCATCCCGGGCCTGCCCATCATGCCGGGGGCGAAGCGCTCCTGCAGCCACTTCAGGTCGACGTTCCACACCTTCGCCCAGTGCGCCCAGGCGCCCGGGACCGCCACCGGGTAGTAGCCCGGCAGGGTGTCGGGGTTCGGGCCGACGTCGGTCGCGCCCTGCACGTTGTCGTGGCCGCGGTAGATGTTGCAGCCGCCGCCGGAGCGCCCGACGTTGCCGAGCGCGAGCATCAGGATGTTGGAGGCGCGCACGATGC
>CAZOWR010000335.1:0-1833 GCA_964583645.1 uncultured Enterobacteriaceae bacterium
CCGTCGCCTCCGAGCGCGGCGCGCGCCTGCCCTCGGACCTGCGCGCCTGGCTCGCGGACGAGTCCTGGACCTCGCTGCTGCCGCTCGACGAAGCGCGCGCCCTGCGCCGCCCGGTCCGGGAGTACGCGGCTGCCGCGCTCGAGCGGCGCCACCGGCAGGTGCGGCGGCGCGGGCGCAAGCTCGCGCGGCGCGATGCGGCCGAGCTGCACCGCCTGCGCATCGCCGTGAAGAAGCTGCGCTACACGGTCGAGTTCTTCGCGCCGCTCTACCCCGCGCCCCGCGTCGCGCGCGTCTCGCGGCCGCTCAAGGCGCTGCAGGACGCGCTCGGCGGCATCAACGACTGCGCCACCGCCGCGCGGCTGCTCGCGCAGGCCCAGCCGGCCGCGGGGGAGGCGGCGCGCAGGCTCGTCGAGGCGCGCAACGCCGCCGCGCTCGCGGGCCACTGGCGGCGCCTGCGGCCGGCGTGGAAACGGCTGCGCGCCGCCGGACGCTTCTGGGAACGCTAGCTACCGACAAGGAGCTGCCATGTTCGATTCCGCCAACCTCGACCACAAGATCAGCAAGCCCGTCTACGCGCGCGAGGAGCCGAAGCTGCGCGAGGGACTGCTCAACGCCCAGTACGACCTGAAGCTCAACGGGCGCTTCCCGGTGCTGATCCTCATCGCCGGCGTCGAGGGCGCGGGCAAGGGCGAGACCGTGAACCTGCTCAACGAGTGGATGGACCCGCGCCACATCCACAGCCACGCCTTCCACATGGCCACGGACGAGGAGCGCGAGCGCCCCGCCATGTGGCGCTTCTGGCGCGCCCTCCCCCCCAAGGGCACCATCGGCATCTTCTTCGGCGCCTGGCACACGCAGCCGATCCTGCAGCGCGTCTACGGCGACATCGGCAAGGGCGAGTTCTCGCGCGGCATCGACGAGATCCTGCGCTTCGAGCGCATGCTCTGCGACGAGGGCGTGCTGCTGCTCAAGTACTGGTTCCACCTCTCGAAGAAGCAGCAGCGCAAGCGCCTCAAGGCCCTCGAGCGCGACCCGGAGACCGCCTGGCGGGTCACCGACATCGAGTGGAAGTACTTCAAGATGTACGACAGGTTCGTCAAGGTCTGCGATCCGTTCCTGCGCCGAACCTCGACCGGCGAGGCGCCCTGGATCGTGGTGCCGGGCGCGGACCGCCGCTACCGGTCCCTGGCCGTGGGCAGGCACCTGCTCGCCGCCATGCGGGAGCGGCTCAAGCAGAAGCCGGTCAAGGCGCTGCCCGACCGCAATCCGCCGCTGCTCTCCACGCCGGACAAGCTCAACGTCATCCGGGCGCTCCAGCTCGACCAGCCGATGACCCGCGAGCAGTACCGGAAGGAGCGCGACAAGCTGCAGGGGCGTCTAAACCTGTTGTCGCGCGATCCCGCCTTCAGGGACATCGCGGTGGTCGCGGTGTTCGAGGGCAACGACGCCGCCGGCAAGGGCGGGGCGATCCGGCGCATCACGCAGGCGCTCGATGCGCACCGCTACTTCAACGTCTCGGTGGCCGCGCCCACCGAGGAGGAGCGCGCCCAGCCCTACCTGTGGCGCTTCTGGCGCCACGTGCCCCAGCACGGCCGCATCGTGATCTTCGACCGCTCCTGGTACGGGCGGGTGCTGGTCGAGCGCGTCGAGGGCTTCTGCAGCGAGCCCGACTGGATGCGCGCCTACGGCGAAATCGCGGACTTCGAGCAGCAGCTGGTGCGCAGCGGCGTGGTGCTGGTCAAGTTCTGGCTCGCCATCGGCAAGGAGGAGCAGCTCAAGCGCTTCAAGCTGCGCGAGAAGGTCGCCTTCAAGCGCTTCAAGATCACCGAGGAG
>CAZOWR010000336.1:0-1824 GCA_964583645.1 uncultured Enterobacteriaceae bacterium
CGCCAGGTCGAGGCCTCGGGGCGCAAGCTCGCGCTGTTCGCCGAGCGCTCGCCGATCGCGGTGTTCGAGCTCGACGCGGCGGGCAACGTGCTGAGCCTCAACCCGGGGGCGGAGACCCTGCTCGGCTACCCGGCCGCCGAGGTCGCGGGGCGCATCCCTACGGACTTCCTGTTCTCCCCGCGCGACGGCGAGGCGATGCGCGCCGAGTGGCGCGCCATGCTGCAGACGCACGAGCCGATCTTCGCCCGTCGGCTGACGAGCGTGCGGCGCGACGGCGCCGAGATCGTGTGCGAGTGGGGGTTGACGCCGCTGGTCAACCCCGAGGGCCGCGTCATCTCGGTGATCGCGCAGGGGCGCGACATCACGCAGCAGATGGAGGCCGAGCGGCTGAAGAAGGAGTTCACCTCGACGCTGTCGCACGAGCTGCGCACGCCCCTCACCTCGATCATCGGCTCGCTGCAGCTCATCAACTCGGGCGTCTTCGGCGACCTAGAGAAGGACGTCGGCGAGCTGACCGGCGTCGCCGAGCGCAACGCCCAGCGCCTGCTCGACCTGATCAACGACATCCTGGACGTCGAGAAGATCGAGTCGGGAAAACTCGACCTGCACCCGGAGGTGCTGGCGCTGGACGAGATCGTGCGCGAGTCGCTGGTGCTGAACCGCGCGTTCGCCGAGCGCTACAAGGTACGGTTCGAAGTGCGCGGCGAGCCGGTGCGCGCCCAGGCCAACGTCGACCGCAAGCGCCTGCTCCAGGTGCTGACCAACCTGCTGTCGAACGGGGCCAAGTTCTCGCCCGAGGGGGGCGTGGTCGAGGTCACCATGGAGCACCTCGGCACGCGCGCGCGCATCGCCGTGCACGACCGCGGGCCGGGCATCCCAGAGGGCTTCCGCGCCCGCATTTTCAGCCGCTTCGCGCAGGCCGACTCGGCGTTCACGCGGCAGAAAGGCGGCACCGGGCTGGGGCTCGCCATCTGCAAGCGCCTGATTGAGATGATGGAAGGCTCGATCGGCTTTGCCAGCCGCGACGGCGGCGGCACCAGCTTTTACTTCGACCTGCCCGTGGCCGCGACGGCGGCGGCGGCACCCGCCTGACCCGGAGGACCCGGTATGCCCGCGAGGCCCCTGACGCGCGTGCTCTACGTGGAGGACGACGAGGACATCCAGCGCATCGTGCGCATGTCGCTGGAAAGAGTCGGCAAGCTGACTGTGGAGGTGGTCGGCGACCCGCTCAAGGCGATCGACGCGATGGCGGCGTTCGCGCCCGATCTGGTGATGCTCGACTGGATGATGCCGGGCATGGACGGCCCCACCCTGTTCCGCAAGATGCGCGAGCTCCCCGCGACGCGCGAGCTGCCGGTCGTGTTCATCACCGCCAAGGCCTCGAGCGCGGAGCTCAACGAGCTGCGCGGCATGGGCGCCGCCGGCACGATTTCCAAGCCCTTCTCGCCCAAGGACCTGCCCGACCGGCTGCGGGCGATCTGGAGCGCCCTGCCCTAATGCAGGCGCTGCGTGGTCTCGGCGCCCAGCGCCCCGGACCCCTGGTAGTACTTGCGCGACAGGAAGCCGATGACCTCGTCGGCGTTGCGGAAGCGCGCATCGCGGTCTTTCTCGAGCAGCTTGTCGAGCAGCCCCTGGTACTCGCCGAGCGCCTCCGGCAGCGGCGGGGGCGGGGTGTGCATGTGGTGCAGGGCGACCTCGACGGCGGTCTCGCCGTCGAACAGGTGCCGCCCGGCGAGCATCTGGTAGAGCAGCACGCCGGCGCTGTAGACGTCGGTGCGCAGGTCGAGCGCGAGGCTGCGCACCTGCTCCGGGCTCATGTAGCGC
>CAZOWR010000337.1:0-1821 GCA_964583645.1 uncultured Enterobacteriaceae bacterium
CGCCTCACGACGCGAACGAGGCTATCCACTACTCATGAAATATCCGGGCTAGCGCTCCGCGGCGCCCGGGCGCCGCGGGGCGTTACCGTAGAATGGCGGCATGAAGTCCGCCGAGATCCGCTCGAGCTTCCTCGAGTACTTCCGCTCCAAGGGCCACACCATCGTGCCCTCGAGCTCGCTGGTGCCGGCGCAGGACCCGACGCTGCTGTTCGTCAACTCCGGCATGGTGCAGTTCAAGGACGTGTTCCTCGGCCGCGAGAAGCGCCACTACAGCCGCGCCGCGACCGCGCAGCGCAGCGTGCGCGCGGGCGGCAAGCACAACGACCTGGAGAACGTCGGCTACACCGCGCGCCACCACACGTTCTTCGAGATGCTGGGCAACTTCAGCTTCGGCGACTACTTCAAGCGGGACGCGATCGACTTCGCCTGGGAGCTGCTGACCAAGGTCTACAAGCTGCCGCCCGAGCGCCTCTGGACGACCGTCTACCAGAGCGACGACGAGGCCTACGACCTGTGGACCAGGCGCATCGGCGTGCCCGCGGCGCGCTGCGTGCGCGTCGGGGACAAGCCCGGCGGCCAGAGGTACCAGTCGGACAACTTCTGGCAGATGGCCGACACCGGCCCCTGCGGCCCCTGCAGCGAGATCTTCTACGACCACGGCCCGGGCATCGAGGGCGGGCCGCCCGGCTCCGCCGAGGGCGACGGCGACCGCTATGTCGAGATCTGGAACCTCGTCTTCATGCAGTTCAACCGCGACGACGCAGGCCTCATGCACCCCCTGCCCAAGCCCTCGGTGGACACCGGGATGGGCCTGGAGCGCATCGCCGCGGTGCTGCAGGGCAGGCACTCCAACTACGAGATCGACCTCTTCCAGGACCTGATCCGCGCGGCGGCGCGCGAGACCGGGCAGAAGCAGCTCGTCAGTCCCTCGCTCAACGTCGTCGCCGACCACATCCGCGCCTGCGGCTTCCTCGTCGTCGACGGGGTCATCCCCGGCAACGAGGGGCGCGGCTACGTCCTGCGCCGCATCATCCGGCGCGCCATCCGCCACGGCTACAAGCTGGGGCGCAAGCAGCCATTCTTCCATCGCATCGTAGAGGACCTCGACCGGGCGATGGGAGACGCCTACCCCGAGCTCAGGGATGCGAAGGCGAGGGTCGCCGAAGTCCTGAAGCAGGAGGAGGAGCGCTTCGCCGAGACGCTGGAGAACGGCATGGGAGTGCTGGAAGGCGCGCTCGCCTCGGGCGAGAAGCTGCTCGACGGCGAGACCGTCTTCAAGCTCTACGACACCTACGGCTTCCCGGTGGATCTCACCGCCGACATCTGCCGCGAGCGCGGCGTCATGCTCGACATGGCGGGGTTCGAGGCGGCGATGCAGTCGCAGCGCGAGCGCGCGCGCAGGGCGAGCCGTTTCTCGGCGGGCGCGGCGCTCGAGTACGCGGGGGGCAGCACCGAGTTCCACGGCTACGACACGCTCGAGCTGCGCGGCAAGGTGGTGGCGCTCTACCGCGACGGCGCGCAGGTCGGCGAGCTCGATTCCGGCGAGATCGGCGTCGTGGTGCTCGATCGCACGCCGTTCTACGCGGAGTCGGGGGGGCAGGTCGGCGACCGCGGCGAGCTCACCGGGCCGGCGGGCACGTTCGCGGTCGAGGACACGCAGAAGGTCCAGGCGGAGGTGTTCGGCCACCATGGCCAGCAGGTGACCGGCCGCCTCAAGGCGGGCGACGAAGTCGGAGCGCGCGTCAACGCCGAACTGCGCGCGCGCACCATGCGCAACCACTCGGTGACGCACCTCATGCACAAGGCGCTGCGCGAGGTGCT
>CAZOWR010000338.1:0-1675 GCA_964583645.1 uncultured Enterobacteriaceae bacterium
CCGCCATGGTCCAGGGGAAGCACCAGCCGTTGCAGTGGAACATCGGCAGCGTCCAGAGGTACACCGAGTGATGCGGCATGCCCCAGGTGACGATGTTGCAGATGCCGTTGATGTAGGCGCCGCGGTGGCTGTAGACCACGCCCTTCGGGTCGCCCGTGGTGCCCGAGGTGTAGTTGAGCGAGATCGCGTTCCATTCGTCCGTGGGCCAGGCCCAGGCGTACTCCGGGTCGCCCTCGGCGAGCAGCTCCTCGTAGGTATTCTCCCCGAGCCGCTTGCCGGGTCCCGCGTACTCGGGATCGTCCACGTCGATCACCGTGATCCTGGCACCGAGCTTCGCGAGCGCCCCCTCGATCGTCGCCGAGAATTCCTTGTCCGTGAGCAGCACCTTGGCCTCGCCGTGCTTCAGCATGAACGCGATGGCCTCGGCGTCCAGGCGCGTATTGAGCGTGTTCAGCACCCCGCCCGTCATCGGCACCCCGAAGTGGCACTCGTACATCTCCGGCGTGTTGGCGAGCATCGCCGCCACCGTGTCGCCCTTGCCGATGCCGCGCCTGGCGAGCGCCGAGGCGAGCCTGCGGCAGCGCGCGTAGGTCTCCTTCCAGGTGAACCGGCGCGCGCCGTGCACCACCGCGAGGCGCTCCGGGTACACGGAGGCCGAGCGCTCGATGAAGCCGAGCGGCGTGAGCGGCGCGTGGTTGGCGGGGTTCTTGTCGAGGTCCGTCTCGAAGGGGTTGGGCTTTCCGCTCATGGTGCGGGAAGTATAGCGCCGGGACCGGGGCCCAGGCGGTCGAGCGGGCTCATCACGCCCCGCGCGCCCTTGTTCATGACGTGCGTGTAGATCATCGTCGTCTCCACGCTCTCGTGTCCCAGCAGCTCCTGCACCGTGCGGATGTCGTAGCCGCGCTCAAGCAGGTGCGTCGCGAACGAGTGGCGCAGCGTGTGGCAGCTCGCCGGCTTCATGATCCCGGCCGCCCGGGTCGCCCGCTTCACCGCCTGCCCGAGCGTGTCCGGGAAGACATGGTGGCGCCGGATCGTTCCCGTCTCCGGATCCCTGGACCGGTTCTTCGACGGAAACGCGAACTGCCAGCCCCACTGCCTCGGCGCCTGGGGGTACTTGCGCGCCAGCGCATGCGGCAGCCAGACCTCGCCGAACCCCGCCTCGAGGTCGGCGTTGTGCAGCATCCTCACCTTGCCCAGGTGCGTCTGCAGCGGCTCGACCAGATTCCCGGGGAGCACCGTAACCCGGTCCTTCGCCCCCTTGCCGTCGCGCACCACCACGTGCCGGTAGGCGAAGTTCAGATCCTTCACCCTCAGCATCAGGCACTCCGCCTGCCGCAGCCCGGCGCCGTAGAGCAGGCTCGCCATGATCCAGAGCGCGCCGTCGATGCGCGCCAGCAGCCGCGCCACCTCCTCCTCCGTGAGCACCGTAGGCACGCGCACCGGGCGCTTCGCGCGCACCACGCCCTCGAGCCACGGCAGCTCCATGCCGAGCACCTTCTGGTAAAGGAACAGCAGCGCGTGCAACGCCTGGTGCTGCGTCGCCGCCGCGACGTTGCGCTCTACGGCGAGCCAGCTCAAGAACGCCTTCACCTCCTCGCCGCCCATCTCCTGCGGATGGCGCATGCCGTGGAAGCGGATGAACCAGCGGATCCAGTACCAGTACTGCTTCTCGGTG